>NZ_JAPSKQ010000228.1 GCF_031181555.1 Streptomyces sp. | reverse complement strand
GCACGGCGGTGACGAACTGGCCGTCGAAGCGCGGGTCGCGCGAGTCGATCGCGCGGTACCGCTCCTCGAAGGTCATCGCCGTGGTCATGCCACCAGCCTGACACGACCCGTCGACGTCCGCTCGCGGAAATCGGACACGGCTGTGGGCGGGCGAGTCGCCGCCTCACGCCTGCGGACTTCGGACACAGCGCTGCGGTTGCCGCCCCGTCGCCAGCGCGCAACTCAGGCAGAACCGGTTGCCGCCGGCACCGGGGGCAGCGCGGAGATCGGATCTGCCTGAGTTATGCGAAAGGGATGCGCACGACGCGCGAAGCGGCGCGCCGGGCGCTGCCGTCGTCACCCGACGATGATCGCGAACCCTCCGCTCGGGAGCACGATGCGCCGCTCACCGGTGATGTCCCGGCGATGGACGACGTCACCACCGGCGTCGTACACCGTGAGCGTCGTCTTCTCCCCCGCTGTGCCGACCCGGACCGGTTGCGGCACCGCGGCGCTGGAGTGGACGAGCTGCGTCGTGCCGCCCTCGCCCGTGAGAACGAGACGCGACTCGACCGGCCGGACGAGGAGGGCGTCCAGCATGAGCGAGCCCGACGTCACGTCGACGCGCACGCGTTCCCGGTTCGCGAGCACCGGCGCTTGCAGCGACCACGGCAGCAGCACGCCCGGAGCCGGCGAGATGCCCTGGTCCGGGCCGTGCGCCCGCAGGAGTCCGAGCGGCATCCGTTCCGCCGTCCACAGCGACGAGCTCGTCGCGCCGGGATCGGTCCACACGACCGGCTCGATCCACCGGCGCGTGTCGTCCTCACCGAGGTCGAACACTGCGTGCTCGCCGCGCGCCAGCGTGAGGGCGTCGCCCGACCAGCTCGACTCCCCCGTCCACGACGTCGGAGTCGACACCGTGCCGTCGGTCTCGGCCGCCGTCTCGGCTTCCGCCACGCGGAGGCCATCGCGCTCGGCGATGGTCGCGACCGACGTGGCACGCTCGCCGAGGCCGGGACGCGCGTCCAGTGCGAGCATCGTGAGCAGGCCGTGGATGGTGCTCTCGGCGCCGCTGTTGCGGTTCACCGAGCCGTCCGGCTGCAGCCCGTCGTAGGTGACCCCGGTGCCCGGGTCGTACATCACCGCTCCGGAGCGGTTCGCCCCGAAGTACCACGCCGCCTGCATCGCCGCCAGATCTTCGAACCCCTGCGACCCCGAGGCATCGGCGACCGCCAGCAGCGACTGGACGCGGGAGTCTGCGCCGTAGGCGATCTGCACCCTGTCCGTCGGGCTGGGGAACCATCCGTTGTCGGGGCCCCCGGCGGTCAGCAGCGTCGGCGTGAACACCGCGGCGTCCTCCACCGCGGGTTCGGCAAGCGCCGGCTCGTCCAGGGCGACCGATGCTGCGGCCAGCGCAGCCGGCATCTGCGACGCCCACGCATGCCACATGCTGCGCGACTGCGCCCACGGCAGGATGGCGCCGTACGGCCACGACTGGACGTCGCCGGCGGACATCGCGGCGATGCCCTCGGCGAGCATGCGAAGGGCTTCCGTCGCCCCCTCGTCGTCCGGGCGGGCCGTTACCCGGGCGGCGAGGCCCAGGACAGCCTCGGCCGACGCATCCGCGCCGTCGACGATCAGCCAGGCCGGCACGCGCATCCCGTCGCTCTCGGTCCACTCCCCGTAGCGCGTCAGCACCTGACGGTCGATGGCGTCGACGGCGAGCGCGAGGCGGTCTTCGAGGAAGCCCGCGAAGTCCGGATCGGCGTCCGCGAAGGCCGCGTACCCTTCACCGAACGCCCAGATCGTGCGCGCGAGCCAGTAGCTCGGCCCGGAGTCGGACGGGTCGGGCAGCTCCACGGGCTCCGCCGACGGATTGAGCGTGCCGTCCGGCTGCATCCAGAGGACGACGTTGCCGGCGTTCGGACCGTCCGCGGTCTGCAGGTACGCCAGCGCACGCAGCAGTTCGTACGCCGTCTGCCTGCTGGCGTCGTCGCCGGTCTGCTGCCAGTGCCGCACGTACACGACGGCGGCGCGGGAGACGTCGTCGGCGTTGAACGCGCCCTGCCCCCAGTGCCCCGTCGCCGGGTCGAGCGGGCCGCCGCCGACCCGCTCGAACGTTCCGCCGTCCCGCGCATCGGCGTACGTCCACGGCATGACGAGCGTCGGCTCCTCCGCCAGTCGATACGTGGTGTGCCCCTCGATACCCGGTGGCGGCGTCACGTGGTCGAGGAGGAAGTTCAGGTGGGCGAGGTTCGTCAGCGGCACAGCCGCGACCGATCGACCGGGGGCGGTGCCCGCGGCAGCATCCTGAGCGGATGCCGTCGCGGGCGCCGCCAGCCCGATGGTGAGGGCGAGTGCGGCTCCGGCCACGGCCGGAACGCGCGCACCCCGTCGTGCGAGCGGAAACATGCGGATCCTTCTGTCGTGCGGCCTGGCGGCCGCGGTGTCAGGCGGTGTCGTCGGTGCGCTCGAGGAGAGCGACGCCGATCTTGGAGTCGGCCATCCCGTAGAAGACGAACAGACGTCCGTCGATCTGCTCGATGGCCGTGGGGAAGACGACGTTGGGCACGATCCCGCTGCGCTCGTCGTCGGTCTCGGGTGCGAGCAGGGGCTCGGGCGTGCGCGCGAGCACGGTGCTCGGATCCGCGGCGTCCAGGAGCAGGGCGCCGGCGGCGTAGTTGACGCGCTGCTGCTGCGCGAACGCGCTGTCGATCACGCCCGTGACACCGTGGTGCAGCACCAGCCAGCCCTCGGGGACGCGCAGCGGCGGCGGGCCGCCGCCGATCTTGACCTCCTCGAACGCGAACGCGGGGCCGGCGACGAAGCGATGCTGCTCCCACAGGACGAGGTTGCGGATGTCGTCGCGCACCGCGTCCAGCGGCACGTAGCTGATCCAGATCGACTGGCGCGCATCGGTCACGCCCGCCGGCAGCCGCACGCCCTGACCGGGCTTGGTTTCGCCGAGGTCCCACATCGGGCGGTGCAGCACCGCGAGCGCCTCGACGCCGTCGGGCGCCGTGACCGGCTCGGGGAAGAACACCGTGTCCTTGTTGTGGAACAGGTTGAGGTCCATGTCGAGCTCGTCCTCGTAACGGAACAGCACCGGGCCCAGTCGGCGCCACTCGCGGAGGTCCTCGGAGACGGCGAGGGCGGTGCGCGGTCCCAGAGGCCCGTATGCCACGTACGTCATGACATGGAGTCCAAGTGTGTCGATCCACGTCGTTCTGGGATCCTCGACACCGGCGTTCCCCACGCCGCGCTCCCAGCCGCGGTCGGGCTCCAGCACGACGCCCTCGCGCTCGACGCCGGTCGGGATCCCCTCCTCCACGACCACCCGGGCAAGCCCCACGCGCGAGACGTTGCCCTCGGCGACCAAGCGCGGGAGCAGATACAGCTCCCCGTCCGGTCCGCGCCCGGAGGCTGGATTGAGCACCCCCTCGGCCTCGAGGGGGTCGCCGGGCTGGGGCGTCATGACGACGCCGACACGGCGCAGTCGGTAGGGGATCTCGGGCATGGTCATCCTTTCACTCCGGATCCGAGGTCGTTGGTCGTGAAGTACCGCTGGAACACGATGAACAGCGTCACGGCGGGGACCGCGAGCACGACCGCGCCGGCCATCATCGCGCCGAAGGGGTTCGAGGTGGATGCGGCGATGTTCGAGATGAAGTTCGCCAGTGACACCGCGAGCGGCTGCATCGAGGCCTCCTTCGTGATGAGGAAGGGCCACAGGAATTCGTTCCACGGACCGATGAAGGTCAGCAGCACGGCCGTGAGAAGCGCAGGGCGCACCAGTGGCAGGGCGACGCTCCACAGCAGTCGGAACTCGCCGGCACCATCGATGCGTGCCGCGGAGAACAGGTCCGGCGGCAGCTGCAGGAAGTACTGCCGGAAGATGATCACCGCGGTGGAATTGATGAAGAACGGCAGGATCATCCCCATGTAGGTGTCCGACAGTCCGTAGTCCCGCGCGATCATCACGTACAGGGGGATCATCAGCAGCTGGAAGGGGATCACCTGCACCAGCAGCGCCAGCGCGAATGTCGCGCTGCGGCCACGCCACTGCAGCACGGCGAGCGCATAGCCGGCCAGCACCCCGAAGACGACGGTGCCCAGCAGCACGCCGCCGGTGAAGATGCCGGAGTTCAGCAGTCCCTGGAGCAGGTTGATCCGCTCGTTGATGGCGGCGTAATTGTCGCCGGTGAGATTCGCCGGGTCGGGGAACGCCCCCGCGGGCGTCGGATCGACGTCGGTCTGCAGCGACCCGACGACCATGTAGTAGAAGGGGAACAGGAATGCGATGGCGCCGAGGCTCAGCACGACGTACAGCGCGACCTTGCTGCCGAGGGCTCGTCTCATGACTCGTCGCCTCCCACGAGCTTGCGTTGGATCGCCGCCAGGATCAGCACGAACACGATGAGGATGACGCCGATGGCGGCCGCGACATCCGGGTTCCCCTGCTCGATGCCGCGCTGGTAGATCAGCAGCACCGGGGATGTCGAGGCCCCGTTGGGTCCACCGCCGCCGGTCAGCAGATACGGCTCGGTGAAGAGGTTCGCCCCGGTGATGGTGGACAGCAGTACGACCAGGAGCGTCGCCGGCCGCACCCCCGGAACCGTCACCGAGAAGAACTGCCGAACACGGCCGCCGCCGTCCACCGCCACCGACTCGTACAGCTCCTTCGGGACGTTCTGCAGCGCGGCGAGGTAGAGCAGGATGTAGAACCCCAGCCCCTTCCACGTGACGAAGAGGGCGATGGTCGGCATCGCGAGGGAGCTGTTGACGAGCCACGACGGGTCCGGTGCCAGCGGTCCCAACACATTGTTGACCAGGCCGTTGCGGGCGAAGAGGAACAGCCACACCGACACCACCGCGACGGATGCCGTCACGTACGGCAGGTAGTAGCTCACGCGGAAGAACGTGCGCGCGTGGACGATGCGGTCAAGCGCCGTGGCGAGCACGATCGAGAGGATGACGGTGAGGGGGACGTTGATGAGGAGGAAGATCCCCACGTTGCCGAACGCCTGCCACACGTCAGGGTCGGTGAGCACCGTCACGTAGTTGTCGAAGCCGACGAACGGCCGGTCGACCTCGGCGCCGGGAGCGGCGAAGAAGTAGTCCTGGAACGACATCCACACCGCGAAGACGATCGGCCATGCGAACACCACGACGACGAAGGCGAGATACGGCGCCGAGAACAGGATGCCGAGAGGCTGGGCGCCGAGGATCCGCCTGCGCCGCCGGGACGTGGCGGCATCCCCTCCCGCGGCCGGGCCCGCGGGCCGGCCCGGGTCGCCCCCGGTCCGGCCCGCGGAGGCCGCGACATCCGTGGTCATGTCAGCTTCCCGCGGCGAGCTCGCCGATCCGGGCGGCGGTGTCGCTGAGGAACTCGTCGACGGGGACCTCGCCGAAGATCACGGACTCGGAATAGCCGTCGCGGAAGGCCTGCCAGATCTCCACCGAGTTCTGCACGTTGGGCACCTCGACCGTGCGCGATGCCTGGTCGCCGAACTGCTGATACGCCGGATTGGCCTCGAAGTAGTCAGAGTAGGTGTCGGTCAGGTTCTGGCGGAGCGGCATCTGCCCGGTCTCCTCCAGCCAGATCCCGTCCTGCTCCTCGCTGGTGGCGAACTTCAGGACGTCCCATGCGGTGGCCTTGTTCTCGCACGCGGTGTAGAGGCCGACGTTCTTCGCGTCACTGAAGGTCCATGTCTCGTCGGGAGCCGTGCCGTCCTGCGTCGGCACGGGAACGGCGCCCCAGTCGACGTCCTCGCCGTACACCGAGATCGCCCACGGCCCGACGATCGCCATCGCGGCGTAGCCGTCGGCGAACGCGTCGCCTTGGTACTGCTCCTGGCCGGCGAGCTGCTCTTCGTAGAGGGTGCGCCAGAACTCTGCGACGGCCCGACCGTCCTCGCTGTCGAACGTCGCCGCACCGTCTTCGACAAGCAGTGTGCCACCCGTCTGAGCGGCGTACAGCGGGTAGAAGTCGAACCACGACTGGAAGAACTCGCTCGTGGGAGCCGGGTTGATCGCATACTGCGCGACTCCGGCCTGCTTGAGCGTGCGCGCCGTGGCGAGGAACTCGTCGTACGTCCCGAGCGGCGGGTTCTCGGGGTCGAGGCCCGCCTGGGCGAACATCGCCTTGTTGTAGAAGATCATCACCGGATTGGACTTCCACGGCATCTGGTAGAAGCCGCCGTCCTCGGAGCGGTACTGCTCGGCGATGTCGCCACTGCGCTGCGTGATGTAGTCCTCGCCGTCTTCGAACTCGGACAGGTTGACCAGGCCCCCCTGCTTCTGGAACTGGGGCACCGCGGCGGGCGAGGTGTTGAAGATCAGGCAGGGCGCGTTGCCGGCGGTGATGGCGGCGCCGATGACCTCTTCGCTGGATGCTCCCGCGGGGATCTCCTGCGCCTTGATCTGCTCATCCGGGTGCTCGGCGTTCCACGCCTCCACCATCTGCTCGCCCCAGGCGATCTCGGCCTCGTTGTTGGAGTACCAGATGGTGATGTCGCCGCGGCTGTCCATGCCGTCGCCCGCTGAGCCGCCTCCGCCTCCGCCGCATGCGGTGAGTGTGAGAGCTCCGGCCGCGGCGGCTGCCGCGAGAATGATGCGTCGTCGCATTATCTGCTCCTTGTTCGGTCGCGGCGTCAGCCGCGGGGGTGGTCGGGGGCGGGCCCCGTGGACTCGCGCACGACGAGGGTCGGCTCGGCGAGATGGATGTGCGATTCGGGCGCGCCCGACAGGGTGTCCAGCAGCGCTTGCGCGGCCGCGCGGCCCCACGCCCGCGCGTCGGTCGCGACGGAGGTGAGAGCCGGGTGCAGGTGTCTGCCCAGGTCGGTGTCGTCGAAGCCGGTGATGGAGAGGTCGTCGGGCACCCGCAGCCCGAGACGCTGAGCGACACCCAGGCCCGCCACCGCCATGTGGTCGTTCGAGTACACGATCGCCGTCGGGCGGTCTTCGGCGGCGAGCAGCCGGCGGGTCGCCTCGGCTCCCTCGGCGGCGCTGAAGTCGGTCGCCACGACGATCGGCTCGAGGCCGGCCTCGGCTGCGCTCGACGAGAACGCGTCCGACCGGCGTTGACCGTGCAGCATGGTGGACGGCCCAGCCACGTGGGCGATACGGCGATGCCCGAGTCGCGCGAGGTGCTCCACGGCCCGGCGGATGCCCGCCCCGTCGTCGACCGAGACGGAGGAGAAAGGGCTGTCCACGTCCGGTCGGCCCAGAGTGACGGCGGCCAGCCCCAGTCCCTGGACCAGCGCGATCCGCTCGTCGCCGGCTCGCAGGTCCGTGAGGACGACCCCGTCGACGCGGCGGTCGCCGGCCAGACTCCGGTACGTCGCCGCCTCCTGCCGGCCCGGTGTCGCGACAGCAAGGACCAGGACCTGACCCGACGTCGCGAAGACATCCTCCAGACCCGCGATCAGCGAGTGGAAGAACGGGTCGGCCGCGATGACGTCCGTGCTTCGGCCGACGACGAGTCCGCACGCGAAGGAGCGGCCGGTGCTCAGCGAGCGCGCGCGCAGGTTGGGCGTCCATCCCAGGTCGCTTGCCGCTTCGAGGATCCGCCGGCGGGTGTCAGGCGCGACTCCCGGACGGTCGTTCAACGCGAAGGAGACCAGGCCTTTGCTCACGCCGGCCCGGCGCGCCACATCGGCGATCGTCGGCGGAGGCGTCTGTGCCATCGCGTGCTCCCAATCGGATCTAAACCGGTTCAAACCTAAAGCGGTTTAGTCGGCGGCGCAACCCCCTCCGGAACGTGGCTGCGGGAGGCACCGGGCGCCGCGGTGCGCGCACAACTCAGGCGGAACACGTCGCAGGCGGCCTCGCGGCGCCCCGCAGCCGGAATCCGCCTGAGTTGCGCGCAGGGGACGCGGAGGATGAACGCGCAGCGCCGGCGGCCCGAGGCCACCGGCGCGTGCGCGTCCGAGGACGGCGCTCAGTGGAAGAAGTGGCGCTCCCCGGTGAAGAACATCGTCACGCCGGCGGCCTGCGCGGCGGCGATCACCTCGTCGTCGCGCACGGATCCGCCGGGCTGGACGATCGCGCTGACGCCCGCGTCGATG
>NZ_JAPSKQ010000227.1 GCF_031181555.1 Streptomyces sp. | reverse complement strand
TGATCGGCCTGCTCGCGTCCGTCTTCGCGTACGGCGGCCTGGAGACGGTGACCATCGCGGCGGCCGAGTCGGAGAACCCGGTCAAGGGCGTGGCGAGCGCGGTCCGTACGGCGATGTGGCGGATCGCGCTGTTCTACATCGGCTCGATGGCGGTCATCGTCACCCTGGTCCCGTGGGACTCCCCGGCGGTGGTCGAGGACGGCCCGTACGTCGCCGCCCTGGACCGCCTCGGCATCCCGGGCGCCGGTCAGCTGATGAACGTCGTGGTGCTGGTCGCGCTGCTGTCCGCGATGAACGCCAACATCTACGGCGCCTCGCGCATCGGCTACTCGCTGGTGGAGCGCGGGCAGGGCCCGAAGGTCCTGGGCCGGGTGTCGGGCGGGGTGCCGCGGGTCGCCGTGCTGGCCTCCTCCGCCTTCGGCTTCCTGTGCGTGCTGCTGAGCTACTGGCGGCCGAACGACGTGTTCTCCTGGCTGCTGAACATGATCGGCGCGGTGATCCTGGTCGTCTGGATCTTCATCGCCGTCTCGCAGCTGCGGCTGCGCCGCCGGCTGGAGCGGGAGGCCCCCGAGAGGCTGACCGTGCGGATGTGGGCGTTCCCGTGGCTGACGTGGGTGGCGCTGGCCGGCATGGCGGCGGTCTTCGTCCTCATGGCCCGGGAGCCGGACACGCGCGTGCAGCTGTACTCGACGGGCGCGATGACGCTGGTCCTGGCGGCGGTGGGATACGCCTGGCAGCGGGCGCGCGCCCGGAGCTGACCCCTCCTCCCCCACGGTGACGGCCCTCGCGTGAACACGCGGGGGCCGTTTCGCGCGCTCCGGCCCGCGTCCGCCCTCTCCTGCTGCTAGCGTGCAGTTGCAAGTTAGTTGCAATAAGAGGTTCGGAGGGGACCCCGCCATGCCCGTCTACACGCTGCCCGACCTGCCGTACGACTACTCCGCGCTCGCCCCCGTGATCAGCCCCGAGATCATCGAGCTGCACCACGACAAGCACCACGCGGCCTATGTGAAGGGCGCCAACGACACGCTGGAGCAGCTCGCCGAGGCACGGGACAAGGAGGCGTGGGGCTCGGTCAACGGGCTGGAGAAGAACCTGGCGTTCCACCTCTCCGGGCACATCCTGCACTCGATCTACTGGCAGAACATGACGGGTCCGAAGGAGGGCGGCGGGGAGCCGCTGGCCCAGGACGGCGTGGGCGAGCTGGCCGACGCCATCACCGAGTCCTTCGGCTCCTTCGCCGGTTTCAAGGCGCAGCTGTCCAAGGCGGCGGCGACCACCCAGGGGTCCGGCTGGGGCGTGCTGGCGTACGAGCCGCTGAGCGGGCGCCTGATCGTCGAGCAGGTCTACGACCACCAGGGCAACGTCGGCCAGGGCGCGACGCCGATCCTGGTCTTCGACGCCTGGGAGCACGCCTTCTACCTGCAGTACAGGAACCAGAAGGCGGACTTCGTCGAGGCGATGTGGCAGGTCGTGAACTGGCAGGACGTGGCGAGGCGTCACGCGGCCGCCGCGTCCCGCACGGACGTCCTGCTGCTCGCCCCCTGAGCGTGCCGGGGCGTCCGGAGCACCCGGAGCACCCCGTGAGGCGTCCTGCCCCGTGATCGTCTTCTCACCGTTCACCCGGCAGGCGGAAAAAGGGAAGCCCCCGCGGGGACGTGACTCGCGGGGGCTTCCGGTATGCGCCGGTACCGGCCAGAGTGTCGCAATGGCGACACAGAGGACGATGAAGGACTACTGCTGGACCTGCCGCGCGGACCAGCAGCACCGTCAGCTGAACCGGAAGGAGGAGGACTGGCTGAAGGAACGGCTGGGCCGGTCCGGCGTGGGCGAGTTCTGGCTCTGCGAGAACGTGCTGGACCCGGACACCGGCAAGCAGTGCCGCAACCTGCGCACGGGCTTCAACAAGAAGCCCTTCGCCGAGCCCATCAAGGTCCCCGTCCTGGACTGACCCGTCACAGGTTGCCGAAGTCCGGCTCCTTCGTCCGCGTGCGCTTGATCTCGTAGAAGCCGGGGACGGAGGCCACCGCGAGGGTGCCGTCCCACAGGCGGGCGGCCTCCTCGCCCTTGGGGGCGGGGGTGACGACCGGGCCGAAGAAGGCGATCTGCTCGCCGTCGGCGCCGGGGACCGCGATGACCGGGGTGCCGACGTCCTGGCCGACCTTGTCGATGCCCTCCTTGTGGGAGGCGCGCAGCTCGGGCTCGTACGGGGTGGAGTCCCAGTGCTCCATGAGGGACTCGGGCAGGCCGACGTCCTTCAGCGCGGCGGCGACGGTCTCCTTCTCCGGGCCCTCGCCGTGGTTGTGGATGCGGGTGCCGAGCGCGGTGTAGAGGTCGCCGAGCACCTCGGCGCCGTGCTCCTGCCGGGCCGCGATGACCACCCGGACCGGGCCCCAGGCCTTGGTCTCGAGCATCTCGCGGTACTCCTCGGGGAGCTCGTCGAGCTTGTCCTCGTTGAGGACGGCGAGGCTCATCACGTGCCAGCGGACCTTGACGTCCCGCACCTTCTCCACCTCCAGCATCCAGCGGGAGGTCATCCAGGCCCAGGGGCACAGCGGGTCGAACCAGAAGTCGACGGGCGTGGCGGGAGACTTGTCCGACATGTCACTCCTCGTGAAGGAAGGGTTTCGCCGTGGGAACACCGCGCCTCCTCCCGGCCATTCCCGGCTGCCCCGCGTCAGGGGCGCATGGCAGGATCGGTCCTGATCATCCCTGTCGACGATGCCTGAGGAGTGCCGCCCGTGCCCGGTGAGAATCTGACCCGCGACGAGGCCCGGGAGCGGGCCGCCCTGCTGTCCGTCGACGGGTACGAGGTGTCCCTCGACCTGCGGTCGGCGATCGGCGAGGCCGACGGTGGCGGACCCCGCACCTTCCGCTCCGTCACCACCGTCCGGTTCCGCTGCGCCGAGCCGGGCGCGAGCAGCTTCGCGGACCTGATCGCGCCGAGCGTGACGGCCGTCTCCCTCAACGGGCGGGACCTCGACCCCGGTGAGGTCTTCGACGGCACCCGGATCCTGCTGGAGGACCTCGCCGCCGACAACGAACTCGTCGTCGACGCCCGGTGCGCCTACTCCCGCACCGGCGAGGGCATGCACCGCTTCGTCGACCCCGAGGACGGCGAGGTGTACCTGTACACCCAGTACGAGCCGGCCGACTCCCGTCGGGTCTTCGCCAATTTCGAGCAGCCCGACCTCAAGGCCCCGTTCCGCTTCGAGGTGCGGGCGCCCGAGGGCTGGACGGTGTGGAGCAACGGCACCGGTGAACTCGCCGACGGCGTCTGGCGGTTCGCGGAGACCAAGCCGATCTCGACGTACATCACGTGCGTGGTGGCGGGCCCGTACCACTACGTCACCGACACCTACACCCGGACGTTCCCGGACGGTTCGACCCTGGAGATCCCGCTCGGCGCGATGTGCCGCAAGGGTCTCGCGCCGCACTTCGACGCCGACGACGTGTTCCTGGTGACCAAGCAGGGCCTGGACTTCTTCCACGACCACGTCGACTACCCGTACCCGTTCGGCAAGTACGACCAGGCGTTCGTGCCCGAGTACAACCTCGGCGCGATGGAGAACCCGGGACTGGTCACCTTCCGCGAGGAGTTCATCTTCCGCGGCAAGGTCACCCGCGCCTCCTACGAGAGCCGCGCCAACGTGATCCTGCACGAGATGGCGCACATGTGGTTCGGCGACCTGGTCACCATGGAGTGGTGGGACGACCTGTGGCTGAAGGAGTCCTTCGCGGACTTCATGGGCACGTTCTCGCTGGTCGGCGCGACCCGCTTCACCGACGGCTGGATCACCTTCGCCAACCGCCGCAAGGCCTGGGCCTACCGCGCGGACCAGCTGCCCTCCACGCACCCGATCACCGCGGACATCCGCGACCTGCAGGACGCCAAGCTGAACTTCGACGGCATCACCTACGCCAAGGGCGCCTCGGTGCTCAAGCAGCTGGTGGCGTACGTCGGCCAGGACGCGTTCCTGGAGGGTGCCCGGCGCTACTTCAAGCGCCACGCGTACGGCAACACCCGCCTCGGTGACCTGCTGTCGGTCCTCGAGGAGACCAGCGGCCGGGACATGACCGCCTGGTCGCGGGCGTGGCTGCAGACGGCCGGCGTCAACTCCCTCACCCCGCAGGTGCTGCTCGGTGCCGAGGGCCGGGTCGACGAGCTGGCGATCGTGCAGGAGGCCGCCGAGTCGCATCCCGAACTGCGCCCGCACCGGGTGGCGGTGGGCCTGTACCGGCGCAGCGGCGACGGCGCGCTGGAGCGGTACGCGCGCGCCGAGGCGGACGTCGACGGCGCCCGTACGGTCGTGGCGGAGCTGGCCGGGGCCGAGGCGCCGGAGCTGGTGCTGGTCAACGACGACGACCTGACGTACTGCAAGATCCGCTTCGACGAGACCTCGCTGGCCACGCTGCGCGAGCACCTGGGCGCGCTGACCGACCCCCTCGCGCGCGCCCTGTGCTGGTCGGCGCTGTGGAACATGACCCGGGACGCGCTGCTGCCCGCACGGCACTTCGTGGACCTGGTGCTGCGCTTCGCCGGGCGCGAGTCCGACATCGGCGTGCTCCAGATGCTGCACGCCTGGGCCGAGTCGGCGCTGGTGCACTACGCCGCGCCCGCCTGGCGGGAGACCGGCGGGGCCCTGCTCGCCGAGGGCGCCCGGCGTGAGCTGGAGGGGGCCGAGCCGGGCGGCGAGCAGCAGCTGGCGTGGGCGCGCTTCTTCGCCCGGGTGGCCTCCGCGCCGGGCGACCTCCAGCTGCTCCAGGACCTGCTGTCCGGCACGGCGGCGGTCGAGGGCCTCGACGTCGACCAGGAGCTGCGCTGGGCGTTCCTGGAGCCGCTGGCCGCGCACGGGGTCGCGGACGAGAAGGCCCTGGCCGAGGAGCTGGCCCGGGACGACACCGCCTCCGGCAAGCGGCACCAGGTCCGCTGTCTGGCCGCCCGCCCGTCGGCGGAGGTCAAGGCGCAGTGCTGGGCGCAGGTCGTGGAGTCGGACGCGCTGTCCAACGCGCTGGTGGAGGCGACCATCTCGGGCTTCGCCCGGGCCTCGCAGCGGGAGCTGCTCGCGCCGTACGCGGAGAAGTACTTCGCGGTGATCGAGCGGGTGTGGACCGAGCGGTCGATCCAGATCGGCATGGACGTGGTGCGGGGCCTGTTCCCCGCGCTGCAGGACTCGCAGGCGACGCTGGACGCGACGGACGCGTGGCTCGCGGCCCACGAGGACGCGGCCCCGGCGCTGCGCCGGCTGGTCCTGGAGTCCCGGGACGACCTGGCGCGGGCGCTGCGCGGGCAGGCGTGCGACGCGGCGGCGGGCTGATCCGGCCCCGGCCCGTCCCCGTCCCGTCCCCGGGCCTTCCCCGTGACGGGACGGTCTCCGTGCCCTCCTCCGTGACGGGACGGCCCCCGGGCCCTCCCCCGTGACGAGCCGCCCGCATCCGTTACCGAACGCGGGCATGACGGCCGTAACCCCTGGTCCCCACCCGAACGGACCAGGGGTTTTCGGTATCCGAACATGCGTCCTTTAGTGCGGCCTTGTCCTTGTTTGTCGACGGATGTGTAACAGGGGTTCGGAGAGGCGCCCGAGGCGGGAAGTTGCCGGGCATGAACCACAACACCCCGCTCTCCCCCCGCCCCCTGCACCACCTCGCCGACGGCGGCCGCCGCGTGCTGACCACCGCACAGCTCCGCGCGCACGGCGTGTCGGCCGCGGAGACCACCGAGCAGTGCCGCCCCGGCGGCCCCTGGCAGCAGCTCCTGCCCGGAGTCGTCCTGCTCCACCCCGGCCCGCCGACCAGCGAGGAGCGGCTGCACGCGGTGCTGATGTACACGGCGCGGGAGCGGACCGTGAGCGTCCCCGTCCAGCCCGGCGCGGACGCGCCACCCGTGCCGCCCTACGGGGAGGCGATGATCACCGGGCTGGCCGCGCTGGCCCTGCACGGCTTCTCCTCCGCTCCCCCGCTGTCGTCGCTGGACACCTTCGACGTCCTGGTCCCGCGCCTGCGCCGGCTGCGCTCGACGGGCTGCGCCCGCATCGTGCGCACCCCCGACCTGCCCACGCCGGTGCGGATCACCGTCCCCCGGGCTCTCGACTCCGTTCGAGCCGGGAGCGCCCCCGTCCCGGTGGCGCCGGTCCCGCGCGCGCTGGCCGACGCGGTGGCGGGGCTCAGGGACGCGGACACGGTGCGCCTGCTGCTGACGGAGGCGGTGCGGGGCGGCCACTGCGAACCGGCCGCGGTGGTGCGGGAGCTGACCCAGGCGCGGCTGCTGAACCGGCCGCACGTGGTGGGCGCGGTGGACTCGCTGCTGGCCGAGGGCCGGGCGATGGCGGAGTCCCGGCTGTACCGGATGGTGCGCGACCACGGCCTGCCGGACCCGGTGTGGAACGTCGACCTGCGGCTGCCGGGCGGCCCCCACCTCGGTGGCCTGGACGCGTACTGGCCGGAGCACGCGGTGGCGCTGGAACTGGACACCCGGGCGCCGCGCCCGGGCGGGCGGCCCGCCGACGACGCCCAGTGGTCGGAGTACGCCCGCAAGCGCGAGCACCTGGAGCGTCTCGGCATCACGGTCGTCCACATCAGCCCGCGGGGGCTGCGCGACGCGATGGAGCAGCAGGCGGCGGTGGTCCGCACGGCCCTGATGGCCTCGGCCGACCGCGATCCGGCGGCGTACGTCGTGGTGCTGCCCCGGTAGTGCCGCGCCGCGGCGGCCCCTCCGCATGCGGACCGGCGCGGCGCTAGGTGCCGCAGTACTCGGCCTCGATGACGGTGTCGGTGTCACCCGCCCAGGTGCCGTTGAAGTTGAAGGCGAGCGAGTGGCGGCCGTCGGCCGTCGTCACGGCCTCGGTGAGGGATCCGAGGATGTCGCCGCTGTGGCCCCAGACGTGGACGCCGCAGGAGAGCTCCCGGTCGATGAGACCGAGGCCGTAACCGGCGTTCGGCACGGCTTCGACCTTCACCGTGGTCTTCATGTCCTTCAGCTGCTCCGGCGGGAGCAGTCTCCCGCGCAACAGCGCCGTGTAGAAGCGGTTCAGGTCGGCGGAGTCGGAGACGATCTCCCCCGATCCGTAGGCCAGCGAGGGGTTCAGCTCCGTGACGTCGTGGATCGGTGCGGTCGCGCTCGTCCCCAGCCTGGCGTAGGCACGGCTGCCGGGAGGCGGCACCGTGACGCGGGTCCCGGGGACCGAGGTGGCCCGCAGGCGCAGGGGGACGATGATGCGGCGGCGGATCTCCTCGCCGTACCAGCGGCCGGTGGCCTTCTCGATCACCATGGCGGCCAGCGTGTAGTTGGTGTTGGAGTACTTCCAGGACGTGCCCGGCGCGAAGTCCGGTTCATGGGTCATGGCGACGGCGACCAGGGCCTCGGGCTTCGCGGTGTCGTAGCGGTGCCGGAGGAAACCCTCCTCGCTCAGGTACGTCCGCCGGAAGGCGGGATCGGCGAGGAAGTTGTAGACGCCACTGGTGTGGTTGAGCAGTTGCCGGAGGGTGATCCGGCGCCCGTCGTGGCCATGGCCGTCGACCAGTCCTGGCAGCCACCGGTCCACCGTGTCGTCGAGGGACAGTCGGCCCTCCGCCTCCAGTTGCAGCAGCACGGTGGCGACGAACGTCTTGGTGACGCTGCCCACGCGGTAGCGGTCCCGTGCCGAACGCGGCTCCCCCGTCCGCATGTCGCCCACACCCGCCGTCACCGACCAGGTGCCCCGCCCGTCCCGAACCGTCGCCGTCACCCCGGGTACGCCGTCCTCGACGGCCGCCTCCACCGCCCTGCGGGTCGCGTCGTGACCGCCGGACCCGGCGGGAGGCGCCGCCGCGGCGGGGAGCGCCAGGGCCGCCGACAGGATCACCGCCACCGCCGCAGTCGTCGCCGTACGCGCATGCGTTCCCATGTCTCCCCCTGCTGTTCCTCGTCTGTGGTCCGGGCAGGAGGACCGCGGCAGCCCCCCGCGGGGTTGCCGCCGGCCGCGGTGGTTGGCCCGGTTTCAGCCCTTCTTCAGCAGCAGCTCGGTGTTGCGGTCCTCCGGGGCGCCGGCCAGGTCCGTGCGGGCGCCCGGGGCGTTGCAGGAGAGCTCG
>NZ_JAPSKQ010000226.1:5136-8104 GCF_031181555.1 Streptomyces sp. | reverse complement strand
CTGTGGCTGCGGGCCGGGGCTCCGGAACTGGACCCGGCCGACGTTGACCGTGCAGTGGCGGAGGGGCCGCGTTGACACAGAACCGAGCTCGTACTGTTTTCCTGCTGGCCCACACCGGGCGGCCCGCGGCCATTCGCAGCGCCGAACTCGTGGTCAAAGGGCTGCTGCGCTCCGGGCTCGGGGTGCGGGTGCTGGAGGCCGAGGCGCGCGACCTGCCGCTGCCGGACGAGGTGGAGACCGCCAAGGAGGCCACCCCGCAGTGCCTGGACGGCTGCGAGCTGCTGATCGTGCTCGGTGGTGACGGCACGCTGCTGCGCGGCGCCGAGTTCGCCCGTGCCTCCGGGGTGCCCATGCTCGGCGTCAACCTCGGGCGGGTCGGGTTCCTGGCCGAGGCCGAGCGGGACGACCTCGACAAGGTGGTCGACCGTGTGGTGAGCAGGGCGTACGAGGTCGAGGAGCGCATGACCGTCGACGTCGTCGTGCACCGCAACGGCGACGTCGTGCACACGGACTGGGCGCTGAACGAGGCGGCCGTGCAGAAGGTGTCCGCCGAGCGGATGCTGGAGGTCGTGCTGGAGATCGACGGGCGGCCGGTCACCGGGTTCGGCTGCGACGGGATCGTGTGCGCCACCCCGACCGGTTCGACCGCCTACGCGTTCTCCGCGGGCGGTCCCGTGGTGTGGCCCGAGGTCGAGGCGCTGCTGATGGTGCCGATCTCGGCGCACGCGCTGTTCGCCAAGCCGCTGGTGACCTCGCCGGACTCCGTGCTGGCGGTGGAGGTGCTGCCGCACGTCCCGCCGGGCGTGCTGTGGTGCGACGGACGGCGCACGGTGGAGCTGCCGCCCGGCGCCCGGGTGGAGGTGCGGCGCGGAGCCGTGCCGGTGCGGCTGGCCCGGCTGCACCACGCCTCGTTCACGGACCGGCTGGTGGCGAAGTTCGCGCTGCCCGTCTCCGGGTGGCGCGGGGCACCGCACTAGGCACGGCGCGGCGCCCCGGATCCCCGCAGCAGCGGGGAACACCCGTTCCACGAGTGAATCCGTCGGCGGGTCACGGCCTGCCGCGATGCCGGATGGGTGGGGCGGCGTCGCACACCACGTGCGAAACCTCGTATGGTCGGGTGCGTGCTTGAGGAGATGCGGATACGGTCGCTCGGGGTCATCGACGACGCTGTCGTCGAGCTGTCGCCCGGCTTCACCGCCGTCACCGGCGAGACGGGCGCGGGCAAGACCATGGTGGTCACCAGCCTCGGCCTGCTGCTGGGTGGACGGGCGGATGCGGCCCTGGTGCGGATCGGCGCCAAGAACGCGGTCGTGGAGGGGCGGATCGCCGTGCCCCGGGACTCCGCGGCCGTCGTACGGGCCGAGGAGGCCGGGGCCGAGCTCGACGACGGGACGCTGCTGATCAGCCGCACCGTTTCCGCCGAGGGGCGCTCACGGGCGCACCTGGGCGGGCGGAGCGTGCCCGTGGGGCTGCTCGCCGAGCTCGCCGACGACCTGGTGGCCGTGCACGGGCAGACCGACCAGCAGGGGCTGCTGAAGCTGTCCCGGCAGCGGCAGGCGCTCGACCGGTACGCGGGGTACGCGGTCGCCGTGCCCCTCGGCAAGTACACCGAGGCGTACAAACGGCTGCGGGCCGTCACCGCGGAGCTCGAACAGATCACCACGCGCGCGCGTGAGCGGGCCCAGGAGGCCGACATGCTGCGCTTCGGGCTCGAGGAGATCGCCGCCGTGGAGCCGCGCGCGGGTGAGGACACGGAACTGGCGGAGGAGGCCGAGCGGCTCGGGCACGCCGAGGCGCTGGCGTCGGCCGCGGCGGTCGCGCACGCCGCTCTCGCGGGCGACCCGGAGGATCCCGAGGGCGTCGACGCCGGGACGCTCGTCGCGGGCGCCCAGCGGGCCCTGGAGGCCGTACGGGCCCACGACCCGGCGCTGGCCGCGCTCACCGACCGGATCGGGGAGATCGGCATCCTGCTGCGCGACGTCGCCGGGGAGCTGGCGGGGTACGCCGACGACCTGGACGCCGACCCGCTGCGGCTGGCCGCGGTCGAGGAGCGGCGGGCCGCGCTCACCGGGCTGACCCGGAAGTACGGCGAGGACATCGCGGCCGTGCTGGCCTGGGCCGAGCAGAGTGCCGCGCGGCTGACCGAACTGGACAGCGACGACGAGCGGATCGCGGAACTCACCGCCGAGCGGGACGAGCTGCGCGCCCGACTGGGCGCGCTGGCCCAGGAGCTGACGGACGCGCGGACGGAGGCGGCGGAGCGGTTCGCGGCGGCCGTGACCGCCGAGCTGGCCTCGCTCGCCATGCCGCACGCGCGCGTGTCGTTCGACATCCGGCAGACCGAGGACCCCGAGGGCGTCGAGGTCGGCGGGCGCACGGTCGCCTACGGCCCGTCCGGCGTGGACGAGGTCGAACTGCTGCTGGCCCCGCACCCCGGGGCGCCGCCCCGGCCCATCGCCAAGGGGGCGTCCGGCGGTGAGCTGTCGCGCGTGATGCTGGCCGTGGAGGTCGTGTTCGCGGGCACGGATCCCGTGCCGACGTATCTCTTCGACGAGGTCGACGCCGGTGTCGGCGGCAAGGCGGCGGTGGAGATCGGGCGCCGGCTCGCCCGGCTGGCGAAGACGGCGCAGGTCGTCGTCGTCACGCACCTGCCCCAGGTGGCCGCGTTCGCCGACCGGCAGCTCCTGGTCGAGAAGACCAGCGACGGGTCGGTCACCCGGTCCGGCGTGAAGGTGCTCGAAGGCGAGGAGCGGATCCGGGAGTTGTCCCGGATGCTCGCGGGCCAGGAGAACTCGGAGACCGCCCGCGCGCACGCGGAGGAACTGCTGGCGACGGCTCGGGCGGACGTGTAGCCGAGGACGTGCGGGTGAAGACGCGGCTTCCCGGCCCGCCGCCGGGGGCGCGGTGCGGGCGCGCAGCCTGACGGGATGACCGACCGGTCCCGCGGGACCGGCTCTTCCGGACTCGC
>NZ_JAPSKQ010000226.1:0-5036 GCF_031181555.1 Streptomyces sp. | reverse complement strand
CCCGTGCTCCCGTCGTTCCCGGAACCCCCGTACGTCCTGGCATCCTTGACGGAGTACGCGTAGGGAACCGCGCGGTACACCCCCTCCGCACGATCCTTCTGTACGTTCTTCGTGACCGTTCGACCCGAACCAGGAGCCCGGCCACGTGACCCCCGTGAGCAGCCACTCGCCGCACGGCCGGTCGCCGTTGCGCACCGTGCAGGTGCTGGGCGGTGGCAACGCCGCCAGCGGCGCCCATGTGCGCTCGCTGGCCGCGGGGCTCGTCGCGCGGGGCGTGCGGGTCACGGTGTGCGCCCCCGCCGAGGCGGATCACACCTACGGCTTCACGGGCGTCGGCGCCGACCACGTGCACGTGCCGCGCAGCAGCGACCCGGGAGCGGTGGCCGCGCTGCGGGCGGCCTGTACGAACGCCGACCTGGTGCACGCGCACGGGCTGCACGCCTCCTTCCGCACGGTGCTCGCCCTCAGCGGACGGCACACCCCGCTCGTCGTGACCTGGCACGACCGGGCGCGCGCCGACGGTCCGCGCGCGCACTTCCTGCGGGTGCTGGAGCGGCGGGTCGTCAAGGCGGCCACCGTGGTGCTCGGGACGACCTCCGCCCTCGTCGACCGGGCCCGCCGCACGGGAGCGCGGGACGCGCGGCTGGCCGCGGTGCCGCTTCCCGGGACGCGCACGCCCCCGGGGCCGGAGGACCCCGACCGGCTGCGGCCCAAGGTCCGGGCCGAACTCGGCGCCATGGGACGCCCGTTGCTCATCGCCGTCGGCTCCCTCGAACGGCACCGGGGGTACAGCACCCTGCTGGACGCCGCGCACGCGTGGAGCCGCCTCGACCCCGTGCCGCTGGTCGTCGTCGCGGGGGAGGGGCCGCTGCGCGGTGAACTCCAGCGGCGGATCGAGGACGAGGAGCTGCCGGTCCGGCTCATCGGCCGGCGCGACGACGTCCCCGATCTGCTCGCCGCCGCCGACCTCGCACTGCTGCCCAGCAGGTGGGAGGCGCGCTCCCCGTTCGCCCAGGAGGCCCTCCACGCGCGCGTGCCGCTCGTCGCGACCGACGCCGGCGGCATCCCCGAACTCGTCGGCGACGCCGCCGAACTCGTCCCGTACGGCAACGCGCGGGCGCTCGCCGACGCCGTCGTACGGCTGCTGGACGACCCCGACCGCAGGGAGTTGCTCAAGGAGCGGGGCGCGCGGCAGGCGGCGACCTGGCCGACCGAGGACGAGACGGTCGCCCAAGTGCTCAGCGTGTACGACGAGTTGACCCGGCCCCGGCCGCTGATCTGACGCCGGACGCGGGACACGTGCCGCCCGGTCAGGGCACGTGCCGCCGGGCCCGCAGGGCCAGGCTCAACGCCAGTACCGTCTGCGGGTCGTCGAGGTCGGTGCCCAGCAACTCGCCGATGCGGGCGAGCCGGTTGTAGAGCGTCTGCCGGTTCAGATGCAGTTCGCGGGCCGTCTCCGCCTTGCGGCCCGCGTGAGCCAGATACGTCTCCAAGGTGGGCAGCAGCAAAGGTCTGGAGCGGCGGTCGTGGTCCAGGAGGGGGCCGATCGCGCGGTCCACGAACGCCGCCAGGTCCGGATGGTCGCGCAGCCGCCACAGCAGCAGGTCGATGTCCAGCCGGCGGGCGTCGTACCAGGGGCGGTCCGGCAGGCCCTGCGCCGCGGCCGCCGTCTCCGCCGCGTGCCGCAGCCCCGCCGACGCCGCCGCCCAGCCGCCGGCCGGCCCGACCACCACGACGGGCGGCCGGGTCCCCGGCCGCAGCATGCCCGCCCGCTCCACCCCGGCCCGCAGCACCGCGGCCACCCGGTCCGCGATCGCCGGGCGCTCCGCCTCCGAGCGCAGCCCGAGCAGCAGCGGCACCCGCCCCTCGACCGGCCGCACGCCCAGCAGGACGGGCACGCCGAGCGAGGCCAGTTCCTCGGCCACCGCGCGGGCCAGCACCGCCCAGCCTCCCCCCTGCGGGGACAGGGCGTCACCGAGGCGCATCACCACCGGCAGCAGCGGGCCGGTGCCCGGCTTGAAGCCCAGCACGCGCGCCTGCGCGGGCGCGTCCTGGGCGGTGACACGGCCCTCGGCGAGATCGGTGAGGAAGTCCCCGCGTCCCCGCGCCGCCAGCTCCTCCTCCTGGCGGGCCTGCATCAGCACCACGGCGAGGATGCCCGCGGTCCGCTCGGCCGCCATGCGGTGCACCGGGGCCGGCGCGTTCCGGACCGGCAGCAGCACCAGCCGGGCCCGTACGCCGCCGCTGCCGGGGCCGCCACCGGGCACGTCCACCAGGGCCGAACCGGCCGGTGGGTCGTCCTGGTGCCGGTCCCGCAGCCCCTCCCACACCTGGAGCGGATCCGCGCCCTCGGGGCCCTCCCCGGCCGCGTACAGCAGCTGTCCGTCCGTCGTCTCCAGGAAGACCGGGTTGCCGGTGAACCCGGCCAGGATCTCCAGGACCCGGGGGACCCCGCCGCCGCCCAGCAGCGCCTCGGTGCACCGGCGGTGCACCTCCTCCGCACGCTGCAGCAGCGCGTAGTGCCCGTTGACGATCTCGGTGTGGATCTCCTCGGTGACCGTCACGAACGGCACCTCGCGGTGCAGCTGGACCAGGGGCAGCCCCGCCGCCCGGGCCGTGTCGACGAGGGCGGCGGGCAGCCGGGTGAAGCGCGGGCCCAGCTCCACCACGAGGGCCGCGATGCCCCGCTCGGCCAGCGTGCGCACGAACGCGCGCTGGTCGGCCGGGCGGTGGCCGAGTCCGTAGCCGGTGGTCAGCAGCAGTTCGCCACCCTTGAGCAGCGAGGCGATGTTGGGCACCTCACCCGCGTGCACCCAGCGCACCGTGCGCTGCAACCGGTCGGCGCCCGCCACGACCTCGGGCAGCCCGCTGCGCAGCCCGGGCAGCTCCAGCGCCCGCCGCACGGTGATTCCGGCGCCCCGGGTGTCGTATCCGCTGTCCATACCCGGACGCTACCTGCGCGGATGTCCCCGGTACATCCGTGGGGCCGGGGGCCGGCGAGGCGACCCGGGGCGCCGGAGACGGCGTCGGCGCGCGGGCCCCGCCACGACCGTTCGGAGCGTGCGGACCGAGCGGACTCACTTCCGCTCGGCGCACGGGAACGGCAGGGGCGCGGCCCCGCACGCACCGGCGCCTGCACCCCGCTGCGGGCCCTGCCGGCCGGGGCAGGGGCCACGGCGGGCGGTCCGGGCGGGGAGCGGACGCCGACGGCTCGTGCCGCGGCGGCGGGCCTCAGCCCCCGTAGGCGCCCGAAGCCGTCAGCCGCAGGGCGGTGTCGATGAGCGGCACGTGGCTGAACGCCTGCGGGAAGTTGCCCACCTGGCGCTTCAGGCGCGGATCCCATTCCTCCGCCAGCAGCCCGAGGTCGTTGCGCAGTGACAGCAGCTTCTCGAACAGCTTGCGGGCCTCGTCCACGCGGCCGATCATCGCCAGGTCGTCGGCCATCCAGAACGAGCAGGCGAGGAACGCCCCCTCGTCACCCGGCAGGCCGTCGACGCCCTCGTGCTGCCCTTCCGTCGGGTAGCGCAGGATGAAGCCGTCGGGCGTGGACAGCTCGCGCTGGATCGCCTCGACGGTGCCGATCACGCGCTTGTCGTCCGGCGGCAGGAAGCCCACCTGCGGAATCAGCAGCAGCGAGGCGTCCAGTTCCTTCGAGCCGTAGGACTGCGTGAAGGTGTTGCGCTCCTTGTCGTAGCCCTTCTCGCACACGTCCCGGTGGATGTCGTCGCGCAGCCGCTTGAACGCCTCCAGCGGGCCGTCGGCGTCGCCGGACTCGACGAGCTTGATGGTGCGGTCGACCGCGACCCAGGCCATCACCTTGGAGTGCACGAAGTGGCGGCGCGGGCCGCGCACCTCCCAGATGCCCTCGTCCGGCTCCTGCCAGTGCTTCTCCAGGTAGCGGATCAGCTTCAGCTGGAGCAGGGAGGCGTAGTCGTTGCGGGCCAGACCGGTCATGTGGCCCAGGTGCAGGGCCTCGGTGACCTCGCCGTACACATCCAGCTGCAGCTGCGACGCGGCGCCGTTGCCGACCCGGACCGGGCTGGAGTTCTCGTAGCCGGGCAGCCAGTCCAGCTCCGCCTCGCCGAGCTCGCGCTCACCGGCGATGCCGTACATGATCTGCAGGTTCTCCGGGTCGCCCGCCACCGCGCGCAGCAGCCACTCGCGCCAGGCGCGGGCCTCCTCGCGGTAGCCGGTGCGCAGCAGCGAGGACAGGGTGATCGCCGCGTCCCGCAGCCAGGTGTAGCGGTAGTCCCAGTTGCGGACGCCGCCGATGTCCTCCGGCAGGGAGGTGGTGGGCGCGGCGACGATGCCGCCGGTCGGGGCGTAGGTCAGGGCCTTCAGCGTGATCAGGGAGCGGATCACGGCCTCGCGGTAGGGGCCGTGGTACGTACAGTGCTCCACCCACTCGCGCCAGAAGTCCTCCGTCGCCTCCAGGGACTGCTCCGGCTCCGGCAGCGGCGGCGGCTCCTTGTGCGAGGGCTGCCACGAGAGCGTGAACGTGATCCGGTCGCCCGGCGCGACCGTGAAGTCCGAGTACGTGGTCAGCGACTTGCCGTAGGTCTCGACGGGGGTGTCGAACCACACGGAGTCCGGGCCCGCGACGGCGACCGTGCGCCCCTCGTGCTTGTGCACCCACGGCACCACCCGGCCGTAGGAGAAGCGCATCCGGAGTGCCGAGCGCATCGGCACCCGGCCGGAGACGCCCTCCACGATCCGGATCAGCTGCGGGGCGCCGTCACGCGGGGGCATGAAGTCGGTCACCCGGACCGTGCCGCGCTGGGTGTCCCACTCGGACTCCAGGATCAGCGAGTCGCCGCGGTAGCCGCGCCGGGCGGCCGTGGGCGGCTCGGCCTCGGGGGCGTGCGCCGGACCGAGCCGCCAGAAGCCGTGCTCCTCGGTGCCCAACAGACCGGCGAAGATGGCGTGCGAGTCGAAGCGGGGCAGGCACAGCCAGTCCACCGTGCCGTCCCGGCAGACCAGGGCAGCGGTCTGCATGTCTCCGATGAGTGCGTAGTCTTCGATGCGCCCGGCCACGT
>NZ_JAPSKQ010000057.1 GCF_031181555.1 Streptomyces sp. | reverse complement strand
CCGTGCAGGCCGTTGGCGAGGGGGTTGTAGACCACGTCCACCCCGGGGTCGGCCAGCAGCTCGGCGTACGAGCCGAGGGTCCGCTCCACGCCGTGCGTGGCGGCGAACGCCTCGGCCCGCGAGCGGTCGCGGGCGGCCACCGCCACGAGGCGGTGGCCGGTCGCCCGGGCCGGGTCGATCAGGGAGCGTTCGGTGATGCGCGCGGCTCCCAGGATTCCGATGCGCAGAGGGTCCCGGCCCGGTCCGCTCATGTCTGACGTACCTCCTCGAGGGTGACGGGGCGGTGCTCGTGCAGTGACAGGGTGCACGCCTCGGCGATCCAGCCCGCCTCCAGGGCGTCCGCGACCGTGCACGGTGAGGGACGGGAGCCGGCCACGACCTCGGTGAACGCGGTCAGTTCGGCGCGGTAGGCGGCCGCGAAGCGGTCCATGAAGAAGTCGTGCGGGGTGCCCGCGGGGAAGGCCACGCCCGGCTCCACCGACCGCAGCGGCAGCCTGTCCTCCAGCCCGACCGCGATGGAGTCCGCGAAGCCGTGGATCTCCATGCGGACGTCGTAACCCCGCGCGTTGTGGCGGCTGTTGGAGACCACCGCGATCGTGCCGTCGTCCAGGGTGAGGAGCGCGCCGGTGGTGTCGGCGTCGCCCGCCTCCTCGATGAAGGCGGCGCCCCGGTTGCCGCCGACCGCGTACACCTCGGTCACCTCGCGGCCGGTCACCCAGCGGATGATGTCGAAGTCGTGCACCGAGCAGTCGCGGAAGATGCCGCCGGACGCGGCGATGTACGCGGCCGGCGGCGGCGCCGGGTCCAGCGTCGTCGAGCGCACGGTGTGCAGCGTGCCCAGCTCCCCGCCCCGCACGGCCGCCCGCGCGGCGACGAACCCGGCGTCGAAGCGGCGGTTGTAGCCGATCTGGACCGGCACGTCCCGGCCTTCGACGGCCTTGAGGACCTCCACGCCCTCGGCCATGGTGCGGGCGACCGGCTTCTCGCAGAACACCGGGACGCCGGCCTCGACGCAGGCGAGGATCAGCCCCGGGTGGGCATCGGTCGCGGCGGCGACCACCACGCCGTCCACACCGGCCGCGAGCACGGCCTCGGGGGAGTCCGCGACCTCGGCGCCGAACCGCTCGGCGGCGGCCTTCGCGGCGTCCGCGAACGGGTCGGAGACGACGAGGGACCCGACGGCGTCGAGCCCGGAGAGGGTCTCGGCGTGGAAGGCGCCGATGCGGCCGAGGCCGAGGATTCCGATGCGCATGGGGACGGTGCTCCTTGGTGTGGAGGTGCGGGGCGTACGAGCGGGGGGTGAAGGGGAGTCAGTCGAGACCGCCGAGGACGTTCTGGTCCCAGTCGATCACGGAACCGGTGACCACCCCGGAGCGGTCGGAGAGCAGGAGGACCACGAAGTCGGCGATCTCGTCCGGCTGGCCGAGCTTTCCCATCGGCAGCCGTGCGGCGGCCTGTTCGCGCCAGTCGTCCCCGGCGCCGTGGAAGGTGCGCTGGGTCGCGTCCTCGCCCTCGGTGGCGGTCCAGCCGATGTTCAGGCCGTTGATCCGGATCCGGTCCCAGCGGTGGGCGTGCGCCGCGTTGCGGGTCAGCCCGATCAGCCCGGCCTTCGCGGCGACGTACGGCGCCAGGAACGGCTGCCCGCCGTGCGCGGACGAGGTGATGACGTTGACGACCGTGCCGGGCTCCTCGCGCCGCACCATGTCCGCGACGGCGGCCTGCATCGCGAAGAACGGGGCCTTGAGGTTGATCGCGACGTGCTGGTCGAACAGTTCGGGCGTGGTGTCCAGCAGGGTGCCGCGCGAGGTCAGCCCCGCCGAGTTCACCAGGCAGTCCACCCGGCCGTGCGCCTCCACCACCCGGGTGACGGACGCCTTGGCCTGCTCGGCGTCCGCCAGGTCGGCGCGGACGAACATCGCCCTGCCGCCCGCGGCGGTCAGCTCGGCCACCAGGGCCTCACCGGGTTCGGGGCGCCGGCCGGTGACGGCCACGACCGCCCCCTCGCGGACCGCGGCCCGCGCGACGGCGGCACCGACACCCTGGCTGCCGCCGTTGACGAGGACGACCTTGTCGTCGAGAAGTCCCATGGTTCCTTCGGTTCCTTCCGGGGGCTTTCAGCTCTCGCGCCGCCGGGCGCCGGCCCGCAGTTCGTCCCGCAGGGTCCGCGCGGTCCACCCCTCGCGCAGCGCCCGCCGTACGACATCGGCCTGCGAGGGCGGGGCCAGGCCGTCGACCGGCGGGTCGTCGTCCAGGTTGGTGGGGAAGGGGTAGCCCTCGGCGCTCGCCGCGATCACGTTCTCCAGCCACCGCTCGTCGGCGCCCTCGGCCCTGCGCGCCAGCAGCACCGGGTAGACGGCGCCCGCCACGGCCTCGCGGTCGACGGTCTCCATCGCCCGGCCGAACGCGGACGACACCTGGAGCAGGTTGGCCATGCGCCGGATGTCCGCCGAGTGGTTGGCGCCGGCGGCGTGGAACAGCGCGGGGTTGAAGAAGACCGCGTCGCCCTTGGCGAGCGGCAGCTGGACGTGGTGCTCCTCGAAGTACGCCCGGAACTCCGGGAGCCGCCAGGCGAGATAGCCCGGCCCGTACTTCTGGGAGTGCGGCAGGTAGAGCGTCGGGCCGGACTCCACGGGCATGTCGCAGTGCGCGACCGCGCCCTGCAGGGTGAGCACGGGGGAGAGGCGGTGCACGTGCGCCGGGTAGGCGGCGGCGACCTCGTTGGCCAGGAAGCCGAGGTGGTAGTCGCGGTGCACGGTCTGCGCGGCGCCGCCCGGATTGACCACGTTCACCTGGGAGGTGACCTGGTAGCCGGGGCCCAGCCAGGCCGTGGAGACCAGGGCGATCACGTCGTTGGCGTAGTAGTCGGCGAACGCCTCCGGGTCGTGCAGGGCCGCCTTCTCCAGGGCGTTCCACACCCGGTCGTTGGCGCCCGGCTCGGCGAAGTGGTCACCGGCGGCGGCGCCCGAGGCGCGCTGCTGCGCGATCAGGGCGTCGAACACGGCGGAGGTCCGGTCGACCACCGCCGGGTCGGGGAAGGCACCGCGGACCACCACGATGCCGGGGCCGTCGGCGAGGGCGCGCACCAGTTCGGCCTGGACCGCGCGGCGGTCGGCGAGGGCGAGCCGGCCGGCGTCGTACAGGAGCACGTTCCGCTCGACGCCGGATGCGTGCGGGTAGCCGGCGGGGTCGGTGGTCCGTCCGACCAGCGCGCGGAAGGCGTCCAGGTCGCAGTCCCGCTCGGACAGCCAGGAGGTGTGCGCGGGGGCGGTCTGCGCCGGGGCGGAGGCAGGGGAGAAGGACATCCTCGTCCTTTCGGGTCACGGAGCGACTCGGCTCTGTCATTCTTGTCAGTACAAACACATCGAACAACCAGCAGGAAGCCATCAAAAACCCCTCAGGAGCCGAGGCATGGGCCACCCCTTCCCGATCCGGGAAATCGCACGTCAGGCGGGGCTGAGCGAGGCCACGGTGGACCGGGTCCTGAACGGCCGGGGCGGCGTGCGGGAGAGCACCGCGCAGGAGGTGCACCGGGCGATAGCCGACCTGGACCGGCAGCGCACCCAGGTCCGTCTGGTCGGCCGGACGTTCATGGTGGACATCGTGATGCAGGCGCCGGAGCGGTTCTCCACCGCCGTCCGCGCGGCCCTGGAGGCCGAACTGCCCTCCCTGCACCCGGCGGTGGTCCGCTCACGCTTCCACTTCCGCGAGACGGGTCCGGCGGGGGAACTGGTCGCCGTCCTCGACCGGATCGGACGGCGCGGCTCGCAGGGGGTGATCCTCAAGGCACCGGACGTCCCCGAGGTCACCGCCGCCGTCGGCCGGCTCGCGGCGGCGGGCGTCCCGGTGGTGACGCTGGTGACCGACCTTCCCGCGAGCGCCCGTGCCGGGTACGTCGGCAGCGACAACCGCGCGGCCGGCGCGACCGCCGCGTACCTCATGGGCCAGTGGCTGGGCGACCGCCCCGGCAATGTGCTCACCAGCCTCTCCAGCGGCTTCTTCCGCAACGAGGAGGAGCGCGAGATGGGGTTCCGCAGCGCCATGCGCGCCCGTCAGCCCGGGCGCGTCCTCGTGGAGATCGCCGAGGGACAGGGCCTGGACGCCACCCAGTACGACCTCGTCCGGGCCGCACTGGACCGCGACCCGGACATCCGCGCCGTCTACTCGATCGGCGGCGGCAACATCGCCACCCTGCGCGCCTTCGAGGACGCCGGGCGCGAGTGCGCCGTGTTCGTCGCGCACGACCTCGACCACGACAACACCCGGCTGCTGCGCGAGCGCCGCCTGTCCGCCGTGCTCCACCACGATCTGCGCCACGACCTGCGCGAGGCCTGCCGCATCGTGATGCGCGCCCACGGGGCACTGCCGCCCGCGGGCCCCACCCTGCCGTCCGCGATCCAGGTGGTGACCCCCTACAACATACCCGCCACGCCTACGGGGTGACCCACGCGCCGCTCTCGGCCGACCGCGCCATCGCGTCGAGCACGGCCGCACTGCGCACGGCGTCGGCGAGGGTGGCGCCGTGCGGGACGCCCTCGGCGACGGAGCGCAGGAAGCGGTACGCCTCGACGACCTTCAGGTCGTCGTAGCCCATGGCGTTCGCCGCGCCCGGCTGGAAGGCTCCGAACTCGCCGTGGCCGGGGCCGACGTAGACCGTGCTGACGGGCTGGTCCTGGTAGGACGTGCCGCGGCCGACGCCCAGTTCGTTCATGCGGCGGAAGTCCCAGAACACCGCGCCCTCGGTGCCGTGCACCTCGAAGCCGTAGTTGTTCTGCTCGCCGACCGAGACCCGGCAGGCCTCCAGCACCCCGCGCGCGCCGGAGGCGAAGCGCAACAGGCAGTTCACGTAGTCCTCGTTCTCGACCGGGCCGAGTTCGCCGCCGGCGGCGCGGGAGTGGCCGGCCGTGGCACCCGCGGGGCGGGCCCGCTCGGGCAGGAAGACCGCCGTGTCGGCGGTCAGCGAGGCGATGTCGCCGAGCAGGAAGCGGGCCAGGTCCACGCCGTGCGAGGCCAGGTCGCCGAGCACCCCGCTGCCACCGCGCTCCCGCTCGTACCGCCACGTCAGGGCGCCCTCGGGGTGGGCGGCGTAGTCGCTGAACAGCCGGATGCGGGCGTGCGTGATCCTGCCGATCCCACCGGAGGCGATCAGCTCCCGGGCCGCCTCCACGGCGGGCGCGTTGCGGTAGTTGAAGCCGACCGCGCCCTGGACTCCCGCCCCGGCGACCGCGTCCGCGACCGCGCGGGCGTCCTCGGAGCTCAGCCCGACCGGCTTCTCGATCCAGATGTGCTTGCCCGCCTCGGCCATCGCGACGCCGATCTCGCGGTGCAGGAAGTTCGGGGCGGTGATGCTGACGGCCTGCACCCTCGGATCGGCGGCCACCTCGCGCCAGTCGCGGGTCGCCGAGGCGAAGCCGAACTGCCGGGCGGCCTCCTCGGCCCGGCCCGGCACCTCCTCGGCGACCGCGATCAGCTCCGGACGCAGGGCGAGCTGCGGATAGTGGTGCGGCACGCGCGCGTACGCCTGGGTGTGCACCCGTCCCATCCAGCCGAACCCGATGACGGCGACACCGAGCGTATCCACCATGAGAGCCCCT
Organism: Streptomyces sp.; assembly: GCF_031181555.1. Classification (GTDB taxonomy): domain Bacteria; phylum Actinomycetota; class Actinomycetes; order Streptomycetales; family Streptomycetaceae; genus Streptomyces; species Streptomyces fimbriatus. Next base: position 29,655 of record NZ_JAPSKQ010000057.1, on the reverse strand, counting down.
CTTTGGACCGTTCCACAGCCTGTCCACGCCACCCTGGGCGCGTACGTCCCACAGTGTCAAGGCTTTGACAGACGAGCGGACGCCATGGAACGGTCCATTCCATGAGACCGCCGACGATCCGCGACGTGGCCGAACGGGCCGGCGTGTCCAAGTCGCTGGTCTCGCTGGTGCTGCGCGGCTCGGACCAGGTGCGTCCGGAGAAACGGGAGGCCGTGCTGCGGGCCGTGCGCGACCTCGGCTACCGGCCCAACGCCGCCGCCCGCAGCCTGAGCGAGAAACGCACCCGCACCATCGGCGTCCTCCTCAACGACCTGCGCAACCCCTGGTTCGTCGACCTGCTCGACGGCCTGAACTCCCTGTTGCACGCGGGCGGTCTGCGCATGCTGCTCGCCGACGCCCGCCTCAACCGCCGCACGGGCCAGGACCCGGCCGACCCCTTCCTGGAACTCGGGGTCGACGGCCTGGTCGTGGTCGGCACGCTGCCCGACCCGGCGGCGCTCGAAGCGGTCGCCGAGCGGATGCCGGTGGTGCTGGCGGGCGCCCGGGAACCGGTGCCGCCCGGCGTGGACGTGGTCGCGGGCGACGACGAGCGCGGCGCCCGGCTGGTCACCGAGCACCTCATCGGGCTCGGCCACCGCCGCATCGCGCACATCGCCGGATACGGTGCCGTGGGCGAGCTGCGCCGGCGCAGCTTCGAGGCGACGATGCGCCGTCACGGCCTGGCGGACCATGTGGTGGTGGAGGCCGGCGACATGACGGAGGAGGGCGGCTACCGCGCCACCGTCCGGCTGCTGAACCGCCCCGACCGCCCCACCGCCGTCTTCGCCGTCAACGACATCGCCTGCGTGGGGGCCCTGTCGGCGGCCGAGGAACTGGGGCTGCGGGTCCCGCGGGACCTGTCCGTGGCCGGCTACGACGACACGAGCATCTCCCGGCTGCGTCACCTGTGGCTCACCACCGTCGACAACGCGAGCCACGAGGTCGGCCGCCGCGCCGCCCGCCTCCTCCTCGACCGGCTCGAGACGCCCGGTGGGGCCGGGGAACTCCACCTCGTGGCACCGACGCTGGAGATCCGGGGGACCAGCGGAGCCCTCGGCTGACGTCCGTCCGCCGGCTCCCGTACCGCCTGCGTGCGCACGCCGAGTACGCCCTCTTGTTCGAACAAGATCGTCGACGATTCCGCTTCGCCGGATTTACGTGCGACAGGCACCCGCTCAGGGAGGGCGACGATGCCGAACCGAGCCCGTCCGCGACCCGCCGATCCCCCCGCCCGGGGGCTCGCCCCGCTGCTCGCGGCCGGCACTGCGGCCGTGCGCGAGCCGGCCGCCGGGACCTCCTGTCCGGACCGCACTTCACCCGCGCCCGGCCGACCCCGGCCGTCCGCCGTCACCGCGCCCATGGGGTAGGGTTGACCTGCGTGATCACGCGGTCCACCGCGCGAACCGCATCGGGACGTGGCGCAGCTTGGTAGCGCACTTGACTGGGGGTCAAGGGGTCGCAGGTTCAAATCCTGTCGTCCCGACGGACAGACGGGCCATCGGCCCGCGTCAGGGTCTTGCCCCACTTCGGTGGGGCAAGACCCTCGGTCGTTTCCCGATCCCTCACTCGGCGACGGAGCCGCGAGCAGCCGAACGGGGGAGCCCCGCATGCACGCTGCCGGTCCCGGCTTGAGCCTTGTTCCATGGAAATCCGACCATGGGTGATTGTCGAGGCTCCGGACCGTCGTGGTCTTCGCCGGGTCATCGTAGGCAACGAGACGGTGGGCAGTGTCTGGTCATTGCGCCAGCTGCGGAAAATGCTCGGCAGCCTCGGTTATCCGGAGAACATGGATATGGAGGACCCGGCGTCCGTGTGCTGGCGCGGAGGAGACAGCGGGACGTGGCCCGACCGCCCCTGGCGAAGGCGCACGACCGTCGTTCTGATGATGGCGGGCATGATTGCTTCCGCGGTCTTGAACATAGTGGTCGGATGGCCGGACGCCGTCGGTGCCCTTACTTTCGCGCAACGAATAACCGGATCCCTGATCGTCCTGTCCGGTGTGGTGCAGGGCGTGGCGGCGCTCGCGACGCTCGACCACTGGGGAAGACGGCAGTATGAAATTTCCGGGGCGGTCGTCCTGCTGGGAGTCATCATCGCACTGGCCACGGACGGCCTTCTGCTGTTCATGTGGTCCGGCGAAAAGGAATACACGCCCTATCTGCTGGTGTTCATGCCTCTCTGGTGCTGGTCCCTGTGGGCGCTCCTGCTCCTCGTCCGGGAGAGGGCGTGGCAGGGGACCCCGCGGCCCAAGACATTTGCGGCCGGTGTGGTCGCCACAGCACTCATGACCGCCGTGAGCCTGACGTATTCAACCGTGTACCAGCCCGCGGCAGCTCCTATGCATTTCATTCTGAAGGCGGAATTCGGTGCGGCACGGGCCGACCACAGGAATCCGCTCGTGCATGTCCCGCTGAAACTTTACATGAAGAATGCCGGAGGGATTCCGGTCTACATCATCAACAATGACTACACGGTGTACGGCAGAAGTTCCGAATACTCTGAGGACGGAGGCCGGCTGGAGGAGTGGAGAAGGAGTCTGGACCGGGGGGGCGGAGAGGATGCCGAACGTTACGTCGACCGGTTGAGATTCACCAGCATAAGCAGCGGGCGCTTCTATCGTCCTGGGTACTCGCTCGATGTCGGGCAAGAGTACGCCATGGAGCGCGTGTTCCAGATCCCGATAGACGTCGAGTTCGACACGGTGAGCGTTTTCCTCCAGATCACGTACATGAGGAAGGATCGGGGAAAACTTGACGTGGTTCAATTCCGGCGCGCGCACCGTTCGTGGGACAAGAGTGAAGGCCAGTACTACTGCCCTCCCGAAAAATGCGGGGAAGAGCTCTACTACCACGGCAGGGTGCGGCACAACAACAACCTCGTCAATGTGACGCGCAAGCCCCGGTACGTGACGGCGGTCTGGTCCCCCGGGGAGAGACCCATATATTCTATATCCCCCTTCCACTTCAAGGGTGCGGTTGATCGCTCGAAAGAAAGGAGGGACGTGGGCAGATACGGCGCTTCGACGACTTACGCCGACACGGAGATACCTGTCGCGGAGCTGTTGGAAGCGGCCGGAGGCTGACCGGGTGAGGCCCTTCTACATCTCCTCTTCGACCATCTGGAGCCAGGTCTCCGCCACCACTCCCTGCTGGTCGAGGTGTCGAGCCGACTGCAGGCAGTGAAGACCCGGAATGCCGACGGTGCCGAACAGCCTGTTCGCCGGTACGACGTCGGCGAGCCCGGTGACGAGCGGTGCGACTTCGAACGGGGCGTTGGCGTACTCGTTGTTCTGCAGCTGGGCCTGGACGTCGAGGGAGTCGGACCCGGATTCCCTGGCCTTCCAGTAATCCTTCACCCCTTCGGTGTCCCATTGCTCGGGAGTCAGTTTTTCGAGGCCCGGGGTGAGAGCGCGGTCGGGGACGGACTTGAAGAGGGCATTGGCGCAGACTTCAGCCGCCTCGCCGAGGGGGACGTCCGGCAGGCCCTGGGCGAAGGCGACCTTCTTCAGCTGCTCGTTCAACCGGGCGAGCTGCTCGTCCGCCTTCCTCCTCGCTTCCTCCCGGTCCTTGTCCGACACCCTGGGGTCACTGTTCTCCTGCAGTGACGAACTGGCTTCGTCCGCGGTCTCCGCGAGACCGTTCCGGTCCCCCCCGGACGTCTCGGACCGACCGGTCGTCTCCAGCGCGACGCCTATCGTCGCCGCGTCCTGGCGGGACCGCTGCGTGACGCGGATTCCGCTCTTCGCCGCGTTTTCGCCCGGTGCCGGGGCCGCGCCCTCGCCCGACATCAGGACGTGGTACACCTGATCGATGCTGTTGACCAAGTGATCCCTCAGCTCCCGCGGCGTCTCGGGGTCGCCGATCATGTCCAGGGTGGATGTACACCTCTGCACGGTCAGGATGGTCACGGCCCGCTCCTCGAGCGGAATTCCCGGGTCACTGGCCGCGTCCAGCGCAGCGACCATCTGCTTCACGATCCCGATCAGCTTTCCCCGCACCTCGGCAGGTGTCCCGGGGCCATTGATCACCTCCAGCGCGGCAGCGATGTCCTTTGCGCTCCCGATGGCCCCTTCCCTCTCCTGCGGTGATATCTCCGGGTCCTCGACCGTACGCAGGACGGTGGTCAATTTCTCCACGCTCCGCGTGAGTTCCTCAGGGGCTTCCGTCGTTTCCTGAATCAGCACCTCAGTTACTTCTTCAATTTCTTTCTCCTGTTCCACGGTGGGCTCGGGCGTCGTCCGGTCCGATTCTCCTTCGGGTTCGGGTGACTGATCGGTTTCCGGCGTTCCGTCCGGCTCCTGGGTGCCCTCCGTCGGGGTGTCGTCCGGCTTCGTCGGTTCTGACGGCTCGCTCGGCTTCGTCGGTTCCGACGGGTCGGTCGGTGTCGGCGGTCCCGACGGGTCGGTCGGTGTCGGCGGCGGAGGCTCCGTGGGCATTGGCTCCGCCGTCGGGGTGGGCGGAGGAGGCGTCGTCTGAGCGGGTATTCCAGCCGTGATCCCGTTGCCGGCGTGAGGTGCTGCTGCGGCAATCGTCAGGCTCGCGGGAAACGCAAGCGCCGCAGCCACGACGGATGCGCTGACCGTGCGGGAGACATGTCGCCGGGTGGTTCTGGCCATGACGATTCCAGATGCGGTGAGCGTCGTGCTGCGCTTTCATTTTCATCGCGCACTCTGCCCTTTAGCGGGCAGCGCTGCGGAGAGATTGAAATGTTCATCGGTCAATATGGAGCCGATATAATTCCACTCTTCACCCGCACAGTGCGGCCCGCAACGTGAAGCCTCGCCGCCGACCAGTACGGGCGCCGTGTGAACACCGGGCATGGCGTGGGCCGGGGATGCCACCCTCCCCCGAGGGTGGCATCCCCGGCCGCTCCCCCGGCGCCGGACTGTGGATCGGGTGTCCGTCTGCGGTCGGCCGGTCCGTGCCGTCACCAGCACATGACCGCCGTCTCGCCCGAACCCCAGACGGAGTACAGGCGGACACGGACGTAATAGCGGCGGCCCTTGACGAGCCGGGCCGCGATCGTCGCGTTGCGCGGGGTTCCCCCGTCGTCGTGGCCGGCGAGGAAGCGGGGCTCCCCGTCCCGCTCCTCGAAGAGCACGACGACCGCGTCGCCGTCGCCGAAGGCGCCCACCGTGTAGTCGCGGGTCTCCGGCGGATCGATGCGGAAGTCCGCCTGCTCGCCCGGGCCCAGACCCAGCGGCACCGAACGGAACGGCACCAGCGCGGGCGGCCGAGGCGGATCGGCCGGCGGATACCAGCGGAGCACGAACTCCTTGTCGGCCGGGGACAGGGTGCCCGGCGGATGCACACCCCCGCGGTACTGCTCCGGTTCCAGGATCAGCCCCGGCGGGAACGCGTACTGCATGATCGACTGCGGGTCCCAGACGGAGCCGTTCACCTCGTCCGGGGCGATCTTGCGCAGCACGTTGTGGAACGTCCGGTCCCGGCTCCAGTGGTTCGGGGGGCCGGCCAGTTCGGCGTACACGGCCTCGTCGTCCCAGTGGATCCCGGCGTACGGGCTCTGGTGCTCGTGCAGCATCCCGAGCGCGTGCCCGATCTGGTGCAGGGCCGTCGCGCGTTCACCCGGTGCGGTCAGGTCCCAGCCGAAGTTCATGGTGCGGTCGTGCACACCGACCCGGAGCGCGTCCCTGCCCACGGCCGACCAGGAGCCGTCACCGAGCTGGAACCCGATGCGCAGCTCCGCCTCGGAGCGGTCACGGACCTCGGCGAACGCCAGCCCGATCCCGAGACCGCGCCACTCCTCGAAGCACTCGCGCACCACGTCCTGCTGCTCCTTCGCACCGCCCCAGGAAACCCAGCGGGTCCGCCCGGTCCCGGGGACGGCGATGACCGATCCGTCGGTGTCGCCGTGGAAGAAGCAGTAGTGCAGCACGGTGCCGTTGACCCACATCCGCCGCCCGCCGACCAGCGCGCCGAGCCGCTCGGCGGCCAGGCCCGGCGCGAACGCGGGGGCCGGCTGCGGCGGCAGCGAGCAGTAGCGAGCGGTCATGGGCCACAGGCTGCCGTGCCACCGGGGCCGTGCGCCTGAGTCGGGGTCTACTCAAGTGGCCCTGTATCAGGCGTGAGCACCCGCGCTCCTGTTCATGTGACGACGACATTGCGACGGGACGCCACCGGGCCGTACGAACCGCACGAGCCGCACGAATTCCACGAACTGCACGAACTGCACGAGCCGTACGAGCCGTACGAGCCGTACGAGCCGTACGGGAAGGACGCGACGACGCTTCGTACGCCCTGGCCGTTCACCGGCCGGGAGGACGAACTCGACCTGGTACGGCGGTCGCTGACCGGCGTACGGCGCGGCCTCGTGGTGACCGGACCGGCGGGCCGGGGCAAGACCCGGCTCGTCACCGAGGCCGTCCGGGGCACCGACTGCGCGCGCGTCACCGGAACGCCGCAGACCCGGGACCTCCCCTTCGCGGCCTTCGCCCCCCTGCTGCCCGAACCCGTCACCCTGCACCGTGCGCTGCGCCTCCTGTCCGGGACACGGACGTTGCTGGTCGACGACGCCCATCTGCTCGACGACGCCTCCGCCGCCCTGGTCCACCAGCTCGCCGTACAGGGACGCACCCGGCTGCTGGTCGTGGTGACCGACGGTGAGCCGGTGCCCGCCGCCGTGTCACGGCTGTGGACCGGGGAACTGCTGCCCCGCCTGGCGCTGCCCGAGCTGCCCCGGGAGGAGACCGCGCGGCTGCTCGCGGCGGGCGCGCGCCACGCCCCGGAGCCGCTCACCGTGAACCGGCTGCACCACCTGTGCGGCGGGGACCTGAGGCTGCTGCGGGAACTGCTGGCCGCGGTGTGCGGGCAAGGGCGGCCCACCCGCGTCCCGGGCACCGACGCGTGGGCCTGGCGGGGCCCGGTGCCGCTGACCCCGCTCGTGCGCGAACGCACCGCCCACCTCCTGGACCGCGCCCGTCCCGAGGAGCGCGAGACGCTCGACCGCCTCGCCTTCGCCGATCCCCTTCCGCTCGACCCGGACGCCCTCGACCTCGCCGCCCTGGAACGCCTGGAGACCGAGGGCCTGGTGCGCGTCGACGAGAACGGCGGGGTCCGCCTCGCCCACGCCCTGCACGGCCCGGTCCTGCGGGCCGCCGCAGGCCGGCTGCGGGCCCGCCGGCTGGCCCGCGCACCCGAGGAGTACGGCCCCGCCCTGGACGCCGAGGCGGCGGAACTGACCCGGCGGATCGAACGGGCCGACGTGGCGGCGGTCCCGGCACCCGTGGGGGACCGGCTCGCGGCGGAGGGAGTGCCGGTCCCGGCCGGGTACGCGGCCCTGCGCGCCCGGTACGCGCGGCTGCGCGGCGAACTGCGGGAATCGGCCGCATGGGCCCGCGAGGGCCTGCGCACCGCTCCCGCCGACGCGTCCTGCCGCGCGGAACTCGCCCGTGCCGGGGACCGGCCGGCCGGTCCGGCCGAACCGCACGGCGACCCCTGCGGCGACGGCCGGGCCGACGGCGACCCCTACGACGCCGTACGCCTCGGCACCCCCGAACGGGCGGCCGGCCGGCTCGGCGGCGTCTTCGCCGACCACGCCGACGCCCTCGCCCGCGCCGACGGACCCGCGCTGGACCGGGTGGCCGAGGAGCTCCAGCGGCGCGGCTTCCTGCTGTTCGCCGCCGAGGCGTACGCCCAGGCCGTGGGCGCCCACCGGGATCCGCTCGCCGCCCGCACCTCGCGCGTCCGCGCCGCCGCGCTCGCCCGGCGCTGCCAGGGCGCCCGCACCCCCGCGCTCGCGGGGCTGACGCTGGGCGAACTCACCGCCCGGCAACGGCAGATCGTCACGCTCGCCGCGGCCGGCCTCAGCAACCGGCAGATCGCGGAACGCCTCACGCTGTCCGTCCGCACCGTCGGCAACCACCTGTACGGCGCCTACGCCCGCCTCGGCTCCGGCGACCGCGCAGCCCTGCCGCGGCTCACGGAACCGCCCCGGGCGCAGCCGGCGTGAAGCACCTGCTCAGGCCGCCCCGAACGCGGAGAACGCCCACCCGGTGGCCTGGTGCAGCGCGTCACCGGGCAACGCGGCCCGGGCGTCGCGCAGCGCCTCGGCGAGGGACAGACCGGCGCCGAGCCCCTTGTGCAGCGCGAGCATCAGCGGCACCACGGCGGCGTCGTTGACGGGCGCGCTGCACGCCACCACCCCCGCCGTGCCCAGCGGCAGCAACGCCGTCACCAGGCCGAGGAGTTCGTCGGCGCCGACGGTGGCGAACCGCGCGGTGTCGCAGCAGGGCAGGATGATCCGGTACGGGCTGCGGTCCAGGCGCTCGAAGTCGTGCACGATCAGCGGCCCGTCGGCCAGCCGCAGCGAGGAGAACAGCGGGCCGTCCGCGCGGAAGGTGCCGTGCGCGGCGATGTGCGCCAGTGCGGCCCCGTCCAGCTCCTGGAGCACGCGCGGCACCGTCGCGTCGTCGTGCTCCAGGACGGTCGCGCCGCCGTAGCGGCCGGCCAGCTCGGGCACCTCCGCGCCGCCCGTTGCCAGACCCGGGCCGCGCACCAGCACCTGGCGGCCCCCGGGCGGCGGCGCGGTCTCCTTCGCGCGCAGCCAGCTGCTCGCCGACGGCGACACGCTCAGCACCCGCTCCCGCAGCGAGGGCAGCAACGCCCACGGCACCCGGTGCAGCCGTCCCGGCGGCACGATCACCACCGGACCCGGGCCCAGGTGCGCCGCCGCCGGGCCCAGCAGCAGCTCCTCCAGACGGCGGCCCGCGGCCTCCACCACCGGCAGCCGTGCCTCCGCCCCGGGGTGCGCCAGTCTCCGCAGCCCGGCCTGCACATGCTCGGCCTCGGTCTCCGCCGCGGCCAGCGGCCCCGCCTCGAACCGCCGCACCCGCCCCTGCCCGCACAGCAGCACCTGCACCCGCCCGTCGAGCACGGCGAGCTCCACCAGCTGTCCGTCGTCACCGTCGCCCAGCCGCCCGAGCAGCCGGCCGACGTCGAAGCGGTCCCCGCCACCGGGGGCCGCGCCGCGCATGTGCAGCGTCCGGGAGCGGATCTCCCGTTCCAGGCGCCGCTGTTCCCGTTCCAGCGCCGGCACGGGCTTGCCCTCCATCCGGCCCTCCTCCGCGCGGGCGGCGATCTCCCGGTAGGCGGTCATGCCGCTGAGCAGCGCGGGGTCGGCGGGCGGCCGGGTGGGCGGCGCGGACAGGGCGGTGGCCCGCCAGCGTTCGCTCCACACCAGCAGCCGCCGCGGCCCGCCCGAGACCAGAGAGGCCCGCTGGGCGAGGGCGGCCAGCTCCGCGCCCTGCGCGGTGGCGCGGGCCCGCAGCTCCGAGGCGCCCAGCGTCATCCGGTGGTCGTCGAGCACGTCGAGGCCGCGCCGGCAGGCCTCCAGCACACCCCGCGCGGACCCGGCGGCCTGCGCGCGCAGCGCCTGCGCCGCCCAGCCCGTCATCCGCGCCAGCGGGGGGCCGCTGCGCCTGCTGCGCGCGGCGACCGCCAGATGCCGCTCCGCGTCCGCCGTCCAGCCCAGGTCCAGCGCGATCCGGCCCGCGAGCAGGGACGCCTCCGGGGCGGCGGGCGCGCCGAGCGCGGCCAGCTTCTCGGCCACCGCCGCCGCGTCCGCGACCAGCCGGCCCGAACCGCGCCCGGCCGCGTGGCGGGCCCCGATCAGCACCAGCCGCGCGTGCGTCTCCCACCAGGTGCGCCGCTGCCCCGCGAACAGCCGCACGGCGAGCGCCGCGCGCGCGATCGCCGTCTGCGGATCGTCCGCCAGCCGGGCCGCCCGCGCGGCGGCCAGCAGCAGTTCCGCCTTGCGGGTGGACTGCCCGCCGATCCCGTCGAGCGTCCTGATCGCGGCGTCCGCCTCCGCGAGCGCCTCCGCGGCCAGCCCGGCGGCCATCAGCACCTCGCAGCGCCGGATGTTCAGCATGAACGTCGGGGTGCCGAGCTTGGCGTACCGCTCCTCCGCCTCGTCGAGCAGCTTCAGCGCCGCCGGGACGTCGCCCGAACGGAACGCGGCCAGCCCCCGGCTCTCCACGGCGTCCGCCTTGTCGTGCTCCTGGTCCGTGGTGTCCCACAGCGCCTCGGCCGCGGTGAAGTCGGCGTCCGCCCGCTCCACCGCGCCCAGCGCCAGGTGCACCGTGGCCCGCAGGGTCAGCGCACGTGCCGTCCAGATCACGTCGCCCGCCTGCCGCAGCACGGGAACCGCCCGCCGTACGTCCTCCAGGGCGTCCTGGTGATGGCCCAGCACCCACCACGCGTACGCCCGGCGGAACAGCACGCGCGCGCGTGTGTGTCCGGTGCCGCGGGCGACCCCCCGGCCCAGGGCGTCCATGCCCTGCCGGGTGCGCCCCGCGTGCACCAGCGCGACCCCGAGCGTGGCGAGGACGTCCGCCTCCCGCTCGGCCGAGTCCGCGCGAGCCGCCCAGTTCCGGGCCCGCCGCAGATGGGACAGGGCCAGCCGCATGTCGCCGAAGTCCCGCTGCCAGATGCCGATCACCTGGTGGGCGACGGAGGCGTGCAGGGGCGAGGGGCGGTCGCGCAGCACCTCTTCCGCCCTCGCCAGGGCCTCGCCGGGGGCGGCGAACACCATCGGCAGCAGTTCCAGCACCGATTCGCTTCCCGCTGTCACCTTACGGATGGTAGTGCTCCGCAACCGTGCCCCACAGATGCGCCGTTGTATCAAACGACCGCCTCGCGGCTCTGATTCAGGACAGCTCCGCGGCCCCGGCCGCCGCCCCAGTGGAGGACACGCCATGGCACCACAGCGATTCCGCGAGCAGTTCGACCAGATCCAGCGCTCGATGCCCGGCGTCCCCCTGGCGATGGGACCGGACGACGCGGGCGAGTTCCTCTACGAGAAGGGTGTCGTCCTCGCCCGCGACGGGGAAGAGGCCCGCGTCGTCGAGGACACCGTGCGGCAGCACTTCACCACGTTCGCCGGACTCACCCCGGACCATGTGCGCCGGGCGAGCCCGGAGACCAACCGCTCCGGCATCACCCGCATCCGGGTCGCCGACCCGGGCCAGGGCGACGGCAGCGGCGACCCGGCGGTCGCGGGCGCGCTGCGCGCGCTCTCGGCGACCGAGGGCCGCGCGGGACGCCGGCTGATCAGCCGCAACCACGTGGTGTCGATCGCGGTCAACGCCTGCCCCGGCGACGAGCCCGTGCCCGTACCGGCCGGCGAGCGGCCCAACCCGGCCGCCGCCGAGGCCGCCCACGACCCGGACAGCGCCGTCGGCGTCCTCGTCATCGACACCGGCCTCATGCACGACTACCGCTCCTACCCGCTGCTCGTCCACACCCGGGGCGACGCCCAGGTCAAGGAGTGCGACGACGAGGGCGTCCTCCAGCAGTACTGCGGACACGGCACGTTCATCGCCGGGCTCGTCGCCGCCGTCGCCCCCAACACCGACATCACGGTCCGCGGCACGCTCAACGACGCCGGCGCCGTCCTGGAGTCCGAGTTCGGCGAGAAGCTCTTCGAGGCCGTCGACCGAGACGGCTGGCCGGACGTCATCAGCCTCTCCGCCGGCACCTCCAACGGCCGCACCGACGGCCTCCTCGGCATCGACGCGTTCATGCGGGAACTGCGCGAGCAGCACACCCTGCTGGTCGCCGCCGCCGGCAACAACGCCAGCGCCACCCCGTTCTGGCCCGCCGCCTACGCCGGCCTGCCCGGCTACGAGAACGCCGTGCTGTCGGTCGGCGCGCTGCGCGGCGACGGAGAGTTCGGCGCCTGCTTCAGCAACCACGGCGCCTGGGTGTCGGCCTACGCCCCCGGCGAGCGCCTCACCAGCGCCCTCACCGGCTTCGACACCCCGGTCCCGTACGTGTACCAGCACTCCACCTACGACGACTGCCGCTACGGCTTCTCCTACGCCTGCACCTGCCGGCACCCGCGCCACACCGGCGTGCTGAGCGAGGAGAACGGCCGGGCCAAGCCGGACCAGGTGATGTTCGAGGGGCTCGCCCAGTGGAGCGGCACCTCGTTCGCCACCCCCGTCGCCGCCGGCATGATCGCCGCCCACATGACCGCGCAGGCGCAGACCGACCCGCGCAAGGCCCGTCGGCAACTGCTGGAAGCGAACACCGAGTTCGCCGAGGTGCGCGGGGCGCACGTCCCGGCGCTCCTGCCGCCCACCTGGCGCCCCGTGCCGGTCGCGCATCCCTCCGCCGGGTCATGAGGACCGGAGCCGTCCCCTCCACGGCGTACCATGACGTGCCGTACACGAGGGGTGGGACCGTGGACCGAACTGATGTCGGCGCGTTGGTCCAGTCCGCCGCCGACGGAGACGCGGCGGCCTGGAAGGCGATCGTGGAGGGGCTGGGCCCCCTGGTGTGGTCCGTGGCGCGCGCCCACCGGCTCTCCGACGCCGACGCGCACGAGGTCTGCCAGACCGTGTGGTTCCGTTTCGCCCAGCACCTGGGGCGGATCCGGGAACCCGACAAGGCGGGCGCGTGGCTGGCCAGTACCGCGCGGCACGAATGCCTGAAGGTGCTCCGCAACGCGCGCCGGCTGACGCTGACGGACGATCCGTACCTGCTGGACCGGGTCAGCGAGGACGGCACGCCGGAGCAGTCGCTGCTGGAGGCGGAGGAGGCGGCCGCGCAGAGCGAACGCGTGCGGCGGCTGTGGCAGGAGTTCGAGGAACTGGGCGAGCGGTGCCGGCAGTTGCTGCGCGTCCTGATCGCCTCCCCGCCGCCCAGCTACCAGGAGGTGTCCGCCGCGCTCGGCATCGCGGTGGGCAGCATCGGGCCGTTGCGCCAGCGCTGTCTGCGCAGGCTGAGGGCCCGGTTGGAAGCAAGGGGGGCGATGTGAACGGCATCGACGGTGACGCGTACGACGAGGAACCGGGCGCCGGCGGGGAGGTGCACGGCGAGGAGCCGAACGACGGGTGGCCGGACGGCGAGGACTTCGACGGCGCGCTGCTGGAGGAGGAGCTCCGGCAGGCCGCGGGGGTCCTCGATCCGATGCCGCCGGGACTGCTGCAGATCGCCGTCGACGCCTACGCGCTGCACGACCTGGACGCCCGCGTGGCCGAGCTGACCTTCGACTCGCTGGTCGACGCCATCCCGGTCAGGGGGGCGACGCACGCGCCGCGCATGCTCACCTTCAGCGCGGGCGAGGTGACCGTGGACGTCGAGGTGACCGCGGACGGGCTGATGGGCCAGGTGCTGCCGCCCCAGCCGGCCCGCGTCGAGGTCCTGAACGGCCCCCAGCCGGGCGTCCCGCTCACCGCCGACGACATGGGCCGCTTCACCACCGCGACCCCGCCTTCCGGCCCGTTCGCCCTGCGTCTGCGGACCGGCGGGGACGTGGTCGTGACGGAGTGGCTGCGCGCCTGACGGCGGACCGGCGGGAGGGGGCCGAGCCACCGGGCCGCGGCCCGCGCGGGCGGCCCCCTGCCGGCCGAGGGCCTGGGCGCGGCCCCGCGGACGTCGCCGGCCGTGGCGCCGGAGCGGGCGCGGCCCCGCGGGCACCGCGTCCGTCGTGTCAGCGGGACGCCGCGTCCACGAGCGCGCCCAGTGCCCCGGCCAGGCGGGACAGGCCCCGGCCCGCCGGGCCGCCCGGTTCGGTCATGTAGGTGTCGCGGCGGATCTCCACCATCAGGGCGGAGACCTCGGCCCGCTTCCCGTAGAACTCCAGCGGCACGTACGTGCCGGCGAACGGGCTGTCCAGGCCCGTCTCCCCGCACGCGGCGAACGCCTCGCGGGCCGCGGTGAGCAGGGCGGGCGGGGTGTGGAAGGAGTCGGTGCCCAGGCAGACCGCCGGGCGCGGGCCCTCGCCGTGCAGTTCGTAGGGCAGCGGAGCGCTCGGGTACGAGTGCACGTCGATGATCACGGCCCGCCCCGTGGCCGCGAGACGGTCCGCGACCGCCTCCGTCATGGCCTGCGCGTACGGAGCGAAGTACCGCGCGATCAGCGGCTCGGGGTCGAAGCCGTCGGGCCGCAGCACGTCCTTGTGGGTGGTCCGCGTGTAGACCGCGCCCATCCCGACGGCCAGCATCTCCTCCCGCTCGTCCGGGAACCGCTCGGGGTCGACCACCAGCCGGGACAGCCGGTTCACGAACCGCCACGGCGTGATGCCGGCCGCGGCGGCCGCCGCCTCGGCGATCTCCGCCGTGTGCGCGTCGGTGATGTGGTCCAGCTCCCGCTCCAGCTCCGCGTCGCCCAGCACGATCCCCGGCCGCACCTCGGCCGGTATCTCCCGCGCGGAGTGCGGCACATGGAGGATCACGGGGGAGTCCGCGGCGCCGGGAAGGAGCTCGAAGGACGGCGGGACATCGGTCATACGGCTGCTCCAGGGCGTTGTCGGTGGAAAACGGCGTGATCAAGATGCCACACGGCACTGACAACGCCCCCCGCACAGACCGGACCCCGGGACAGCACACCGGGACACGACACCGGAGCCGAGGACCGCCCCGCCGACCTGACCGCGCTCCGCGCCCCCGCCCGGACCGCCCCCGGCGTGGAGGAGCCGATGCCGCCCGCGACCGGTGGGCCGCCCCGGGGCCGCCTACCGCAGCACCTCGCGCACCAGGGCGCCGACCTGCTCCGTCTCGATGAGGAAGCCGTCGTGTCCGTACGGCGACTCCAGGACCCGGAGCCGGTCCGCGCCGGGGATGTGCGCGGCCAGTTCGGCCTGCTGGGCCGGGGGGTAGAGGCGGTCCGAGCCGACGCCGGCCACCAGCGTGCGCGCGGTCACCCGGCGCAGGGCGGCGCGGACACCGCCCCTGCCGCGCCCCACGTCGTGGCCGTTCATCGCCTCCGTCAGCACCACGTAGCTGCCCGCGTCGAACCTCCGGACCAACTTGGCCGCGTGGTGGTCGAGATACGACTCGACCTGGTAGCGGCCGCCGCGCCACGGGTCCTCCGCGCCCTGGGGCGCACGGCCGAACCGGGCGGACAGCTCCGGCTCGCTGCGGTAGGTGACGTGGGCGATGCGGCGGGCGAGCCCCAGCCCGGCGTGCGGGCCGCGGCCGGTGTCGTGGTAGTCGCCGCCCCGCCAGTGCGGATCGCCGCGGACGGCGTGCAGCTGGAGGGTGGCCCAGGCGATCTGCTCGGCGCTCGCCGCGGCCGTCGTGGCGAGCAGCAGCAGCGCGTCCGTGCGCTCCGGGTACGACACCGCCCACTCCACGGCCCGCATCCCGCCCATCGAACCGCCGGCCACCAGCGCCCACTTCCCGATGCCGAGGGCGTCGGCCAGCCGGACCTCCGCGGCGACCTGGTCCCGCACGGTCAGGTACGGGAACGCACCGCCCCAGCACCGTCGCGTGCCGGGCCGCGGCGAGGCCGGTCCCGTGCTGCCCTGGCAGCCGCCCAGCACGTTCGGGGCGACGACGAACCAGCGGTCGGTGTCGAGGGCCCGCCCGGGCCCGATCAGCCCGTCCCACCAGCCCGGCGTGGGATGCCCGGGCCCCGCCGGTCCGGCCGCGTGGCTGTCACCGGTGAGCGCGTGCAGCACCAGCACGGCGTTGGACCGGTCCGGCGCCGGCCGTCCCCAGGTCTCGAACGCGAGCTTCGCCCCGGGGAGTTCACCGCCCGCCTCCAGCCGCAGAGGGGTGCCGAGCGCGTGCCACCGGCGCCGCCCCGGCGGGTCCCCCTCCCGCCAGGCCCCGGTGGCCGGCGGGAGGGGGACCGGTGTTCCGGTGGCCGCGACGGTGTTCAGGAGGCCCCCTTGGCCGCGCGGAATCCGGCCTCCAGATCGGCCCTGAGATCGGCGAGGCCCTCGATGCCGACCGACAGGCGCACCAGGCCGGGCGCGGTCCCGGTGGCCGCCAGCTGCTCCTCGTTCAGCTGGCTGTGGGTCGTGGACGCCGGATGGATGATCAGACTGCGCACATCGCCGATGTTGGCGAGGTGACTGAACAGCTCCACCCCGTCCACGAACCGCTTGCCCGCCTCGACGCCGTCCCTCAGCTCGAAGGAGACCACCGCGCCCGCGCCGCGGGGGAGATACGTCCGCGCGGCGCCGTACCAGCGGCTGGACGGCAGGCCCGGGTAGTGCACCGCCGCGACCTCGTCGCGCTGCTCCAGCCATTCCGCCAGGGCCTGCGCGTTGGCCGAGTGCCGCTCGATGCGCAGGCTCAGCGTCTCCACGCCCTGCAGCAGCAGGAACGCCGAGTGCGGGGAGATCGCCGGCCCCAGGTCGCGCAGCAGCTGCACCCGCAGCTTGACCGCGAAGGCGCCCGGCCCGAGCGCCGGCCAGTACCGCAGCCCGTGGTAGCTGGGGTCGGGCTCGGTGAAGTCCGGGAACCGCTCGGCGTGCGCACCGAAGTCGAAGGTTCCGCCGTCCACGACCACGCCCCCGATCGTGGTGCCGTGCCCGCCGAGGAACTTCGTCGCCGAGTGCACCACGACGTCCGCGCCGTGCTCGAGCGGCCGCAGCAGGTAGGGGGTGGGCACCGTGTTGTCCACGATCAGCGGCACGCCCGCCCCGTGCGCCGCGTCCGCGACCGCGCGCACGTCGAGCACGTTGCCCCGCGGATTGCCCAGCGTCTCGGCGAACAGCGCCTTGGTGTTCGGCCGGACGGCCGCCCGCCAGGCGTCGATGTCGTCGGGATCGTCCACGAAGGAGACCTCGATGCCGAACCTCGGCAGGGTGTGCCGGAAGAGGTTGTACGTCCCGCCGTACAGCGAGGCGGCCGAGACGATGTGGTCACCGGCCCCGGCGAGGGTCAGGACCGCCAGCGTCTCCGCGGCCTGCCCCGACGCCAGCGCCACCGCCGCCACCCCGCCCTCCAGGGCGGCGATCCGCTGCTCGAAGACGTCCTGGGTGGGGTTGTGGATGCGGGTGTAGATGGTCCCCGGCTCCGCCAGCGAGAACAGGTCGGCCGCGTGCCGGGTGTCCCGGAAGACGAACGAGGACGTCTGGTAGACCGGCGTGGCCCGGGCCCCGGTCGTGGGGTCGGGCTCGGCACCCGCGTGCACCTGCCTGGTCTCGAACGACCAGGCCGACGTGTCGGGTCCGGTGGGCGTCTCCTCGGGCGTGTGACCGGCGGTGACGGAGTCGATGGGCTGGCTCATGGTGCTGCTCCTCGTGCGATGTGCGCAGTGCCAGGTGCGGATGCGGATGCGGGCGTGAGTGCGAGTGCGGTGCGCCGGGCGTCGCGGGGACGCGGACGTACGTGCGGGAACGCGCGGGCGGGCCGGGGCACGCGGGCGGACGTCCCCGACGACGGCACGGAGGCCGGACGCCGGTGGGATAAGGAGGAAGGCCGGGGCGGAGCGTCAGCTCCCGGCGCGACAACCCATGGTGGTGACACGCGCGTAGTCGACGTGGCGGCGGGTCACGAGCAGGGTCATGGCACGAGGTAAGCACAGGGGGAGACGCGGTCTCCAGCGTCGCGCCGGAGCCGACACGCGGTGTTCATGAACGGCATACGGCCGTCACGAGCCGGGGCACGCACAGGGCGCGCCCGGAAAGGGCTCCGCCCCGGCCGGCGGTGTGCCGGTCGGGGCGGAGGACGAGAAGCCCTGGGGCCGTGTGCGTCAGCTCAGGGACGCCAGTGCCTCGTTCCACGTGGCGGACGGGCGCATGACCGCGGACGCCTTGGCCGGGTCGGGCTGGTAGTAGCCGCCGATGTCGGCCGGCTTGCCCTGGACGGCGATCAGCTCGTCGACGATCTTCTGCTCGTTCGCGGCGAGCGTCTCGGCGAGCGGGGCGAAGGCCTTCGCCAGGTCCGCGTCGTCGGTCTGCCGGGCCAGCTCCTGCGCCCAGTACAGGGACAGGTAGAAGTGGCTGCCGCGGTTGTCGATGCCGCCGACGCGACGGGTCGGGGACTTGTCCTCGTTGAGGAAGGTCGCCGTGGCGCGGTCGAGGGCGTCGGCGAGGACCTGCGCGCGGGCGTTGCCCGTGGTCTTCGCGTACTGCTCCAGGGACGGCACCAGCGCGAAGAACTCGCCGAGCGAGTCCCAGCGCAGGTAGTTCTCCTTGACCAGCTGCTGCACGTGCTTCGGCGCCGAGCCGCCCGCACCCGTCTCGAACAGACCGCCGCCCGCCATCAGCGGGACGACGGAGAGCATCTTGGCGCTGGTGCCCAGCTCCAGGATCGGGAACAGGTCGGTCAGGTAGTCGCGCAGCACGTTGCCGGTGACGGAGATGGTGTCCTCGCCGCGGCGGATGCGCTCCACCGACAGCTTGGTCGCCTCGACCGGGTTGAGGATCCTGATGTCCAGGCCCTCGGTGTCGTGCTCCGGCAGGTACTGCTTGACCTTGGCGATCAGGTTGGCGTCGTGGGCGCGGGTCTCGTCCAGCCAGAACACGGCCGGGGCGCCGGTGGCGCGGGCGCGGGTGACGGCCAGCTTGACCCAGTCGCGGATCGGGGCGTCCTTGGTCTGGCAGGCGCGGAAGATGTCACCGGCGGAGACGGTCTGCTCGATGACGACGTTGCCGTTCTGGTCGACCAGACGGACGGTGCCGGCCGTCGGGATCTCGAACGTCTTGTCGTGGCTGCCGTACTCCTCGGCCTTCTGCGCCATCAGGCCGACGTTCGGGACGGAGCCCATCGTCGACGGGTCGTAGGCGCCGTTGGCGCGGCAGTCGTCGATGACGGCCTGGTAGACGCCGGAGTAGGAGGAGTCCGGCAGCACCGCGAGGGTGTCGGCCTCCTGGCCGTCCGGGCCCCACATGTGGCCGGAGGTGCGGATCATGGCCGGCATGGAGGCGTCGACGATGACGTCGGACGGGACGTGCAGGTTGGTGATGCCCTTGTCCGAGTCGACCATGGCGAGGTCCGGGCCCTCGGCCAGCTCGGCGTCGAAGGACGCCTTGATCTCGGCGCCCTCGGGCAGGTTCTCCAGGCCCTTGTAGATGCCGCCCAGACCGTCGTTCGGGGTGAGGCCGGCCGCGGAGAGCTTCTCGCCGTACTTCGCGAACGTCTTCGGGAAGAAGGCGCGCACCACGTGGCCGAAGATGATCGGGTCGGAGACCTTCATCATCGTGGCCTTCAGGTGCACGGAGAACAGCACGCCCTCCTGCTTGGCGCGGGCGACCTGCGCGGTCAGGAACTCGCGCAGCGCGGCGACCCGCATCACGGAGGCGTCGACGACCTCGTCCTTCAGGACGGGGACGGACTCGCGCAGCACGGTGGTCGTGCCGTCGTCGCCGACCAGCTCGATGCGCAGCGCGCCGTCCTCGGCGATGACGACCGACTTCTCGGTGGAGCGGAAGTCGTTCTCGCCCATGGTCGCCACATTGGTCTTCGACTCGGCGGTCCAGGCGCCCATGCGGTGCGGGTGGGTCTTGGCGTAGTTCTTCACCGAGGCGGGGGCGCGGCGGTCGGAGTTGCCCTCACGCAGCACCGGGTTCACGGCGCTGCCCTTGACCTTGTCGTAGCGGGCGCGGATCTCGCGCTCCTCGTCGGTCTTCGGGTCGTCCGGGTAGTCCGGCAGCGCGTAGCCCTGGCCCTGCAGCTCGGCGATCGCGGCCTTGAGCTGCGGGATCGACGCCGAGATGTTCGGCAGCTTGATGATGTTGGCCGCGGGCGTCTTGGCCAGCTCGCCGAGCTCGGCGAGGGCGTCCGGGATGCGCTGGTCCTCGGTCAGGTACTCCGGGAACACGGCGATGATGCGCCCGGCCAGCGAGATGTCGCGCGTCTCCACGGCGACACCCGCCTGCGAGGCGTACGCCTGGACCACCGGCAGGAAGGAATACGTCGCCAGGGCCGGGGCCTCGTCAGTGTGCGTATAGATGATGGTCGAGTCAGTCACCGGGTGCTCCGCTCCACGTCTGCAACATTGCTCGACATCAAGATATCTCGTGATCGACCCCGGCTCGACAGGGGTCCGCACCGACTTCCGGGCAATTCCCCGCCACGACCCCGGCGGGCGGCCCCGGCCGGCCCGCCCGCCGGGTCACGCGGCCGGGTGCCCGGACCGGATGTGCCGGGCCGGGGGCGTCCGCCGGCCCGGCGGGGCGGTCGGACGGGGCGGCCGTGGGGCGGGGAGGTGTGCCGGTGGCCGGAGGGGCGGCCGGCGCCGGCGGCCCGGTCAGATCGGTGTGGTGGTGGTCATGTCGCCCGGCTCCGTCTCGGTGCCGCGCTGCTGCGGGATGACCACCGTGCCCTGCTGGAGCGCCACCGTCCGCGCGGGCGACGGGATCCGGATGCCCTCGTCGCGGTAGCGCCGGTGCAGGCGCTTGATGAACTCGTGCTTGATCCGGTACTGGTCGCTGAACTCGCCCACGCCCAGGATCACGGTGAACCCGATGCGGGAGTCGCCGAAGGTGTGGAAGCGCACCGCCGGCTCGTGCTCCGGCACGGCGCCGGTGATCTCGGTCATCACCTCGGCGACGACCTCCGTCGTCACCCGCTCCACATGCTCCAGATCACTGTCGTACGACACCCCGACCTGCACCAGGATGGTCAGCTGCTGCTCGGGACGCATGAAGTTGGTCATGTTCGTCTTCGCCAGCTGCGCGTTGGGGATGACCACCAGGTTGTTGGACAGCTCGCGGACGGTCGTCTGGCGCCAGTTGATGTCCTCGACGTAGCCCTCCTCGCCGCTGCTCAGCCGGATGTAGTCACCGGGCTGCACGGTCTTGGAGGCGAGGATGTGGATGCCCGCGAAGAGGTTGGCGAGCGTGTCCTGCAGCGCGAGCGCGACCGCCAGACCGCCGACGCCGAGGGCGGTGAGCAGCGGGGCGATGGAGATGCCCAGGGTCTGCAGCCCGACCAGGAAACCGATCGCCAGGACCAGGATCCGGGTGATGTTCGTGAAGATGGTGGCCGACCCGGCGACGCCGGAGCGTGACTGGGTGACCGAGCGCACCAGGCCGGCCACCACCCGCGCCGCCGACACGGTCGCGGCGAAGATGACCAGCACCGTCAGCGTCTGGTTGACGTTGTGCTGCACGGTCCGGGTCAGCGGCAGCGCCGCCGCCGCGGAGGCCGCGCCGGCCGCGACCGCCGCCCACGGCGCGATCATGCGCAGCGCGTCCACGAGGACGTCGTCCCCGCGCCAGGTGGTGCGTTCGGCGTGCCGGCCGAGCCAGCGCAGCAGCATCCGCAGCAGGAACGCCGCCAGCAGGCCGGCGGCGAGGGCGATGCCGGCGTACACCAGATCGTCCACGGTGAGCGCGCGGGTCACCGCTCACCTCCGGCGAACACCCTGGCCGACGGGCGTATGTGAAGTCGTGTCACGTGTCGTCACCTGCTCGAGTTCCGGGAAGTACGGTGTGCCGGGCCCGTTCTGACCTGCGGTCGGCACGATCGCACATCCTGCCGTATCCGCGCGGTCCGTTCGTACCGTCCCCGTCCGGATCCCGCCGCCCCCCGGGCCGCCGCACGGCGCGTCGGCGAACGACCGCGCCGTCCGGACCCGGAGGGCCCGCTCACCGCCCGCCGCGCCGCTTCAGATCACCCTCAGCCGCACCAGGACGCCCAGCGTCACCGCACCCGGCAGCAGCGGCAGCCACACCGTGACGGCCCGGAAGGCCAGCACCACCGCCGTGGCCACCGCGGCGGGACCGCCCACCGCCACCAGCGCCACGACCAGCGCCGCCTCCACCGAGCCGAGCCCGCCCGGCGTGGGCACCAGCGCGACCGCGACCGTCGCCGCCAGGTACGCCAGCGCCATGTGGGCGGGCGGCACCGGCAGCCCCAGCGCCCGGCCCACCAGCACCAGCGCCGTCGCCTGCAGCGCGGGGAAGGCCAGCGCCCCGCCCCACAGCGCCAGCGCCCGGGACGGCCGGGCGTGCACCGACCGCGCCTCGCCCAGCGCGGTGCGCAGGAACGACCGCACGGCCGTGCGCAGCCGCCGTACGGACACCAGCGCGACCGCCGCGACGACCGGCACCGTGCCGAGCACGAGCAGCAGCGGCCCGAACGCCCCCTCGGGCAGCAGGGAGCCGAGCCGCAGCGCGTCCGGGAACGCGACGAGCAGGGCACCCAGCAGGACCACCCGGCCGACGGACTCCGCCAGCAGGTACAGCGCGAGCGCGGCCGAGGAGCGGACCGGCGACAGCCCGCACACCGTCATGAACCGCAGATTGACCGCGCTCGCGCCCAGACCGGTCGGCAGCAGGTGGTTCGCCGCGCCCGCCGCGAACTGCGCGGCCAGCAGCCGCCGTCCGGGCAGCCGTTCGAGGACCGCGCCCTGCCGGGTGCACGCGGCGGCCACCCAGGTCAGACAGGTCGCGCCGGCCGCGGCCAGTAGCCAGGGCCACCGGGCGGTGGCCAGATGGGCGAAGCCCTCGGCCAGCACCGGCCGGTGCCGCACCGCGACCACGGCCACGAGCAGCAGCGGCAGCACACACAGGATCGGGCGGATCGTCCGCGTCACGTCCACAGAGCTTCTCCGCCGCACGCCAACGGCGGGTTGCGGCGGCCCGGACGGCGGCTTACGGCGTGGCCTACCGCCGGGGCGCGGCCGGCGGCGCGGCGAGGAGCCGTTCTTGACCTCTACCTTGCTCGAGGTTCTAGGTTCCCTCTCATGAGCATGGAGACCACAGCGTGGACACAGCTGCACAGTGTCATGAACGCCCAGAACGAACGCCGCCCCTTCGCACGGTCGACGCTGCGGCGCATCGGCGCCTTCGCGCGCCCGCACCGCCGCCGTATGACCCTGTTCGTCCTGCTCGGCACGGCGACCGCGCTGCTGGCCGTCGCCACGCCCGTCCTCGCCGGACGTGTGGTGGACACGATCGTGTCCGGCGGTGACGAGGCCACGGTCGTCCGCCTGGCCCTGCTCATCGCACTGATCGCGGTCGTCGAGGCGGCCCTCGGCATCCTCGGCCGCCGGCTCTCGGCGACGCTCGGGGAGGACCTCATCCTCGACCTGCGGACGGCGGTGTTCGATCATGTGCAGCGCATGCCGGTCGCGTTCTTCACACGCACCCGTACGGGAGCGCTCGTCTCCCGTCTCAACAACGACGTCATCGGCGCCCAGCGGGCCTTCAGCAACACCCTGTCCACCGTGGTCGGCAACCTGGTCACCCTGCTGCTCACCCTCGCCGTGATGCTCACGCTGTCCTGGCAGATCACCCTGCTCGCCCTGGTGCTGCTGCCGGTGTTCGTGATCCCGGCCCGGCGCATGGGCCGCCGCATGGCCCGGATGCAGCGGGAGGCCGCCGCCCTGAACGCGGCCATGGGCACCCGGATGACCGAGCGCTTCTCCGCGCCCGGCGCCACCCTGGTCAAGCTCTTCGGCCGTCCCGAGCAGGAGTCGGAGGAGTTCGCGGAGCGCGCCCGCCGGGTCCGCGACATCGGCGTACGGACCGCCACGGCCCAGACGGTCTTCATCACCGCCCTCACCCTCGTCTCCGCCCTCGCCCTGGCCCTGGTCTACGGACTCGGCGGCCGGCTCGCCCTGCGCGGCACCCTGGAACCGGGCGCGGTCGTGTCCCTGGCGCTGTTGCTGACCCGCCTGTACGCGCCGCTGACCTCGCTCGCCGGGGCGCGGGTGGAGGTGATGAGCGCCCTGGTCAGCTTCGAGCGGGTCTTCGAGGTGCTGGACCTGAAGCCCCTCATCGGGGAGAAGCCCGACGCGCGCGAGGTCCCCGACGGCCCGGTGTCCGTCGAGTTCGACGGCGTCCGCTTCGGCTACCCGTCCGCCGACAAGGTCTCCCTGGCCTCCCTGGAGGAGGTCGCCTCCCTCGACACCCGCGGCGGCGCCGAGGTCCTGCACGGCATCTCCTTCCGCGCCGAACCGGGGCGGACCGTCGCCCTCGTCGGCTCCTCCGGCGCCGGCAAGTCGACCATCGCCCAGCTGCTGCCGCGCCTGTACGACGTCGACGCGGGCGCCGTGCGCGTGGGCGGCGTCGACGTCCGGGACCTGACCGCCGGATCGCTGCGCGACACCGTCGGGATGGTCACCCAGGACGGCCACCTCTTCCACGACACGGTCCGCGCCAACCTGCTGCTGGCCCGGCCGGAGGCGAGCGAGCCCGAGCTGTGGGACGCGCTGCGCCGGGCCCGCCTCGACGACCTGGTGCGGTCCCTGCCCGACGGCCTGGACACGGTGGTCGGCGAACGCGGCTACCGGCTCTCCGGCGGTGAACGCCAGCGCATGACCATCGCCCGGCTGCTGCTGGCCCGGCAGCGCGTCGTCATCCTGGACGAGGCCACCGCCCACCTGGACAACACCTCGGAGGCCGTGGTCCAGGAGGCGCTCACGGAGGCGCTGGAGGGCAGGACGGCGGTCGTGATCGCCCACCGGCTGTCCACCGTCCGCGCCGCGGACCTCATCCTGGTGATCGAGGCCGGCCGCATCGTGGAACGCGGCACCCACGAGGAGCTGCTGGCGGCCGACGGCCGCTACGCCGAGCTGTACCGCACCCAGTTCGCCCCTCGGCCCGGGGACCACGACCGCGACCACGCACGCAGCGCGGAGGCGGCGGCGTAGACCCCCGCGCGGGCCCCTCGCGTGGAGCCGCCCGCAGCCCCGCGGCGCCCGGCCCGCCGCACAGCGCCGCCGCCCCCGGGGCCGGGGCCGGCGGCGCTGTTTCCGCGTGCACGGCGGCTCCCCGGCGGGGAACCGCTCGGCGTCACTTCCCCTGGCTGGTGGCCCCGGCCCGGCCCGCGCGCTGCCCGGCACCGGACTGCGCAGGACCGGAACCGTCGTGCCCGCGTCCGCGACCACGGCCGCGACCACGGCCGCCACCGCCGTCGCCGCCGTACGCACTGAGCTCGATGGCGAGCGGCGAGGCGGTCAGGACCGACGAGTACGTGCCCACCAGCATGCCGATCAGCAGGGCGAGCGCGAAGTCGGTGAGCGAGTCACCGCCCAGCACGGCCAGCGCGGCCAGGATGAAGACCACACCGATACCGGTGTTGACCGTACGGGGCACCGTCTGCAGGATCGCCCGGTTGGTGGACTGGGCCAGGGGCGCCTTGCGGTCCTTGGCCCACAGTTCCCGGACGCGGTCGAAGACCACGACGGAGTCGTTCACCGAGTAGCCGATCACGGTGAGCAGCGCGGCCAGGAACACCCCGTCGATCGGCTTGCCCAGCCAGGCGAAGACGCCCGTGAGGATCACCACGTCGTGGGCCAGGGTGGCGACCGCCGCCGTACCGAACATCCAGCGGAACCGGAAGGCGAGGTACAGCAGCTGGGCGCCGAGGGCCAGGCCCAGTGCGATCAGGGCGTTGCGGCGCAGCTCGTCGCCGAGGCTCGGGCCGATCAGCTCGTCGCGGACCTTCTCCGCGCCGCCGCCGACCTCGGCGACGGCATCGGCGACCTCGACCGCCTCGGCGTTGCTCAGCTCCTCGGTGCGCACCGTCAGCCGGTTGTCGCCCGAGGACTGGACGACGGCCTGCGGGAAGCCCGCGTCGGCCAGGGCGGCACGCGCCCGGTCCGGATCGACGGAGGTGCCGGTCGAGTACTCGATCAGGCGGCCGCCCGTGAACTCGACACCGAAGTTCAGCCCGCGCACCGCGATGCCCGCGCCGGCGACGACGAGCACGAGGGCGGACACCGCCAGCCAGCGGCGCGGGCG
Source organism: Streptomyces sp. (assembly GCF_031181555.1). GTDB lineage: Bacteria > Actinomycetota > Actinomycetes > Streptomycetales > Streptomycetaceae > Streptomyces > Streptomyces fimbriatus. The sequence continues at coordinate 4,218 of NZ_JAPSKQ010000057.1, read as the reverse complement.
GCGCATCAGCTGCGGGTCGCGGCGGGTGAGGTACGCACGGACCCGGCCGATGGAGGCCAGACCGGTGATCCGGGGACGGCGGTGCACCCAGCGGCGCGCCACGGCGAACTCGGCCAGCACCCGCGTGACCACCAGTGCGCTGATCACGGAGGCGAGGACACCGATGCCCAGGGTGACGCCGAAGCCCTTCACCGGACCGGAGGCGAGCAGGAACAGCAGCACCGCCGCGATGAGCGTGGTGACGTTGGAGTCGGCGATCGCGCTGAACGCGCCCTTGAAGCCGGCGGTCAGCGCCGAGCGGCTGCTGGGCCGGCTGCGACGGCCGTACTCCTCGCGCGCCCGTTCGAAGACCAGCACGTTGGCGTCGACGGCCATACCGATCGCCAGGACGAAACCGGCCAGACCCGGCAGGGTCAGCGTCGCGCCGAGCGCCGCCAGGGCGGCGTAGGAGATCAGGCCGTAACAGGCCAGGGCCAGCGTGGCCAGGAAGCCCAGGAGCCGGTAGACGACGAGGATGAAGACCGCCGTCAGGGCCGTGCCGATGACGGCCGCCCAGGCGCTCGCCTCGATGGCCTCGGCGCCCAGGGTCGGGCCCACGGTCCGCTGCTCCACCGTCTCGACGGGCACCGGCAGGGCACCGCCCTCGACGAGCAGCGCCAGCTCACGGGCCTCGTCGCTGCTGAAGGAGCCGGTGATCTGGGTGGATCCGCCGGTGATGCCGACGTTGCAGGAGACGGACGGGTCGACCTGCGGCGAGGAGATGACCTTGTCGTCCAGGACGATCGCGATCCGGCGCTGCGGATCGCCGGCCGGGTGGCAGGCGGCCCCGCCGGTCAGCTCGGCCCAGCCCTTGTCGTCCTCGAAGTCCACGGTGACGTGCCAGCCGGCGCCGCTCTGCTGGTCGAACTGGGCCTCGGCGCCTTCGACGTCCTGGCCGGTGAGCCTCGCGGCGCCCAGCCGGAGCCGCTCACCGGACTCGTCGGCCAGGATCCGTTCGCCCTTGTCCTTCGGCTTGTCGGACTCCGTGGCGGCGCCGAGCACCGGGTGGACGGACAGCTGTGCGGTGCGGCCCAGGACGTCGGCGGCCTTGCGCGGGTCCTGGACGCCGGGCAGTTCGACGATGATCCGGTTCTCACCGGAGCGGACGATGGTGGGTTCGGCGACGCCGAGCGCGTCGACCCGGCCGCGCAGAACCTCCAGGGTGCGGTCGGTGGCCTCCCCGTCGGCCTCGGTGGTGGGGGAGGAGCGGGTCTCCAGGACGATCTGGGTGCCACCGCGCAGATCCAGGCCCAGGCGGACCGGGACGGTGACGGCGATGTACACGGACACGGCGATCACGACGAGCGCGAACAACGCCCTGACGCGGGCGGGACGTTTCACGGATGCCTCCAGCAGGCACACCGCGGCCGGTGGACGGCGCGGCGGAGATGAGGAAGGGAAAAGGGACCTCAGGTGCTGGAGGACACGGGCGGCGCCCGGCCGAGGTCCGACGGCACGTGCGCGGTGCCGGCCGGGGCATGGCCGGACACCGGTGCGGGGCGGGCCGGCCGGGGCGGGACACGGGGGGTGTGCGCGGGGGTGAAGAGCAGCGGACCGGCGGGCACGGTCCGCTCACCGGCATCGCGCTGCGGCCTGACGAGGAGGGTGCCGGTGCCGACGTAGGCGTCGTCGGTGTACGGACCGGTGTCGGCCGGGTGGAACGCGGGAGCGGGGAGGGCGGGGGCCGGTGGCGCGGACGTCGGGAGGGCGGGCGCGGGGAGGGCCGGCGCCGGGGCCGGAACCGCGGTGGCACGCGGCCCCGGCGCCTCCGGGGCCGCGAGGGCCGGCGCGGACGCGGACAGGACGGGCCGGGCGCCGTCGATGGAGCCGGGCGCGAGGGCCAGCAGGACGGCGGCCAGGGCGGCGACGGCCGCGCCGGCGCGGAGCGGAAGGCGGGCGGCCGGGCCCGTCCGGTCGGCGGTCAAGGCTCGACGAGTCCGGCGCGGATGGCGTAACGGGTCAGGTCCAGACGGTCCCGCAGACCCAGCTTGTGCAGCAGGTTCTCCCGGTGGCGCTGCACCGTCTTGACGCTGATGAACAGCAGCTCGGCGATCTCCTTCGACGAGTGCCCCTCGGCGACCAGCTTCAGCACCTCCTCCTCGCGCGGCGTCAACAGCTGCTCGGGGGCCTCCGCACCGTCACGGACCCGGTCGAGGTAGTTGCGGATCAGGGCGGTGACCGCGCCCGGGTAGAGGAACGGCTCGTCCCGCATCGCCGCCCGGCAGGCGGCGACCAGATCGCGGTCGGCGACGGACTTCAGCACGTAACCGCTCGCGCCGGCCTTGAGCGCCTGGAACAGGTACTGCTCGTTGTCGTGCATCGTCAGCATCAGGATCCGCACGCCGGGGCGCACCGAGGCCAGCTCGCGCGCGGCCTGCAGACCGGTGAGCCGGGGCATGGCGATGTCCAGGACGGCCAGGTCGGCCTCGTGGGTACGGGCCATGGCGATCGCCTCCGCGCCGTCACCGGCCTCGGCGACCACTTCCAGGTCCGGCTCCCGGTCGAGGATGAGCCGGACACCGCGCCGCACCAGGGCGTGGTCGTCGGCGAGCAGGATCCTGATCGTGGTCGGACGGACGTCGTGGGTCATGACTGCTTCCTGACGGCGGGCGCGGCCAGCCTGATCCTCGTGCCGGCCGGTGTCACGGGGGTGATGTCCAGTGTGGCCCCGATGAGCAGGGCCCGTTCGCGCATCCCGCGGATCCCGGCACCCTCGCGGGCGGCACCGATGCCGCGGCCGTCGTCGCTCACCTCGAGGACGACGTGCTCGCCGTCGCCGCGCAGGCTCACCTCGACGCTGCGCGCCCCGGCGTGCCGGGCGGCGTTGGTCAGACTCTCCTGCGCGACACGGTAGATCACGAGCTCGGTCTCGTGGTCGAGCGGGGGCAGGTCGGCGGCGAAGCGGCGCACCACGCGCAGCCCGGTGTGCGTGGCGAACTCGGTGGCGAGCGAGGTGACCGCGCTGACCAGACCGAGGTCGTCCAGGACGCCCGGCCGTAGCCGGCGCACCAGGCGGCGGACCTCGTCCAGGCTCTCCCGGGTGATCTCCTGCACCTGCCGGAGTTCGCCGCGCAGCGGATCCGGCGCCTCGTCGGAGGCCCGTTTCAGGGCCAGCAGGATGGCGGTCATGCTCTGCCCGACCTCGTCGTGCAGCTCCTGGGCGATACGGCGCCGCTCGGTCTCCTGGGCGAACAGGGCGCGGGCGCTGCTCGCGGCGCGCTCCCGCTCCAGCCGCTCCAGCATGGCGTTGAACGCCCTGACGAGTTCGGCGACCACACCGCTGCCGTGCACGGGAAGACGCTGACCGGGACGCAGCAGGTCGACGGTGGTCATCAGCCGGGTCACCCGGTCCAGCGGGGCGAGCCCGATGCGCAGCAGGGCCGCGTTGGCCACGAGCATCACGCCCAGGCCGCCCACGAGGATCACCGCCTCGGTCAGGAGCACCGGAACCGACACGGTCACCGGAGCCCACAGCAGCAGCGCGGTGGCCGTGCCCAGCACCACCGCGTTGAGCCCGAAGATCCGCCAGTACAGGGACACGGAGGTCACGCCTTCCTCTTTCTCGTCGGCCTCTACTGTCGGTCACCGTGCCGTCCGGTGCGGCCGCGGCCCCCTGGTCCCGGCGAACAGCGGTCAGCGTGCACGACCCCGGCCCCCGCGGTCCATGGGCCCCGCACCCCATTTCCGGCGGCCCGCCGGACCCACGCCGTACCGGGTGGGTCCTCCGACCCCGCACAGATGGGTACCGCGCCCGATGGGCCCGGAGCGGGGAAACGGCGACGGTAAGGGCATCACCCGTCCGTCTTCCGAACTCCTGGAAGGACCTTTCGTGTCGCTCGACCTGCCCCGCACCGCGCTGCGCCCCGACGACCCCGCCGCCGACGAGATCCGTCAGCGCCTCGAACACGCCCGCACCACGCGCCTCGCCCAGCTCAAGGCCCTCGACGAAACCGGGCAGAGTCCCGACGACCACCTCATGTCCAACCAGAAGGACGCCATCCAGCGCGCCCTCACGGAGATCGAGGAGGCCTTCGCCCGCCTCGACGACGGAACCTACGGGATCTGCCTCGGCTGCTCCAAGCCCGTCCCGCCGGAGCGGCTGGAGATCCTTCCGCACACCCGGCACTGCGTGACCTGCCAGAGCCGCGCGGTCTGACCGCGCCCCCCTGTTCCGTTCCG
>NZ_JAPSKQ010000225.1 GCF_031181555.1 Streptomyces sp. | reverse complement strand
CGCCCGGAGGAGGTCTCCAGGGGGCCGGCAAGGAGCAGAAGTACCCGTGGCGGGCCGCCGGCCAGGGCGGCGACGTGCTCGGCATCCTCCTGCAGGGCCGCCGGGACGAGACCGCCGCCGAAGGCTCCTTCCACCACCCGGCGCGCGCTGCGGGCCGTCCTCCGCCCGGAGGGCTTCCGGTCACCGGTGTGCCGGCGGGTCGGGTGCGGGGCCCCGATTCGCCGCATCCGGTCGGCGGCCGCGCCCCGCGGTTTCCCCCCTGTGTCTACGCCGCTCCGGCGTTGTCCCGTTCCAGTGCCGCGCGCAACCAGCCGTCCGCGGAGCCCGGGGTCGGCTCCGGCCGGCCGCCCGGCGGCGTGAGCACCACGGCCGTCAGCTCCCAGTACCGGTCCAGACGCGGCCCCGCCGCGAGCCGCGCGGCCAGCAGACGGCGGAACTCCCGGGTGTCCCGGGCGCCGTACGCGCTCGCGTACGCCGCCACGTAGGCGTCCAGCGCCTCACCCGGGTACGGATCCCGTGCCCGGCGCACCTGCGGGCCCGCGAGCTCGTAGGCCTCGGCGAGGCCCGCGTACAGCACGGTCGCCCCGCGGGCCCCGGCCACCCGGTGCACCTCCGGCTGGGGCTGCCGGCCGGCCGGGCAGGGGGCCGTCGTCATCGCGTGCAGCCGGGCGAAGGCGAGCACCTGCGCCGGGTACGGCTCGTCGGGCGGCTGCGGAACGGCCACCTCCAAAAACGCCGCCGTCGCCCGGGCCGGCATCCGCGGCGGCAGCCAGGCACGCCAGAACCGGGCCAGCGGCGCCGTGCTCGGCGGGCTGCTCACCGCACCGAGCAGCCGCAGCCGGTCGGCCCGCTCCCCGGGCGGGCACTCCCGCACCAGCCGCAGCGCCGCCTCCCGCCAGCGCAGCGTCCTCAGTTCACCGCCCAGCTCGCGCAGGCGGCCCGCGACGGCGTCCTCCAGTACCCGACCCGCCGGGTCCTCGTCCTCGAGGACCCGGCGCACCTCGGGCAGCGGCAGGTCCAGGGCGCGCAGCGAGCGGATCAGCCGCAGCCGCTCCAGCGCCCCGGGACCGTACCGGCGGTGCCCGCCACCGCTGCGGGAGGCCTCGGGCAGCAGACCCCGGTCGGAGTAGAAACGGACGGTCTTCACGGTGACCCCCGCGCGCTCGGCGAGCTCACCGATGCTCCAGAGGATCTCGTACGACGTGGACAGTTGAATCTCCCTCCGGGGGAGTTCCTACGGTACCGGCGCGCGGGCCGGGTGTACGCCCCGGTCCGCGGACCACGGCGTACGCGACCGGCGCGGCGTCATGCGACGGACCCGAGGAGAGGGCCATGACCGTGTTCATCCTGGTGGCGGGCATGTTCACCGGCGCCCATGTGTGGCAGGAGACGGCCGCGCGGCTGGCCGCGGCGGGCAGCGAGGTGCACGCGGTCCCGCTCACCGGAGTCGACGCGGACCGCCCCGCCGCGTCGGCACGCGTCGATCTGGAGACGCACATCGCGGACGTGATCGCGGCGATCGACGCGGTGGACGCGGTGTCCGGCCGGGAGATCGTGCTCGTCGGCCACGACTACGGCATCCATCCGGTGCTCGGCGCCGCCGACCGGCGGCCACAGCGCGTCGCCCGTGTCGTGTACCTGGACTGCGGGATGCCGCAGAACGGCGTCCCGGCCCTGGCCGCCGTACCGGACCAGGTCCTGCGCGCGCAGTTGGTCGAGTCGGCCCGACGCGGCGAGGGCGAAGGCGAGTTGACGCCGCCGGCTCGTGACGAGTGGCAGCGCTGGGGCAGCACCGCCGGCGTCTCCGGCCCGGTACTGGACCGGCTCACCGCCCTCGCCGCGCCACAGCCGCTGGGCACCCTGCTCCAGCCGCTGCGGCTGACCGGGGCGGTGGCCGCGGTGCCCGCCACCGGGGTGTTGTGCACCCATAACGGCGTCAGCGTCGACCTGGTGCAGCAGCGCGTCGACTTCGGCGACCCCGTCCTGGCGGCCCTGACCGGCCCCCGGATCACCTTCTTCGAACTGCCCACCGGGCATTGGCCGATGCTGTCCTGCCCCGCCGGACTGGCGGACGTCCTGCTGCGGGCCGCGGCCGGCGAGGGACGCCGCCTGCGACCGGCCGGCGCCGACGCACCGCCCGCCCATCTGCGCCCGTTCCCGCTGGACGTGCCCGAGTTCCCCCGGGACCGCAGGGGACATGTCGACCTGTACGCCCCCGACGCCCGGGACCCGCGACCGGCCGTTGTCTTCGTGCACGGCGGCCCGGTGCCCGCCGGGGCCCGGCCGGCCCCGCGCGACTGGCCGACCCTGGTGGGCCACGCCCGCCTGGCGGCCGCCGAGGGCCTGGTCGGGGTGACCCTCGAGCACCGGCTGCACGACGTCGCCGACTACGAGCACGCCGCCGCGGACGTCACCGCCGCGGTGGAACTGGTGCGGGCCGACCCCCGGGTGGACGCCGACCGCATCGCCCTGTGGTTCTTCTCCGGCAGCGGCCTGCTCACCGCGGACTGGCTGACAAAGCCCCCGACCTGGCTGCGCTGTCTGGCCGCTTCCTACCCGATCCTGGCGCCGCTGCCCAGCTGGGGCCTGGCCGGCGGCCGGTTCCGCCCGGTCCCGGCGGTCGCGCACGCGGGTGCCTTGCCCCTCGTCCTCCTCCGCGCGGGACGGGAGACACCCGGGATCGCCGCCACCGTGGAGGCGTTCGTGACCGCGGCCCAGGAGTGCGGGGCGCACCTGGAACTGATCGACGTCCCGAACGGCCACCACGGTTTCGAGACCCTCGATGCGCCCGAGGAGGTCCGCCCGGCCCTGCGCCGCGCGATGCGCTCGGTGGTGACCCACCTGACCGGCTGACGCCCGGCCGCACGCCGTGCCCCGTCGGCGAAAACCCCGGGAACGCCGGACACACCGGTGACGGGCCCACGGCCCGGGCCGGTTCGCCCCCCGTCATGCGGCCGGCTCGTCCGCATCGGCGCTCACAGGTCACCCGGGCTCCTGCCGTTCCCCGTCCGCCACGGCACCCGCCTCACCGTCATGCAGCCGCCCCCCCCGGGGGGGGGCAGGCTGTGACCGATGCAGTGTGCCCCTCCCCCGGCGGCCCGGTGCCCGGCGGCATGCCGGAAACCGGTCAGCAGCCGAGCCGTTCGCTCCTCGACCAGCCGGAGGGCGAGGAGATCCACCCGAACGCCACGAACGAGCGCGTCTCCCGAACCGTGGCGGCCGGTCCCGCCGTGGTGGACGACCTCCGGGTCAGGCAGCGCGAACACCTGCCCCTGCCGCAGACATCACCGCCGGGCACCAGGTCATCCGGTCAGGCCGGGCCGATCGTGAAACGGAGATCGCGCAGTGATACGGCCGCGACGGGCTTTCGTCCGATCAGGTAAGGGAAGGTCTGCGGCCGGTCCGTGTCGTCGCACCCGCGCGGGACCCGCCGCGGAGCGGAAGGGCCGCGCGCGGAAGGAGCGGAGCGGGATCGATTGCGGCAGGCGCCGGTCGTAGTATCGGGTGATCTCGTGGGGGGAGGTCGTCATGGGCAGACAGCGCCCGGGCACACCGACACTGGAGGAGGTGGCCGCCCTCGCCGGTGTGGGGCGGGGAACGGTCTCCCGTGTCATCAACAACGCGGCGGGCGTGAAGGATTCCACACGCCGTGCCGTTCAGCGCGCCATCGCCGAACTGGGGTACGTGCCCAACCTGGCGGCCCGTTCCCTCGCCGGGCGGCGTGCGGACGCTGTCGCGCTGGTCATGACCGAGCCGGACTGGCGGAAGTTCGGGGAGCCGTTCTTCTCGGAGGTCGTCCGGGCCGTCGGTGACGCACTGGCCGACACCAAGGTGCAGTTGCTGCTCACCCTGGTCCGCACCGACGCCGACCGGCGGCGTTTCGTCGAATACGCGCGCGGGGGCCGGGTCGACGGTGTCCTGCTGATGTCCGTGCACGCCGAGGACACACTGCCCGACATGCTCGCCGACGCGGGACTGCCCACCGTCATGCTGGGGCGGCGCTCGGCCGACGAGAGCGTCACCTATGTGGACGCGGACAACGCCGGAGGTGCCCGCAGCGCGGTCACGCACCTGCTGAGCCACGGCCGCAGCGTGATAGCGACGATCACCGGACCGCTCGACATGTACGTCGCCCGGTGCCGATTGCGCGGCTACCGCGAGGCCCTGAAGCGGGCGGGCATCGGGATCAGGCCGGCCTGGGTCGTCGAGGGCGACTTCACCGAGGAGAGCGGACGCCGGGCGATGGCCGAGATCATCGAGCGGGAGCCGGAGGTCGACGCCGTTCTCGCCGCGTCGGACTCCATGGCCGTCGGAGCGCTGGACGTCCTGCGCGCGGCGGGCCGCCGGGTGCCCGAGGACGTGGCGGTGATCGGTTTCGACGACTTCCTGCGGACCCAGCACACCAGTCCGCGGCTGACGACCGTCCGCCAGCCGCTGGAAGAGATCGGCCGGACCATGGTGCGGCTGCTCCTGGAGCAGACGGAGGACTCGGCGGTGGCGTGGCGGCACGTCATCCTCCGCACGGAACTCGTGCTCCGGGACTCTGCCTGAGCCGACGGCCGTCACCCTCCCCTGCTGACACGCGCGGCGACCCCCGCCGGCCGGTGGACCTGCTCGAGGAACCACCTCAGGTGCGTCGGTGACCACTGCGCCGGGGCTCACCCGTCGCCCGCTGTCCCGCAGGGCCGGGTCCGCCACGGTGGCAGGGACCTGCCGGGCGGGCTCCGGCCGGATGATGCCGTGGAGCGGCCCCTGCGGGATCGGCGACCTGTCCGGAGCGGATCTCGAGCGGCTCACCCGTGTGCCCGTCCGCGGAGCGCCCGGCCGGCCGATCCGGGATGCCGCACTTCCGCCCCCGGTGCACGGACTCGTTCGCGCACGGCCGCGATCCGTGCGTCCCCACCGGCTCCGCGGCGGCCCCCGGCCGCTCGCTCTGCCACCGGCCCGCACCCCCGATGCGGCCTCCCACGGCCCGACAGCGTGATGCGCGGGTGGCGGGGACCGCGCCGGTCGCCGTGCGGGAGGCCGCTGTCCCATGCACCGCACGCATGGTTCTCCCTGCCGCCCGGCATTGGACGCATGCATGCTTCCGATCGACCCTTGAAGGAGTCCCCCGGTCCCGTCCCAAGGATTCGATCACTTCATGAAGGCACTGCGCGGCTTCCCACCGGCTCCGGTGCCCCTCGCGGCCGCCGCGCGGGGTGCCGTCGCGCTGGCCGTACCGCTCCTCGTCGGCGTGTGGACCGCGACACCTGTCCCCGCCGTGATCGCGGGCATCGGCGCCCTGTGGGGAGTGAGTCAGGACGGCCCCGACCCCTACCCGCTGCGGGCGCGACGCCTGGGCTGCATGGGACTGTGGGCCGCCCTCGGCCTGCTCGCCGGCGAACTCGCGCTGCGCAGCGGGCACCCGGCGGCGGTGACCGTCTGCCTGGTCGTCGTCGCCCTGCTCGCCGGCGCCGTCAGTCTGCGCAGCCGGCTGGCCTCCGTGTCCGGCATGCACTTCCTGCTCGGCGCCACCATCGGCGGCGGCATCCCGGTACCGGGGCCGTGGTGGCAGGCTCCGCTCGCGCTGCTGGCCGGGGTGGGCCTCGTCGTGGTCCTGTCCGCGGCACCGTGGCTGTGGCGCCGGCACGCCGTCGAGCGGTCCGCCGTCCTCGCCGTGTACCGGGCGGCCTCCGCGGCCCTGGCGGCGGCCGGTACACCGGCGGCGGAGGACGCACGCCGGCAACTGACCGCGGCCCTCGACCACGCTCACCAGGCGATGGGCCCTCACCTCGCGCGCCGCGCTCGGGCGCGGACGGAACCGGATGCGTTGCGCGTCGCCTTCCACGGGGCGGTGCGGCTGGGTGAGGTGACGTCCGCACTGGTGTGGGAGGGCCGTCCGCTCCCCCGGTGTGTGACGGACATGCCGCTGCTGATGGCCGCGCGCCTGCTGCCGAGGCCGGGCGGGGCGACCGGTCCTGCCGGCACGGACCGGGTGGTCCGCGCACCCGACCGGGCCGCGCCCCGCACCGCCCCGGACTCACCGGGCCTGCGTGCGCTCGCCGAGCTGTCCGCCGAGGCCGTCCGGGAGCGCCCGGACGAGGTGCCGGCCCGCCTCCCGGCGTTCCCGTGGCACGGGCGGGCGGCCCAGGTGCGCTACACCGTGTTGCTGGCGGTCTGCGTACTGGTCGCCCAGCTCTGTGCCGAGCTGCTGCACGGGCCGCGCGGGTACTGGCTCCCCATGACGGTGGCCTTCGTCTACAAGCCCGACTTCGGTCCCGTCTTCCGCCGGGCGCTGCACCGCTGCGCCGGTACGGTCGTCGGGGTGGCCGCGCTGGGCGCGGTGACCCTGCTGACGACGGACACCTACGTCCTGATCGGCGCGGTGGCGGCCTTCGGCGCGCTGATGGCCGTCGGTGTACGTCACCACTACGCGCTCGCCACGACGGGTCTGACGGCGATCGTCCTCGTCCTCGTCCAGATGCTCGGTGACCACCGTGCGCTGTTCGCGGCGCGCATTCTCGACACCGCGCTGGCCGCGGCGATCGTCCTGGTCGCGCACTTCGTGCTGTGGCCCCGCTCCGCGGCGGAGCGGGCCGCGGAGCAGACCGAGGCCGCCCTGGCCGCCGCCCGCCGGTACCGTGACCTGGCGCCCGGGACCGCGGCGGCGCAGCGGCACGCACTGCGCCGGACCGCCTACCACCGGCTGGCCGAGGCCCGGCGGGCCGTCGCCCACGCCCGCGGTGAACCGGGCCGCTCCGACCGGAGGCCGGCGGACTGGGAGGACGCCATCGCCTCGGCGGAGCGGATGTGCGACGCCGTCAGCGCGCGCAACCTCAAGGCCGGGCCGGCGGGTTCCGCGCACCCGGTCCCCCGGTGTGCGGCGGCCGGCGCGGTGGGAGGATGAGCGCGATGGATCTCCAGGTGCTGCGCTCCTTCCAGGCGGTGGCCCAGGGGCTGACGGTGACGGAGGCCGCGGCCGAGGCCCGTGTCACTCAGCCGGCTCTGTCGCGGGCGCTGCGCAGGCTGGAGGAGGAGGTGGGTGCCCAGCTCCTCCAGCGGGTCGGCCGCGTGCTGCGCCCCACGCCCGCCGGGCGGGTGTTCAAGGAGTACGTCGACGCCGTCCTGGACAGCTACGACCAGGGGCGGCGAGCAGTGGCCGAGGCCGTCGACCCGGACACGGGGACGGTGTCGCTGGCCTTTCTGCACACCCTGGGCACCTGGCTGGTTCCCAGGCTCGTCACCGGGTTCCGCGAGGAGTTCCCGCGGGTCCGCTTCGAGCTGTACCAGCACGTGGAGAACGGCCTGGTCCAGCACCTCCTGGACGCCACCGCGGATCTGGTGATCACCAGCGGTGACCCCGGCCATCCGCTGATCACCTGGCGGCGGCTCCTGGTCGAACCCCTCTGGCTCGCCGTGCCCACCGGGCACCGCCTGGCCGAGCGCCGCCGGGTCCGGCTGGCCGAGGTCGCCGAAGAGCCCTTCATCCTGCTCAAGCCCGGCTACGGACTGCGCAGCGTCACCGAGACGCTGTGCCGCCGGGCGGGTTTCACCCCGTTCGTCGGCTTCGAGGGCGAGGAGGTGCACACCCTGCGCGGCCTGGTCGCCGCCGGTCTGGGCGTGTCCCTGATCCCGTCGTCACCGGACACGGCGGCGACCCCGGACTTCCCCATCCGCTACCTGGAGATCACCGACGTGCGCGGTGCCCGGGACATCGGCGTCGCATGGTTGTCCGGGCGCACCCTGCCACCGGCGTCGCGGCGCTTCATCGACCATGCGCTCCGGGTGACGGCCGGGGTGGCCGACGGCGGGTGGTGAGGCCGGTCCCTCACCACCCGCCCGCGGGACCGCCGCCGTGACGTGGCCGGCCGTGCCGCACCGGCGCGACCGGAACGCCCGGGGCGAGCACCTCGGTGGGCACGGTCACGTCGGCCGGCGCACGGGATGATCCAGGGACCGGCCGCGCCGGGCAGGGGGCCGGTACGGCACGGAGGTGGCGCCGGGTTCCCTCGCCGCCTCCCGAGAGATCCGGACACGTGCCGCGGGTGGTGGTGACCGACGGGCTCGCCCCCACGGCGCAGCCTCCGCCCGGTGGGCTCGATCCGCTTCGCCGGGCATCGCCGATCAGGAGCGCCGGCCCCGGAAGGACGAGGCCCGTCGGGGAAGGCACG
>NZ_JAPSKQ010000224.1 GCF_031181555.1 Streptomyces sp. | reverse complement strand
GGGGCGGTCCCGGAACCGGAGAGCCCCAGGGCAGGACCGGGGCTCCGGGGACGGACGTGCCTCGGTCCGGAAAGCGGTCGTCTCCCGGGGCCGGGGCGGCGATCCCGGCCCCGGGATGTCCGGGAGGGGCCGGCGCAGCGGCCGGCCCACCGGCTGACCCTCACCGCGTGCCGGAAGGAAGCGGGGGTGGGCGAACGGGCACGGTGCCCGCCGGAGTCGGCGCCGACGGGGGCCGCGGCGCGCGGAAGCGCAGGTGCCGTTTTCCGGCACGCGTCACGCGCGGGCGGCCTCACAGCCTCCGGAGCCGCCGGAGTACGTCCCGGCCGTTCCGGTCGCTCCTGCCATTCCCGCCGAACGGGTCCGGCCCGTCACGCCGCGTCGCGGGCGTGGGCCCGGCCACCGGTCCGCTTCACCCGGGCCGGACCGTCCAGCAGCCCTTCCCCCGCCGGCAGTCCCGCCCGTCGCAGGAACCCCACCACGTCCCGGTCGGAGTCCGCGAGGCCGGCGGTCCCGCCGCGCACGGTCGCACGCCGCCCGCCCGACCCGAGCGGCGGGTGTGCGCCGGTCGGCGCCTTCGTCGCCCTTCCGGCATCCGGCCGGGAGGGCGGACACGCACCCCGGTCCCGCGCATCACCCGAGTGGCCGCCCGGGCGAGCCGTCCCGGCCGGCGCCGTGTTCGTATGGAAGCGGCCTCCATGCCTACCCGGAGGGAGCTGGGAATGCACGAGATGTGGTGCGGTGCAGACACTTCGGGGGAGCCGGTGTGGCATGTCCTCACCCCTGACAAGAGGTCCACGCTGTGCGGAGTGGAGAAGCAGGAGGAGTCCCGTCGGCGGCATGCGACGGACCGGCACTGCTTCCCCTGCATGAAGACGTTCCAGACCGTCGTGGAGTCGGGACCTCGTCGTCGGGCAGAAGCCGCGGCCGACTGAGACCGGCCCTGCCGGTCGCCGGCCGCCCGCGGCCGCGGGGCTATGCCCCCCGCGTGACGAAGTAGGCGACGAGCACCATGACCGCCAGGACGAGTGACGGGGTCGCCAGCCATTTGGCCGGCCCCGTCAGGAGGTTCACGGCCGTCGTGGTCGACGCCGTACTGCGGTCGGGGCGCGCCTTCGCGTCGTGCCGGGCCAGCGCGGCGAGGACGAGGGCGGCGAAGGCCGACAGCAGACAGATGACGAGAGGACTCGTCACCCCGGCCTCGGCCACCTGCCCCCCGACGGTGGTGCCGGGCTCCTCGACGCGCTTCCGCACGGCCTCGACCGCCCTGACGGCGACCATCACGATCGTGCAGCCGGCGAGGACGGCGAGGGCCAGGCCGGCCGCGGCCAGCACCGGGGCACGCACGGACGGGGACGCGGAACTCCGGCGCGCGGAGTCCGCGGAGGCCACCGAGTGCCGGTGCTGCGGCGGGGGCGGTGGTGCGTCGTGCGGGCGGGTCGGCCGGTCGTCGGGGCCGTGCCGCCGGGTGCGCGGCGGGGGCGGGGGAACGCGGTGCGCGGGTGGGGCGCCGGGCGCCTCCCGGGAAGCCGGGCGCGTGGCCTCGGGCGGGGACGGGACGGGGTGCGTCGGCGGCGGGGAGGTGTCCCGCGGAGCCGGAGGCGTCAAAGCGGTGGGGGCCGGCGCGGACACCGTTGCCGATGAGGCCGAGGGAGCCGGCGGGCCCGCCGAAGAGGCCGGTGCGACCGTCGGCGACGACGCGGGGGCGGGCGGAGTGGACGGCCGGGAGGCACCGGTCGGCGGCGAGGCCGCCGGAGGGGACGCCGGGACCGGAGCGGACGCGGCGGCCGCCGACGACGCCGGGACGGACGGAGCGTGCGGCGGGGAAGCCGCGCCCGGCGGGGCGGCCGTCGCGGCCGTCGGCGAGGTCGACGCGGCCGGCGCGGCTGGTGGTGGGGCGGTCTCGCGGTCCGGCCGCGAGGGTGTCCTCCCCTGGGGCGGTGGCGCGGCCCGTGGCGCCTCGGCCGGCACCACCTCCCCCTCCACGTGCAGCACCGCCTCCCCCACGGCCCCCTTCAGCACGATCTCCCCGCGCGCCGGTCCCGGCGAGGACGTGTCGACCCAGACGTCCAGGGTGTCGGCCGACTCCCGCACCCGCAGCCTCTCGCCCTTGGCGTGCGGTGCGCAGCTGCGGGCCAGGGGCGGGCCGAGCAGGCGCACGGTCCGGTGGGGCGGGCTCGTGTGCTGCGGAAGCCGGCCGAAGTCCAGGCGGGCCGGGTGGGGGTTGACGGCGACCTCGCCCAGGGCCCGGGACGCCTCGTCCGCGACCGCGCGGATGTCCCGGTGGGCCATCTCCTCGAGCGCCTCACGCGCCCCCAGGGCGACGGAGAGGTCCCGGTTCTCCATCCGGGCGCGCAGCTCCGCGATGGCGCCGCGTCGGGTGTAGATGTCGGGGCTGCGCATGGCGGCCCGGACATCGTCCGGCACCGGGGAAGGAACGATGCGGCGGCGGTGGCTGCGCGCCAGGTACATGTCCCCCTGCATGTCGACGGTGCGGCCCGGTGTCTGGTGGGGGTTCTGCCGGCGCACGTGGTCGAAGACGTACTCGTAGAGCTCGTCCAGGGAGACCCGGCCGTCCTCGTCGAGGTCCGCCTCGCCGGTCGCCAGGCCCTGGACCACCGCGCGGGTGAACACCGACGGCCGCGGCGCGGAGCCCTCGGCGAGGTCGGCGCCCTCGAAGGCGTACTCCATGGCGTTGGACGCCGTGATCACCGCCCAGCCGCGTCCGCCGCCGAGCTTGTCCCCCGCGAAGGAGTCGAGGACGTGTGCGTCTCCGGCGGCGCGGACGGAGGCCGGGCCCTGGGAGAACGCGCCGCCGTAACAGCAGTCCAGCAGCAGCACGACGCTGCGGGCCCGGGTGGTGGCCATGCAGCGGCGCACGAAGTCGGCCGCGACGGCGGTCGACGCCAGGCGCCGGGGCAGGGTGTTGGGCGCCGCGAAGAACAGTTCGCCGGTCTCGCTCTTCAGCCCGTGGCAGGAGAAGTGCAGCACCAGGGTGTCGCCGGGTTTGCGGTCGGAGAAGAAGTCGTCGACGCGCAGGGAGATGACGTGCGCCGGTTCGTTGCGCATCACGCGTACGTCGAAGCCGCCGATCCGCGGGTCGCCCAGGACCTCGGCGAGGGCGACGGCGCCCTGCGCGGGTGCCCTCAGCCTCTTCAGACCGGGGTCCTGGTAACTGTCGTTGGCGATGATCAGCGCGTGCCGGGACGTGCCGCCCGCTGGACTGCCCATGATCAGGCCCCTGCCGTGGCATGGCGCCGCACGAACAGGTCGAAGGCCTCCACCACCTGCTCGTCGGTCGCTTCGGAGATCTCCAGGACGTCGCCGTCGAGGGTGAGGCGCAGCGACGGTCGCGTGTCGTGGCACCGGCCCCACCAGTCGCGGATCACGGTGACCACCTGGCTGAGTCCGGTGGCCGCACCGCCCAGGTTCACCAGCAGGGCGCCGACCATGGCGATGTCCACGCCCCGTGCGCCGGGCGGGGCCTCCCCGGCCGGGACGGCCCGTACGTCGTCCACGTCGAGCAGGAGCAGTTCCTCCCGCAGGCTCCGGGTCCTCCGCGCGATGTGTTCGGGGTCGGATCCCTCCTCGGAAAGGAGAATCCGCAATTCGCTCTCCACCGGTTCAGCCCCTTTGTCTCTTCCTGGTGGGGCGGCGCGGAGTCGGACCGGAGCCGGACCGCCGGTGGCTCCACGTCTCGTTCACCCCTCATTTTCTTCCGTTGAACGGGCGGCGGCAAATCCTTTCCCTTTCCCACCCGGTCTCCCGTCCGGCACAATTGCACATTCAACCGACGCACCGGTCGGACAGAAGAAAGACGCCTGGTCGGTCGGTGTTCCTTTTCCTTCCGGGAAACCGCCGCCGGAAGGTCCGCCGGTCTCGCACACCCGGCTCCGGATCGTTTTGCGGCAGCGCCTCAGTGGCAGTGGCAGTCGTCGCCGCCTGCGGTCACGGGGTGGGTCTCCAGTCGGCAGAAGCAGGACGCCTCGATCGGCACGTCGGCCAACGCGGCCGCCTGCTTGAGCTGTTGGGCCACGATCGCGGCCTCCCCCGTCCTGCCGGTGCGCAGCAGGCACTCGTGGAATCCGTGCAACGCCCAGACGTTCCCGGGGTGTTGCAGGGGCCGGGGCAGGGTGGCGTCGAGGCCGAGGTCCGCGCGGTAGACCGCCTCGGCCTCCTCGACGCGGCCCTGTTCCAGCAGCAGTGCGCCGTAGGCGTGCCGGGTGGGCTGCATCCAGCCCCAGGGTTCGTCGTAGGGCAGGTTGTCGTCCAGCTCGACGGACCGCTCCAGTGCGGCGAAGGCCGCGTCGTAGTCGCCCTTGCGGTAGGCGAGTTCGCCGTCCAGCATCGCCGCCGCGACGGCGAGGATGTCGTGGCAGGTGTTGTTGAACAGCATCCGGGTCTCGGGGACCCGGCTCACGGCCGCGCGGAAGTCCTCCCGTTCGGCCTCGGCCCTGTCGGTGGCGCCGGTCGCGGAGAGGGCGACGCCCCGGGCGTAGTGGAGCATCGCGGTGGTCACGCAGTGGAGTTCCGGGTCGGCCGGGAACGGCAGCGCCAGGATGTCGTCCCACCGGCCGAAGCGGATCAGGACGTGGACGCGCATCGCGAGGAACCCCTCCAGCCAGTCGGCCATGGGCGGGCTCTGCACCCGGAGCAGTTCCTCGGGGACGGCGGCTTCGAGTTGCGCGGCGGCGTCCAGGGCCACCTCCGACCGGCCGGCGAACATGGCGCCGTAGATCTTGAAGTGGTGGTTGTGGGCACGGTAGAGCGTGTAGAAGTTCATGGCGCCGGCGCGCTCGAGGTACTTCTCGTCGGCGGCGACGGCGAGGGTGTTGTCCGAGACGACCCGGCGGTAGTCGCCGCACAGCACTTCCAGGTGCGAGGGCATGTGGTGCAGGTGCCCGGCGTCGGGGACGGCCCCGCGCAGCCGGTCGGCGACGGTGAGGGCCGCTTCCGGCGTGGGGGACATCTCCATCAGGTGGATGTACAGGTGCAGGATCCCGGGGTGCCGGGCACCGGCGTCGGTGGCGAGTGCGGCGTCGAGCACCGCCTTGGCCTCCAGGGTGCGGGCACCGTCGGCCGGGCGGCCGGCCTTGATGTCCCACAGCTGCCAGGGGGTGAGGTTCATCAGGGCGTCGGCGCAGAGCGTGGCCACGTCCGGGTCGTCGGGGGCGCTCGCGTACACCTCGCACATCCGGTCCGCGTAGGGCTCGTTCCACACCGAGCAGTCCTCCGTGACCTGCGACTGCGGGTAGCGGGCGCGCAGGGCTCCGACGAGGGCCCGCTCGACGGGGGTGGCGCGCGCGGCCTTCTCGTGCGCCCGCTCCACCGCGCCGTGCGTGCGTGCGACGGTGCGGACGAGCTCGTCGCCGTCGAAGGCCTCCCAGGGCCTGTTGTAGTTGGGGCCGAGGGCGTAGGCGATGCCCCAGTGGGCCATGGCGCAGTCGGGATCGGCCTCGGCCGCCTTCTCGAAGCAGGCGACGGCTTCCTCGTGGTTGAACGCGTACGTCCACATCAGCCCGCGGTCGAACCAGAGCTGGGCTTCGGCGGAGGAGGTCGTCACGGGCCGGCTGTGGGTGCCGAGGTCGTAGTAGTCGTCCATGTGTGTCTCCCGGGGAGCGAGTGGACCGGCCGCTGCCTCGTCGGCGACGAACGCCCTGGTCGGACGAAAGCGACGATAGCGGGACACAAGCGCTCGCGCAGGCGCCGGCGGAATCCCACCCCTCCGGAGCCCCGGGCCGTCACACCGAGCACCCTTCCGACCGCCGTGCGTGACCGCGGACGGTGGGCGTGCCGTTCGTCCGCACCCTCGTTCACCGATGAGCTGGCACGGGCCGCGCGATGCTCCCTAGGATGTACTCCCTGTCCAGCCGGTCCAGTTGGCGCGGCACTCCGCAGGGGGAACGATGCACACGGGTAAGCAGCTGTCCACCGAGATCGACGCCACCGTGCCGACAGCCGCGCGCATGTACGACTACTACCTGGGCGGCAAGGACAACTACGCGGCGGACCGTGCCGCGACCGAGGAACTCGACAAGGTGGTGCCCAGCACGCGCCGCCTGGCCCTGATCAACCGGCGCTTCCTCCAGCGGGTGGTCCGGATCCTCACCCAGGAGTACGGGATCCGGCAGTACCTCGACCACGGCTCCGGCCTGCCCACGCAGGACAACGTCCACCAGGTCGCACAGCGCATCGACCCGACCACCCACGTGGTGTACGTCGACAACGACCCGATGGTGCTGGTCCACGGCCGCGCCCTGCTGGAGCAGGACGAGCGCACCGCGGTCATCCAGGCCGACATGCGCGACACCGACGAGATCCTCGGCCACCCCGAGACCCGGCGCCTGATCGACTTCTCGGAGCCGGTGTGCGTGCTGTTCAACTCGGTGTTCCACTGCATACCGGACAGCGACACCGACGGCCCGCCCGTCCTCGCCCGCCGGGTGCGCGAGAGGCTGGCGCCGGGCAGTTTCATGGTGATGTGCCAGCTGGTCAGCGAGGACCCCGAGGTCCGCGACTTCGTGACCGACTTCATGGGCCGGGCGACTCAGGGGCACTGGGGCCGCGTGCGCCAGGAGAAGGACGTCGAGTCGTACTTCGAGGGCCTGGAGATCCTGGAGCCGGGCCTGGTGGAGGTGTCCACCTGGCGTCCGGACACCGAGGTGGCGCCCCGTCAGCTCACCCGGGAGTGGATCGAGTTCGGCGGCGTGGGCCGGATCCCGCAGTAGCCCGAGGCGTCGACGTCCCTCGCCGGTCCTCCGGGGTCCGGCGAGGGGCGTCACCCGTTCACGCGCCACCGCCACGGCGCGGCGCTCCCTACGACGCGGAGTAGCGCTCCCGCATCGTCCTGC
This sequence comes from Streptomyces sp., assembly GCF_031181555.1. GTDB lineage: Bacteria > Actinomycetota > Actinomycetes > Streptomycetales > Streptomycetaceae > Streptomyces > Streptomyces fimbriatus. The sequence goes on along the minus strand of NZ_JAPSKQ010000224.1, from coordinate 1,341 downwards.
GCAGCAGGTCCACGGATTCGCGGGGCTTGAGGGCCTCGTCGGCGAGGCGGTCCAGCGCGATCCGGTACTCCTCCGTCTCGTCGCGGTCCTCGAGGAAGTTGGCGCTCCTGATGTGCTCCAGGTAGACCACGTCGGGCAGGTCGAGACCGCCGAAGCGCAGGTACGTGACCGGGATGGCGGGAGCCGAGGCGTTCGTCACGTCCAGCGGCACGATCTGCACCGTCACATTGGGCCGCCCGGCCATCCGCACCAGGTGCGCGAGCTGCTCACGCATCACCTCGGAGCCGCCCAGGACGCGCAGCAGGACCGACTCGTCTATGACGGCCCACAGCTGCGGGGCGCCCTCGCGCAGCAGCAGCTCCGCGCGGCGCATGCGCAGTTCGACCCTGCGCTGCACCTCGCTCGCCGGGGCGTTCGGCAGGCCGCGCTCGACCACCGCACGGGTGTACGCGGCGGTCTGCAGCAGGCCGGGGACGTACTGGATCTCGAAGGTGCGGATGGTGGCCGCGGCCTCCTGGAGGCCGACCAGACGGTCGAACCACTCGGGCATCAGCCGCTTGTCGTACCGCTGCCACCAGCCCGGCTCCCCGGCGCGCTGCAGCAGTTTGAGCAGGACCGAAGCCTCGTAGTCGTCGGTGCGGTACAGCTCCAGCAGCGCCCGGACATCGCTCTCGGTCGGCGGGCGGCGGCCCTTGCCGGACTCGATGCGGGACAGCTTCGCCGCACTGAAACCGACGGCGCGCGCCGCCTGGTCCTGGGCCAGCCCGGCGTCCTCACGGAAGCCTGCCAGCTGCACACCGACCAGCATCTTCAGCAGGGTCGGAGCCGGCTCGGGCCTGTCCAGATAGGGTTCCAGACGGGAGATACGATGCGACGCGGCGGACATCCTGGCTCCCAGCAGACCGGCACAAGGGCGATTCACACTATCGCACCTCATCCTGCCGCATCGCATCCGTGCGCAGAAGTCGTGAAGAAGTGGTGAGTTGCCCTTCCGCTTCACCGGCGCCGACCCGTCGGCCGGCGCCGGGAGCTCGGACCGGCTGCCGACCGGATGCCGGGCCGGGTGTCAGACCAGGTGGTCGAACTCACCGTCCTTCGCGCCGGCGAGGAACGCCGCCAGCTCCGCGGCCGTGTAGACCAGGGCGGGCCCGTCGGGGTCACGGGAATTGCGCATCGCTATCGCCCCGTCGGTCAGCGGGGCCACCTCGACGCAGTTGCCCTCGGCGTTGCTGTACCGGCTCTTGATCCAGCGGACGTCCAGCTGGCTGGCCCGCACTCCGTTCCGCACTCCTGGCACCGCAGTCTCCTTGCTGTTCACGTGTCCCGCCGCGCACGGGGCCG
>NZ_JAPSKQ010000056.1:16804-35556 GCF_031181555.1 Streptomyces sp. | reverse complement strand
TCCTGAACTGCATCAACCCGTCCATGGCGCCGCGCGCTCCCCCCGCTGTGTGCGATCCCGGTGAACTCCTATGTTACGTAAGGTGCTTGCCCCGACGCGCGGGCCGTGCGGTGCCGGGGCACGCGAGTGGCGCCGCCTCCCCGGGACGGGGAGACGGCGCCGCGGTCGCTTCTTCCCCGGGCGTCAGACCAGCCGGCCGGCGAAGCGGACGAGGCCGGCGAGGACGTCGGTGAGAAGGTTCATGATCGTGCGTTCTCCTTGCGGTGGTACGTCAGTGGGACCCGTGTGACTACGGTCCGCAGCCCGCCATTCGCACACCGTGCGTATCGTCAATCGCTTGGGTCGCATCCGCCCTCACGGGTGACGACCACCTGTTCCGGGGGGACACGTGCTCCCCTGTTCGGGTGCGGGGCCGACGACGCCCCGGACCACCCCCAGGTCCACCAGGTCCTGCGGACGGATGCGGAGTTGGCCGGCCGTGGTCTCCGCCTCCGCCGGGGAGCGCTTGAGGATCGCCGCCGCGAGCTCCGGGGCGATCACCGAGAAGTAACTGTCCGGGGTGACCCAGGTGTTGCCGGGAGCAGCCAGGGCCAGCGCGCCGCCCGAACCGCCCTCGCCGATGACGAGCGTGGTGACCGGGGTGCGGGCGGCGGCCACCGCGCCGAACAGGCCGGCGATCGCCGCTCCCGCCCCCTGCCGCTCCGCCTCCGCGTCGTTGGCCGCGCCCGGCGTGTCCACCAGGGTCAGCACCGGGATGCCGAGCCGGTCCGCGAGCCGGACCAGGCGGGCGGCGGTGCGGTACCCGGCCGGACGGGTCGCCGCCCCGGTCTGCGCCGCGTAGGCGACCGTACGGCCCTCGTGCTCACCGAAGCCGCAGAGCACGCCGTCGGGGTCCGTACCGCCGCAGCGGTCGCCGCCGATCGTGACGCGGTGGGCGAAGTAGGCGTCCAAGTAGGCGGCGGCGCGCGGGCGTCGCGGCGAACGGGCGCGCCGGACGGCGTCCCAGCCGGTGGCCGGCAGGTCCGGTGCGCCCAGGGACGCCGGCGGCGGAGCCGGTGCGGTCGACGGGCGGGTCAGCAGCCGCAGCCACCGTCCCAGCGTCTCCCGCAGCGCCTCCGGCCGCACCACCGCGTCCGCCGCCCCCGCCGCCACCTGCGCCTCGGCCGTGTACGCCGCCGGGTCCGCGTCCGCCGGCCGCACCCGTGAGCCGGCGAAGCCGATCTGGGCCCCGGGCAGGGCGAGGACCACGTCGGCACCCGCGCCCAGGGTGGCCCAGCCGCCGCCGGTGGTCGGATCCCGCAGCACCGCCACCTGCGGCAGCCCCGCCTCCCGGGTGAGCGCCGACGCGCGGGCCACGCGCTGGAGCTGGGTGAGGGCGAGCATGCCCTCCTGCATCCGGCTGCCACCGGTGGCGACCAGCGGGACGACCGGCAGGCGGTGCTCGCGGGCGTAGGCGTACGCCGCCTCCAGACGGTCGCCGGTGCGCACGCCGAGCGAGCCGCCGAGGAAGCCGAACTCGAACGCGACGAGCACGGCCCGGGTGCCCCCGACCCGGGCGGTGCCGCAGACCACGGACTCCTGCTCACCGGTGCGTTCGGCGGCGCGGGCCCGGGCGGCGTCGTAACCGGGCCAGGCGAGGGGACCGTCGGGAGCGGATCCCCTGGTGGGGGCGGGCAGTTCGGAGAAGTCGTCGGTGACCAGGGCGACGGCCTCACGGGCGGAGAGACGCTCGGCCGTGTCAGCCACGGCGCAGCGCCCGCTTCATGATCTTGCCCATGTCGTTGCGGGGGAGGGAGTCCAGGTGGTGCACGACGCGCGGGCGCTTGTGCGGCGCGAGACGACGGGCCACGTGCTCGGCCAGCTCCTCCGGTCCGGGCGGGGAGTGCGGATCCGCCGGTACCACCCACGCCACGATCCGCTCGCCCAGGTCGGCGTCCGGCTCCCCGGTGACCGCGGCCTCCCGCACGCCCGGATGCTCCAGCAGCGCGTTCTCGATCTCGCCCGCACCGATCTTGTACCCCCCGCTCTTGATCAGGTCGGTGGCCTTGCGGCCGACGATCCGGACGTAGCCGTCGGGGTCGCGCACCGCCATGTCGCCGGTGCGGAACCAGCCGTCGGCGGTGAAGGCGGCGGCCGTGGCGTCGGGGCGGTTGAGGTACTCGGTGAACAGGTTCGGCCCGCGCACCTGGATCTCGCCGACGGTCCCGCCGTCGTACGCCGTCACCGGCGTCCCGTCCTCCTCCACCAGCCGCAGTTCCACGCCCGGCAGCGGCACGCCCACCGTGCCCGGCCGGGCCTCGCCGTCCGCGCGGACGGCGGTGTTCATCAGGGTCTCCGTCATGCCGTACCGCTCGATGACGCGGCGCCCGGTCGCCGCCGCGATCCGCTCGTGGTCGTGCACCGGCAGCGCGGCGGAGCCCGACACCAGCAGCCGCGCCCCGGCCAGCGCCTTGACCAGCTCCGGATCGGCGGGCAGCGCCTCCGCGACGCGGTGGTACATCGTCGGCACGCCGAACAGCATGGTCGCGCCGTCGTTCAGCTCGCGTGCCACGCCCTCGGTGGTGAACCGGCCGAGGTGGCGCACGGACCCGCCGCGGCGCAGCGGGCCGAGCGTGCCGAGGACGAGCCCGTGCACGTGGAACAGCGGGAGTCCGTGCACCAGGACGTCGTCACCGGTCCACCGCCAGGCGTCGGCGAGCGCGTCCAGGGTCGCGGCGACCGCGCGGCGGGGCAGGACGGCGCCCTTGGGCGGGCCGGTGGTACCGGAGGTGTAGACGATCAGGGCGGGGTCGTCCTCCCCCCGGGCGCGGTCGTCGGGGAGCGTCCCCGGGGCCCTGACCGCGGGGTCCACGTCGACGCGGGGCAGGTCTCCCAGCGGGGCGGGGAGTTCCGGGCCGGCCGCGGTGAGCACCAGGTCCGGGGCGCTGTCGGACAGGATGTGACCGAGCTCCTTCTCGCCCGACCTGGGGTTGAGCGGCACGACGGTCACCCCGGCGGTCAGCGCGGCGGTCACGGCCACCGCGGTCTCCAGCGTCGGCGTCGCCCAGACGGCGACCCGGCGCGCCCGCCCGAGCCCCCCGGCCACCGCGCCGGCCGCCGCGGCGAGTTCCCCGTACGTCAGTGAGCGCTCGCCGAACCGCAGGGCGGGCCGGCCGGCGGCCGGGCCGTCGGCCAGGGCCGGGAAGAGAGCCGGGAAGAGAGAGGACACGCGGCGTACTCCTTGGGTGTCGTGGCCGGTGAGGGGCGGCGCGGTCGGTGCCTGGACGTCCTACCCAAGCCGGTCGGGACGTCACCGTCCACACCACCGCCCGCCGCACCTCGGCCCGCCGTGCCTCAGGCGGCCCGTTCCACCACGTCCGCCACCCCGCAGCTGACGTCGTCCGGGCCGCCGGCCTCGTTGGCCGCGGTGATCAGCGTGGTGCCCGCCTCCTCCGTGCCGTCCGCCGCGTCGCGCACCGCCTGCGCCGCGCCCTGGACCGCGTCCTCCAGGAGGTCGAGGACACCGCCCGCCGGTGCCTCCCGCGTGTCCAGGAACCGCAGCGCCTCCACCGCCGCACCGCTCGCCGGAGCGAAGCCGCCGGCCACGGCCAGCAGCCGGCCGCCCGCGTGGGCCGTGTCCTGGTTGGCGGGGCGGACGCGGCCCCGGTCGGAGTGGGCGTGGTGGCGCAGCTCCAGCGTGTTCATGGTGGTGTCCCTTCGCGGCTCTTCCGTGAGGTGTTCGACCGGGAACGCGGCGAGATCCCGGCGTACGGACGTCTCCGCCTCCACCCGGGCGGGCCGCAGCAGGTCCAGCTCGTCGTACAGGCGCAGCGCCTTCGGGGACAGCCGGCACGCCTTCGCGAACGCGCCGATCGTCGGCATCCCCACGGGTCCCCCCTTGCGCCTCGCAGTCGCCTCGTGTTCCGCCACCGATGCCGGGGCTTCACCGAAGGTGAAGGTCAAGCGGGCTGTCCCGGTTCCCGGGACGGTTGTTAGCCTGCCGGTTCGACCGGCCGTTCGTACCAGAGGGAGTCCGCCGTGCCCCGCATCGCGCTCGTGACCTGCCGGCCCGGACCCGAGGTGGCCGAGGACCGGGACCTGCCGGTCCTGGTGCGGGCGCTCCAGGAGGCCGGAGCCGGGGCGTCCGCCGTGGCGTGGGACCACGGGGAGGTCGACTGGAGCGGCTTCGACCTCGCCGTGATCCGCTCGACCTGGGACTACAGCTGGCGGGCCGCCGAGTTCACCGCGTGGGCCGAGCGGTGCGGCAAGGCCACGCGGCTGGCCAATCCGGCGGACGTGGTGCGGTGGAACACCGACAAGCGCTACCTCGGGGACCTCGCGGCGGCCGGCGTGCCGGTCGTCCCCACCCGCTACCTGGCCCCGGGGGACCCGGCCGGCCTCCCGGCCGACCACGAGTACGTCGTCAAGCCGGCCTCCGGCGCGGGCGCCCGGTTCGCCGCCCGCTACACGCCCGACGAGCACGACACGGCCGTACGGCACCTGCGGCGGATGCACGCCGAAGGACTCACCGCGATGGTGCAGCCGTACGTGCGCGGCATCGACACCGCCGGTGAGCGGGCGCTGCAGTTCTTCGGCGGGCGCCTGCTGCACGCCAGCCGCAAGCAAGCGGTGCTCGCGCCCGGGACGCCCTACGACCAGCGCAAGGTCGCCCACCCCGGGCTGACCGCCTGGACCCCCACTTCTGCCGAACTCGCCGTCGCGGAGAGGGCGTTGGCCGCCGTCCCGGGGGCACCCGAGCTGCTCTACGCACGTGTCGACCTGGTGGACGGCGAGGACGGCCGGCCGCGGGTGATGGAGCTGGAGCTGGTCGAGCCGAACCTGTTCCTGGCGCTGCACCCGGAGTCGGTGCCGCGCGTGGTGGAGGAGATCCTCAGGGCCGCCGGCGCGGGTCGCCGACCACCGCACGCTGCAGCAGGCCCCAGGTGAACTCCGCGACCACCTCGTGGCGTTCGCCGCGGGCGTCCGGTGCGGTGAGGGCGAGGCCCCAGCGGGTGGGGGCCGTGCCCTCCAGGGGGCGGGCCGGGGGGAAGGCGCGGGCGGCCTCGTCCACCGTGCAGGACCAGGGCGTCAGGTCCTCCAGCGAGCGCGGGGCGGACGGCTCGGCGCCCGGTGCGCGGACCAGCCACTCGTTCCAGACGGCGCCCCCGGGAGCGGTCAGGACCTCGAAGCGCAGGTCGGGCCAGAGCGGGACCGGCCACTGCCACGCCTCGCAGTCGAGGTCGCCGATCCGGCGCGGGGTCCGGGACTCCGGCTCGCCGAGGACGGAGCGGTACCGGGAGAGCGCCGGGCGGGAGCGCGGGGAGCGGACCATCGCCTGCCAGCGCTTGTTGGCCTCGCGCATCCGGGCGGGGGAGGCGCCCAGCGCGTGCCGGGCGTCCTCCACCAGGTCCGGGTTGAAGTCGGCCATGCGGCGCAGCAGGACCAGCTGGAAGTCGAGCGCGGTGAAGGGGCTAGCGGGGGGCATGGGAACCATCGTCGCCCACCCGCGCCCCGCCGGGGCGGCGGCCGTCCGGGAGGAACAGCACCGAGTTGACGTAGCGCGGACCCCGCAGCGGGCCGAAGGGCAGCACCCGGCGGAGCAGGCCGCGCGAGGCGACGTACGAGGTGCGGGCCTGGTGGGCCTCCAGGGGGAAGCGGGACAGCGGGACCCAGGTGCCGGCGGGCAGGACCCAGCCGTCGTAGCCGAGGAGCGACAGATACGTCACCACGGGGGCGACGGGCTGGATGCGGGACTCCAGCTCCACGAACAGCGCCGGGCGGTCGCGGGCCAGGACGCCGGCCGCCCCGCGCAGCACCGCCGACTCGTTGCCGTCCACGTCGATCTTCACGAAGCCGACGTCCTTCAGGCCGAGTCCGTCCAGCGTGACGCAGGAGACGTCCAGGAAGTGACCGTGGATGTCCCGGCGGACCAGGGACGACACGCCCCGGTCGCCGCCGTCGTCCGGCGGCAGCCACAGCCGGGCCGTGCCGGGGCGGTCGGAGGCCGCCGCGCGGACCACCCGTACGTTCGGCGGGGCGGTGGCGGTGAGCAGCCGCGCCAGGTGGGGGACCGGCTCGACGGTCACCACGCGCCGGGCGCGCCGGGCCAGCCGGCGTGTCCACGGGCCGTACCAGCCGCCGACGTCCACCGCCGTGCCGCAGTCCGGCGGGCACAGGTCGGCGAGCCGGGCCAGCTCGGGCTCGAAGCGGGGGTAGACCGTCCGGGCCGCGAAGGCCACCGCACGGGTGGGCAGGAAGGACGCCGCACGGGCGGCCGGGGTCCGGGACGCCCGGGGCGCGGGACGCGTCACGGCGCCGTCTCCCGTGAGGGGGCGGGGGACATGCGGGTCAGCAGCTCCTCGTGCTCCTCGTCCGGGACCTGCTCCCCGGACGACGGCAGCAGCTGCGGGATGCCGTCGACGATCGGGTAGCGGCGGCGCAGGCGCGGGTTGTACAGGGCCTCCTCCCGCGCCGACCGTCCGTCCGCTCCCTCCTCGCCCCCCTCCTCACGGTCCGCGTCGGGGGCGGGGGACAGCAGGTGCAGCGGGCCCTTGTCGAGCGGGCAGGCCAGGATCCGCAGCAGCGGGTCGTCGGGATTCACGGGCTCTCAACTCCTCGGTTTCGGCGGCCGGTTCCCGGGCGGTGTCGTGTTTCGGCATGGCCAGCAGCACGGCGACCGCGAGCACCGTGCCCGCGACGCGCAACGCCAGCCGCAGCGGTTCGTCGGGAAGTTCCTCGCCGAACGACAGCGTGCCGAGCACCGCCGAGAACAGACAGGAGACGGTCGTGCACACCGGCACGATCAGCGAGGCCCGGCAGCGCTGGAGCGCCGCCTGCGACATCACCAGACCGAACGCGCCGGTGAACAGCAGCAGATACGGATACGGGGAGCGCAGCAGGGCCGGCACCGCGCCGCCGACGCCCCCGGCGGCCAGGTGGCCCGACACCCCCTTGACGGCGAGCGAGCTGACGCCGTAGAGCAGGCCGACGGCCACGCCGTACTCGACGCCCGTCGTCGGCATCCGGTGGCGGCGGCGGGCCCGGCGCTCGGCGGCCGCGTACAGCCACACCCCGGCCGCCAGCGACGGCACGCACACCAGCAGGATCAGCGGATACGGCGCCGCGCGGCCCACGGTGTCGGCGCCCGGGCCGCCCTCGCGCAGCGACAGCACCACCATCAGCAGCGCGAGCAGGACGGCACCCAGCGCGTACCGCTCCCGGCCGCTGGTCTCCTCGCCCAGCAGCCGGGCCGACAGCAGGACGAGGAGCACCAGGCCGGAGACGAAGAGGCCCTGCGCGGCGGCGATCGGCAGCGTGCGGTACACCACCAGCTGGGCGGCGAACCCGGCCGCGAGCGCCAGCGCGCCGCCGATCCACAGCGGGCTGCCCAGCACCAGCCGCAGCAGCCGCGCGGGCCGCCGGACCGACACTTCGGGCAGGGCGGCGAGCGCCCGCTTCTCCAGGACGAATCCGCCGCTGTAGAGGACGTTCGCCACCAGGGCGGCGGCCACTGCCCACCACATGACCCCCCGGCCCCCTCACGTCTTCCGCGCGTGCAGCAGCAGGATCGACGCGAGCGAGGGTCCGGCACAGGCCAGCCGGTCCAGCGGCCGCAGCGCACGCGGGACCCCGTGGAAGGGGGCGCCCTCGAGGCGTACGACGGTGAAACCGGACGCGGTGACGAACTCCCGCAGCGCGCGGGCCGTGTAGAGCCGCAGGTGGCCGACCACCTCCGTGCCCGGCCGGCCGTGGATGCCGCGCAGGCTGACCTCGGAGAAGACCGGCTGCACCCCGGCCAGCAGCAGCACGCGGTTGTACCAGGCGGCCAGGTTCGGCGTGGACAGCATCAGGTGGCCGCCGGGGCGCAGGACGCGGCGGATCTCGTCGAGCGCCGCGTCCGGGTCGACGAGGTGCTCGACGACCTCGCCGAAGAGCACCGCGTCGGCCGACGCGGAGGCGAACGGCAGCCCGTCGCCGGTGAGTTCGCCGCGCACCGCGTACGGCAGCCGGGTGCGGGCGCGGGTCAGGGCGTCCTGGGACCAGTCGACGCCGACGAGGCGGTGGCCGCGCAGGAAGGGGGCGGCGGTGGCCGCGGCGGAGCCGTCGCCGCAGCCGATGTCGAGGATCGTCCGCGGGCCCCCGGCGCCGGCCGGGCCGAGCGCCCGGGCCAGCATGCGGGCCTGGCGGCGGCTGCGGGAGGGGCCGGAGGCCACGGGGACGGCGGGGTTCTCGTAGAAGTCGCGCAGGTCGCGGGGCGGGGGTGCGGTGGTCGTCACTCAGGTCGCCTCCGTGGTGTGCAGATGGTGCTCGAAGAGATCGCGCAGATACGCGCCGTCGCCGGGGCCGAGCAGCGTGCGGGACCAGCGCAGGGCCAGGTGGAGCCGGCCCGCGGTGGAGGCGGTGGTGAAGGTGAGACCGCGGGGCATCCGGGCCGGCGCCGAGAACCACACGGCGTGCGCCCGCCCGGCCTCCTCGCCGAAGTCCAGCGGGTACGGGACCCGGCCGATGTTGCTGAGCAGCGTGGTCGACGTCCAGGGTGCCGCCGCCCGGCGCAGGGCGCGGGTGAGGGCGGCACGGCAGGCGACCGGCGCCCAGGGCGCGGTGAGCAGGGCGGCGCCGTGGCCGAGCTGGGGCCGGGGGAGGGACTTCAGGGCGCGGGTGCGCAGGGCGGTGCGGCGCAGCAGTCCGGGCAGGTCGGCCGTGTCCAGCTCGTCCGGCGCGAAGGGCACGTCGACCAGCCGGGTGCCGTTGCCGATCGGCATGGTCGCGTCCCGGGGCCGGTCGTCCACCGGCATGGTGATGCGCAGGGGCCGGCGGGCGGCGCCGCGCTCCCGGTTCCAGTGGGCGAGCGTCAGGGCCGTGGCGACCATGAGCTGGTCGTTCACGGTGTACGGGGAGCCCTTCGGCCGGTGCGGCAGCGGGAGTTCGGCGACGAGCATGCCGTTGCCCGGGGACCGCTCGGGTGTGCCGGGGGCCACCCGGGCGGGCGGCGCCCAGGGGGAGGGCACGGCCGGCGGGCCCTGCGGTGTCCCGGGAGGGCGGACCGGCGGGGCGGCGGGGGCGTTGTCCCGGCCGCCGTACACCTCGGCGGCGGTGGCCAGGACCCGGAGGCAGGCGGGGCCGTCGAGGGCGGTGTGGTTGAGGGTGAGGACGAGCACCGAGCCCCGCCCGCCGTCCGCCACCGCGCCGTCCACCACCTCCAGGCGGACCGGCGGGGACGCGGTGAGCGGGGGCGCCTGGGCCAGCGCCCGGGCCCGGGCGTCCCGCAGGGCGTCCTTCCCCGGGGGCGGGAAGCTCACCGCCTCCACGTCCGGCCCCTCGGTCAGCTCCCACTCGTAGCGGCGCCGGTACCAGGGGCCCGGGGCCTCGCGCACGAGGATGCGCGGGTGCCGGCGCAGCGCCTCCGTGAACGCCTTGCGCAGGCGGACGGGGTCCAGGTGCCCGGTCAGGTGCACCTCGATGTGGACGGTCTCCGGCTCCGCCTCCTGCCGGCAGTGCCGGGACACCTCGTCGACGACGGGGAAGGGGATGCGCGGGGGAGCGGTCATGCGGGGCCGCCCTTCCCCGGGTCCGCGGGGCCGCCCCTGCCCGGACCACCCGGTGTCCCGGGCAGCCGCCGCGTGGGCGGGCCGGAGGCGGGGGGCGCCTCCGGGGCACGAGGAGGCGCCGCGGCGGGTGACGGCGGCGAGGCGGGTGCCCGCGGGACCGGCGGCGGTCCGGACGCGTGGGGCCCGGTGGTGGCCGCGGGCACCGGCGGCAGCACCGCCGTCGACCCCGGCCCGTCCGCCGGCCCGCCCGGCTCCCGGGCCGGCTCCGCCCGCTCGCGCGGCGCACCGAGGCCCACCAGCGCGGCGAACAACCCGGCCAGCGCCAGGAGCTGGGCCACGTGCCCGTACGCTCCGGTGCCGGCGCCCACCGGCTCCCCGGCCCCGAGCGCCGCCGCCACGCCCGCCCCCGCGAGGGCCGCGAACGCGACCGGCGCGAGCAGCGCGGGCCGGCGCCACGCCAACAGCGCCAGCGCCGGGACCAGCAGCGCCCACCAGCCCGCGATCACCACGCCGACCGGTGCCAGTGCCACCGTGCCGAGCCACGGGCCGGGCGGCGGCGGGGCCGGCTGCGGCTCGTCGGGGTTCTCGGCGTTCCGGCGCCACAGCACCAGCCCGATCAGCACCGCGATCCCGGCCCCGCTGCCGACCAGCCCGGCGTCGTACGTCGTGGCCGGCTCGTAGGACAGCTTCACCGTGCCGCCCGCGCCCGCCGGGATCCGCCAGCCCTGCTGCCAGCCGTCCAGCCGCAGCGGCGTGAGCTCCTCGCCGTTCAGGGTGGCCGTCCAGCCGTCGTTGTGGTTCTCGTACGTCGTGAGGTACGAGGCCGCGCCCGAGCCGACGGTGACCTCGCGGCGGTCGCCGAGCCAGTCCCGGACCTCCAGCCGGCGTCCGGAGTCCGCGACCCGGGGCACCGTCCCGCGGGTCAGGGTCACCTCGGTCAGCGCCAGCGGGCCCGTGTCACCGCCCTCGACCTGGTGCTCACCGGCGGACAGCTCCAGCTCCCGGTCGTCCCGGCCCCCCTGACACGGTGTCACCTCGACCGGGCGGCGCTCCACCAGATCCCGCACCGTGCCCCGCACGCTCGTCTCGTACAGCGCGCCGTCCACCGCCAGCACCGGTCCCTCGCCGCACGGCAGCGAGACCTCCCGGGTGCCGGACGGCTGTGGGGTGCGGTACCGGTCGAGGGCCGGGACGTACGCCTCCGTGAGGCCCACCGGGAGCTGCAGGTCCTCGTCGACGACCGGGTTGTGCAGGGTGAGCGGGGCGGTCTCGGTGACCGTGATGTCGAGCCGGTCGGTGGTGATCGGCGGGAAGCGGACCCAGCCGTTCTCGTCCACGCCGGCGATCGCCGCGCCGTCCGGGGAGCTGATGTGCACCTCGGCGGCCCGGGTGGACAGGCCCCCGGCGGGCGCCAGCACCACCTCGCCGACCGGCTGCTTGCCCTCCCAGCCGAGGTGGATGGTCGGCCGGTCGCCCGCGATCCACGCCGTGGTCAGGTCGCCGTCGGTGAGGTTGCGCGCCGACAGGCCGGCGCCGAGGCGGGCGGTGGAGTCGGCGGTGGCGACGATCCGGCTCCGCTGCTCGGGCGCCACCTCGTACAGCAGCCGGTCCAGGGCCTCGCCCGGCACCGCCACCGCGCTCGCCCGCACCTCGTACGTCCCCGCCGAACCCGTGGTGAACCGGCGGTGCAGTCCCGCCTCGGTGCCCACGACGGACAGGCCCGTGGGGTCGGCGGCGCGGTGCAGGGAGACGACCTCGGCGGTGGCGGTGGACTTCTCCGCGTCGGTGGGCAGCCGCAGCAGCCGGGTCACCCGCACGTCGGGCAGGGCGATCTCGGAGAAGCCCGCGCCGGTCAGACCGGCGCGCTCGGCCGTCGAGTCGACGATCGTCAGTCTCATCCAGTCCGTCGGGCCCGCGGGCGCCTCGATCCGCTGCTTGCTGCCGTTGGCCCGGAGGAAACTGGTCGCGGACCCGTTCTCCGTCTCCACCCGCACCCGTGTCGCCGCCGCCCGCACGCCGTCCTGCGGCAGCGGGGTGACGCCGAGGGAGTCCGGCATGTCGTAGCGGTCGGAGAAGGCGATGCGCAGCCACTGCCCGTCCGGGGAGTCGGCCGAGCCCTCCGTCCACGCGGTGTCCGGGTTGCCGTCGAAGGCGTTCACCGGGTCGAACTGCGGCAGGTGGAAGAGCCAGTTGCCGTAGGAGGAGGCCGTCACCGAGCGGGCGCCGCGCAGTTCGGCCACCGTCTGGTGGTCCCGGCCCTCGACCGGCAGGATCTGGTGCGGCGGCTCGCCCGCGTCCTGCGCGGCGTCCGGCGCGTTGCGCTCGTCGCGCGTGTACGTGTACGACGTGTTCGCGTTGACCAGACCGAACCGCGTGTCCGCGCGCCGCATCCCGTCGCCGGTCACCTGCACCGGCGGGGTGCCGAGCCCGGGGTGGGCGTCGCCGGTCAGCACGGCCGGCCGGCCGCGCAGCTCGTCCGCGAGCGGCAGCAGCGCCTCGGGGCCGCCGGAGACCACGGCGGTGTCGGCGAGGGGGAACAGGGAGGCCTGCCCGGGCCGCGGGACGTCCCCGCCGGCCGGGCGGTAGATCTCCACCGCCCGCTGCCGCGGATACAGGCCCTCGACCTGGAGCGGGGTGCCGTCCGCGATCACGCCGCCGGTCGTCACCGGGCCGAGGCCGGTGACCCGCTCGTACCCGGACTGCTCCAGGGTGCGCTTGACCGTGGTGGTGGGCACGTGCCCGATCTGGTCGGGGTCGAGGTCGTTGCGGACGACGACGTAGAAGACGCCGGCCCGGCTCAGGTAGTCGGCGAGGCCCGGCACTTCGGCGCCGGTCAGCAGGGCCTGCTCGACCGCGTCCATGGCGCGCCGGTTGCCCGGGGTGCCGAACGGCACGTAGTCGCGCTGCGCCCAGCGGGAGTCGGCGACCACGTCCAGCGGCTGGTCGATGGTCGAGCCCCAGGTGTGGATGCCGTGCGCGGTGGCCGGGACGACCAGGGCGCGCGAGTCGGGGGAGTACTTCTCCAGCCAGTCGGCGGTGGCCTGCCAGTACGCGGGGATCTCCCGGAACGAACCCGGGCTCAGGACCGAGCCGTTGAGGTACGGCCACAGCAGGCCCGGCAGGACGAGGACCGCGGCGATCAGCGGGGCGGACCGGCGGTGGCCCCTCCGGTGGGCCGCGCGCGGCCCGGCGGCCACGCCCACGACGTGTGCCAGGCCCAGCACGAGCGCCAGCGCCAGTCCCGTCTGGAACTTGTAGATGTTGCGGAACGGCGCCGCCCAGCCGTCCAGCCAGTCCTGCACCACCGAGTGGAACGGGGCGCCGAACGCGCCGCCGTACCCGGCGAGCAGCACCAGCGCCGTCACCAGGACGGTCAGCACCAGCCAGCGTCGCTCCGGCACGTCCCGCCGGGCCAGCCCCGCGAGGCCCAGCCCCGCCGCGAGCGCCGAGCAGACGATCACGAGCACCGAGGAGGCCACGGTCCAGCCGGCCGGCAGCCACGCCTCACCGAAGTGGAGGTAGGCCACCCAGTTCCCGGCACCGCGCAGCGCCTCCGTCGCCGCCATGGTGTCGGTCGTGGTCCGCGAGGTCTCGATGTAGGGGAGGAAGTTCTCGCCGTAGGCCCCGAGCAGCAGCAGCGGGATCCACCACCAGGCCGTCGCCACGATCACCGCGGGCGTCCACCAGGCGATCAGCCCGCGCTGCCGGGGCCCCGGCGGGCGGGAGAGCAGGTACAGGCCGACGGGCAGCAGGGAGGCCAGCGTCGAGGCCGCGTTGACCCCGCCCATGAACGGCACGAGCAGTGCCGAGCGCAGCGCCGCGACGCGGGCCGCGTGCCGCTGGTTCGTCAGCGGCAGCAGCACCCAGGGCAGGAACGCGCCCGGCAGCGCGGCGGCCGACGTGGACCCGACGACCGTCGTGAACACCGGCCACAGCGCGTACGCCGCCGCCGCGAGCAGCCGGGACGCCCCGCTGCCCACGCGCAGCCGCTCCGCGAGCCGCAGCGCGCCCCAGAACGCGACCGACACGATCAACGACATCCACAGCCGCTCCGCCAGCCACACCGGGAGGTGCACGAGGTCGCACACCCAGTGGAACGGCAGCATCGGCCACAGGTAGCCCACGTACTGGTCGGAGATCCCGCCGAACGACCCCCGGTCGTGCCACAGCTGGCCCAGGTCGGCGAGGAACCGCCCGGGGTCGACGGTGACGCCGAGCTTGGTGTCGAAGGTCTGCCGGCCGGGCTGCACCGCGAGGAACAGCACGAACACCACGGCCCAGAAGCCGAGCAGCCAGCGCCGCGACCGGGGACCCCGGGGAGGGTCCGCGGAGGTCGCGGTGCGGGGGACGGCTGCCGGAGGAGGAGCCTGGACCATGGTCGTCATACGGGACACCGCCGGAGGATGAGGAGGAGGTTCCAGGTGGCGAACTCGCGCAGGCCGGGCACCTTGACCACGGTCTCGGTGAGGAACGGCCAGTAGCGGGAGCGCGCCGAGACGATCCGCACGTCGTCGCGGGCGCGCACGTGCCGCAGGGTGGTGCCGATGTGCACGGGGAAGAGGTTCTCGCCGAGCGTGTGCTTGGCCGGCCTGCCGGTACGGCGCCGGTAGCGGGCCCGGGCCCGCTCTGCCCCGGCGTAGTGCCACGGGGCCCATTCGTGACCGCCCCAGGGGGACAGCCAGTTGGTGAACGACACGTAGATCAGCCCGCCCGGGCGGGTCACCCGGGCCAGCTCGCTGAGGAAGGTCTGCGGATCGGCCACGTGCTCCAGGACGTTGGAGGAGAACGTGACGTCCGCGGTCCCGTCGGCCAGCGGCAGCAGATAGCCGTCGGCGACCACCGTCCCCTCGGGCGGTTTCTCGGCGAGCTCCCGCACGTCGGGCTCGAACAGGTAGGCGTCCGCGCCGCGGGCGCGGAACTCCTCGGTGAAGTGGCCGCTGCCGCCGCCGACGTCGACCACGATCCGGCCGGCCACCGGGCCGTCGTACGCCTCGACCTGGTCGGCGGCGTCCCGGGCGAGCAGCGCGTAACAGGCGTCGGGGTCGTCCTGCTCGTGCAGGAAGGCCCGGAAGAGGGCGAGGGACCTGCGCAGGGACGGGTCCTTCGGCCCCCGTCCGGCTCCCGGCCTCGCCCGGCCGGGGAGACCGCCGGCGCTCACGGCTGCCGGCTCCTCACGGCCTCGGCCGCCACCGCCCGGAACTGCCGCACCGTGCGGTCCCAGCGGAAGCGGGCGGCGTGCTCGCGGGCGGCCTCGCCCATCAGCTCCCGGCGGTGCGCGGACAGCGCGAGGGTGCACCAGGCCGCCGCGAACGAGGACTCGCCCCGCGCCAGCACACCGGTCTCGCCGTCCACCACGGAGTCCCGCAGGCCGGGGACGTCGAACGCGATCGCCGGGGTCCGGCGGACGGCCGCCTCGGTGACGACCAGGCCCCATCCCTCCACCGCGGAAGGATGGAGCAGCAGCCAGGCCGCGCACAGCAACCGGTGCTTCTCCGCCTCGGACACATGCCCGGTGAACTCGACGTCCGGTCCGGCCAGGCGCTCCAGCCGGTCCCGCTCGGGGCCGTCGCCGACGATCACCAGCCGGCCGCCGGTGACCGGCCGTACCCGCTCCCACAGCCTCAGGAGCAGATCCACGCGCTTGTACTCGACGAGCCGGCCCACGGCCACGAACAGCGGCTGAGGGGAACGCGCGGTGCGCGGGCCCGGTTCCTCCACACCGTTGTGCACGATCCGGATCCGCTCCCGTGGCACGCCGAGCCCGTGCAGCGCGTGCGCGGTCGAGGGGGAGACGGCGACCAGCAGCCCGCGCCGGCGCGCACCGGCCAGGGCCCAGTGCTCGAGTCTTCGCCCGATCCGCGCGGCCGGGGCGAGCGGACCGCCGAAGCGCATCGGCCACAGGTCGGTGTGCACGTGGTTGACCAGGCAGAGGGTGGGCCCGTGATGCCACAGCGGCGCCAGGTACGGCATGCCGTTGCACACCTCGACCAGCAGGTCGCAGTCGCCGACCCGGCGGGCGAAGGCGGAACGGGCACGGAGGTAGTGGTCGTAGGCGCCGCCCGCCGACACGACCCGGTAGTCACGGAAGGACGCGGGCCCTCCGCACAGCAGCGTGACCTGGTGGCCGAGGCGGGTCAGGCCGTCGGCGAGCCGGTCGACCAGCAGCTCGGAGCCGCCGGCGGACGGATTGCCCAGGTCGCGGTGGGCGAGGAAGACGATCCGGCGGGGGTGGGCGGGGAGCACCGGGGGGTGCTGCGGCGCGTCGGGAGGCGTGACGCGCAGGGAGGACGGTACGTGCTGGGGCATCGTTGCTCCAACTCGTCTCGGAGTGCGGGGACGTCGGGACGCGGTGGGGCGCCGTGGGGTTCCGGGACGGGGACGGCCGGTCTGTGCTCGGGTGGGGTTGCACAGTTTTCGCCCAGCCGTTCGTCACGGCTACTCACGAACGTGACAAGTTCCGGCTTTG
This sequence comes from Streptomyces sp., assembly GCF_031181555.1. Classification (GTDB taxonomy): domain Bacteria; phylum Actinomycetota; class Actinomycetes; order Streptomycetales; family Streptomycetaceae; genus Streptomyces; species Streptomyces fimbriatus. Next base: position 19,563 of record NZ_JAPSKQ010000056.1, on the reverse strand, counting down.
TTGAACCCGGCGTCATGTCATTTCGTGAGCGCGGACTGCGGCACACCGGGCGTCTCGGGGCGTTCTTCTTCCTTCCGTCCGCGTGCCACCAGAACTCCTCCGGCCGCCGCGAGGAGACCTCCCGCCACGGCCGCGCCGACCGGCAGCGTCTCGCCCAGCAGGCGCAGCCGGCCGCTGTCCTGCTCGGCCTGGCGCACGGCCTCCTTCTGGGTGCGGGGCGTGAACGCGATCTTCTCGGCGTCCAGCAGGACGGCCGCGTCCTCGTCCGCGCCCGGCGCCCGCAGGGTCTGCCTCGGGCCGGTCTGTGCGTAGAGCACCCGGCCCGTGCGCTGGTCGACGATCAGCTCGATGCCGTGGTTGGAGTACCACTCCTCGGCCAGCACCTGCGGACTCTCCGGCCGGTCGACGATGCTGCCCGGCACCAGCCGGGTGCCGGCCTTCGTCGGCGGCACCGACCCGGTGAACCGGTACCCCGTGTAGCCCTGGACCTTCGCGGTGCCCCGGTAGCGCATGACGACCGTGTCGCCGAGGGTGTTGTCCCACCACTGGTAGGAGCGTTTCTGCACGTCGAAGGGGAACTTCAGATACGCCTCGCCCTCGATGTGCGGGGTCTCCTCGCAGCAGTGCACGGGCCTGGTGGTCTTCCGGTCCAGCACCCAGCGGTGCGGGGTGAAGTCCAGGGCGTCGTGCGGGTCGGCGGCCGGCAGGGACGCGTCCGTGTCGACCGTGGTGATCACGTCCCACACGGCGTTTCCGCTGCGCTCGCTGTCCTCGACGTCACCGCGCACCCGCTGGGTGACGGTGATCCTCCGGTCGGGCACCGTCTCGATCCGCTCGGTGTCGAAGACGCTGCCCCGGCCGGTGTAGACGGCGGTGGTGTCGATGTCGACGGGGTTCACCGCGGCACGTGGGTGCACGTACCACGCCAACAGCGGTGCCAGCACCAGCAGGAAGGTGCCGGCACCCAGCAGGACCAGGGAGAAAGGGGAAGTTGTACGGCGCATCCGGGCGCTCCAGAGGCTCGGGACGGCTCGACGTGGGACGGCCGAGGCCGTGGAGGAAAGTGCGCGGGACGTATGGGCCGGGAACCGTAGGCCCCCTCTTGACGGGGTGTCAACGCCATGCCGACACTGGGGCACGACAGACAGGGGTGGTCGGTCACGGTGCGGGGGTGGGGAACCTCCCGACAGAGAGGCTGACCCTGCGATGTCCAGATTGTTCGCCGCCGCGCTGACGGTCGCGCTCGCCGCGGCCCTCGCCGTCGGTGCCGCGCTCGGCGTGGTCGCCCTGCTCGAAGCCAGGCCCGACCAGCCGAACACGCCCATGATCACCTACGAACAGGCCGGCCGGGAGCGCTGAGCCGTGGCCGCATCCCGGACCGTCACGGCCCGCTCCGCCTGGCACGACGTACCGCGCCACCAGGTGCGCCGGTTCGCCGAGATCGCCCTGGCCGAGGCGCCCGCGCTCGCCGAGCACATCATGAGCGAGATCCGGCGCGAGCACCCCCACCTGCCCGTCGTCCTCGACGACTCCGGTGAGCCCATGGCCCTCGTCGGCATCCGCCGCGCCATCGAGGTCTTCGTCCGGCACCTGGCGCACGCGGACCCGGCGGGGCGGCCGACCGTACCGCCCGACGTCTTCCAGCAGTTCGGCCGCGGCGAGGGCCTGCACGGACGGTCACTGGACTCCCTCCAGGCGATCTACCGCCTGGGCGTCCGCCTGGCCTGGCGCTGCTTCGCCGACATCGGCCAGCGCGTCGACATCCCCCCGCCCGCCATGTACGAACTGGTCGACGCGGGCTACGAGTACCTCGACGGTCTGGTCGACCAGTCCGTGCGCGGATACGCCGAGGCCGCCGCCCGCCAGGCGGGGGAGCTGCTGCGGCTGCAACGCCGGCTGCTGGAACTGCTGTTCACCGAACAGCACCGGGGCGATCCCACCGACGCGCTGGCCGAGCGGGCCGCGCGGATCGGCTGGCCGCTGCCCGAGAAGGTCGCCGTCGGCGTGCTGCTGCGCCCGGCGCGGCAGGCGGTGGCGCCCGCGGTGGGGCAGGGGGTGCTGCTCGACATGGAGTACGAGCAGCCCCGCATGGTCATCCCCGAGCCGGACGCGGCCGGCCGCCCCGAACTGCTGCACCGTGCGCTCACCGGCTGGTCCGGGGCGATCGGCCCGCCGGTGGCGATCGCCGACGCGGCGAAGTCGCTGCGCTGGGCGGAGGCCGCGCTGCGGCTGATGGAGCGGAAGCTGCTGCCGGCCGGTGAGGTGCTGCACTGCACCGAGCACACCGAGGCGCTGGTGCTGCTCCAGCCGGAGGAGCTGATCGACGACCTCGCGCTGCGCTGTCTCGCCCCGCTGACGCACTGCGGCCCCACGCACGGGCGGCGGCTCGCGGAAACGTTACTGGCGTGGCTGGAGACCCGGGGCGGGGCGCCGGAGGTGGCGGCGCGGCTCGGCGTCCATCCCCAGACCGTCCGCTACCGGCTGCGGCAGATCCGCGAGTTGTGGGGCGACGAGATCGACGACCCGGACCGCCGCTTCGAACTGGAACTGGTCCTCAGGGCCCAGCGGCTCCGCGGCACGCTGGGGGATCCCCGCGTGCGGTGACCCGAGGGGGCGGCGGTGCGGCGGGGGCGGCCCGAACCGTGCCATTGCCCGCGTGAGCCCGGGTGACTAGCCTGTGTGTGTTCGTCATTCCGATCGCCTGTTGAAATCTCGAACGAGCGCAGGCGCCTGAGACACATAGGGAGGGGGCCGGTCGT
>NZ_JAPSKQ010000056.1:14947-16704 GCF_031181555.1 Streptomyces sp. | reverse complement strand
GGCCCGAACCGTGCCATTGCCCGCGTGAGCCCGGGTGACTAGCCTGTGTGTGTTCGTCATTCCGATCGCCTGTTGAAATCTCGAACGAGCGCAGGCGCCTGAGACACATAGGGAGGGGGCCGGTCGTGGGACGCCTCGTACCAGCCGTGACCCGGGCTCTCGACATTCTCGAGCTCTTCCTCGACGGGGACGGGACGCTCTCCGCCCCGGACATCGTGCGCCGGCTCCAGCTGCCGCGCACCACCGTCCACGAGCTGGTGACCACGCTCGCCGCCCGGAAGTACATCGTCCCGGTGGCCGGCCAGCCCGGACGCTACCGGCTCGGCGTACGCCCGTACCAGCTCGGCGCCCGCTACGCCGAACACCTCGACCTCGCCGCCGAGGGCCAGCAGGTCGCCCGGTCCGTCGCCGAGACCTGCGACGAGACGGTGCACGTGGCGATCCTGGAGGACACCGACGTCATCTACATCGCCAAGGTGGACTCCACGCACGCGGTGCGGATGGTGTCGGCGGCCGGCCGCAGGCTGCCCGCCCACTGCACCTCCGTCGGCAAGATGCTGCTGGCCTCCCTTCCCGAGCGGGAGCTCGCCGCGCGCATCCCCGACGACGCCGAGCTGGTCGCGATGACCCCCAACAGCATCACCGACCCGGCCGCCCTGCGCGAGGCCCTGGCGGAGATCCGGGCGCGGGGCATCGCCGTGGAGAGCCGCGAGTCCAACCCGGACGTCTCCTGCGTCGCCGCGCCGGTGCGCGACCGCACGGGACAGGTGGTCGCCGCGCTGTCCATCTCCGTACCGATGATCCGCTGGAGCGACGAGCGCCTGGGCGAGCTGGAGCAACTGGCCGCCAAGGGCGCCGCCGAACTGTCCGAGCGCCTGGGCCACCGGAGCGCGGCATGAGCGACCACACCGCGTACGAGGTGGCCGTCCGCGCGGAGGCGGCCCTGGGCGAGGGGCCCACCTGGGACCCGGCCACCGGCCGCCTCCTGTGGATCGACATCCTCGCCTCCCGCGTCCACACCTACGACCCGGCCACCGGCCGGCGCACGCTGCGCCGCACCGACCAGCACGTGGGCGCCGCCAAGCCCCGCGCGGGCGGCGGCCTCGTCCTCAACCTGCGCGACGGCGTCGGCCTGCTCGACCCCGACGGCACCTTCCGCTGGCTGCACCGGGAGGCCGTCCCCGGCCGCCGCGCCAACGACGCCGCCGTCGCCCCCGACGGCACGCTGTGGGCCGGCACCATGCGCTACGACGAGGCCACCGGCGGCGGCACGCTCTCCCGGATCACCGGGGACGGCACGGTCGACACCGTCCTCGACGACGTGACGGTGAGCAACGGCACCGGCTGGAGCCCCGACGGCCGCCTCATGTACTACGTCGACACCCCCACCCGCCGCATCGACGTCTTCGACCACGACGTGGCGACCGGCCGGATCACGGGCCGCCGCCCTCTGGCCGAGATCGAGGAGGGCGCCGGTTTCCCCGACGGCCTCACCGTCGACGCCGACGGCTGCGTCTGGGTCGCCCTGTGGGACGGCGCCGCGGTGCGCCGCTACACGCCGGCCGGCGGCCTGGACCGGGTGATCCCGCTCCCGGTCCCCCGCGTCACGGCCTGCGCCTTCGGCGGCGCCGGCCTGTCCGACCTGTACCTCACCACGGCCCGGGTGGGCCTGTCCGCCCCCCACCCCCTGGCGGGCTCGGTACTGGTGATCCCCGACGCGGGCAAGGGCCTCGCACAACCGGCGTTCACGGGCTGAG
>NZ_JAPSKQ010000056.1:0-14847 GCF_031181555.1 Streptomyces sp. | reverse complement strand
CGCCGGTCGCCGGTCGCCGGTCGCCGGTCGCCGGTCGCCGGTCGCCGGTCGCCGGTCGCCGGTCGCCGGTCGCCGGGGCTCGTCGGGTGGTTGCCCGGTGGTGAGGGGTTCGGGAGGGCCGGACGCGGGCTTCCGGTCGCGTCCGGGGGCCGCCGTGGTCACACCCCCGTGCGGTCGAGTCCCCGGAGGAGTTCGCGTTCGCCCGGGGTCAGCGGAGCCCCCGTCAGCGGCGGCAGGGGGGAGCCGGTGAGGGCGGCCAGGAGCGCCGTCGGGCGGAACATGCGGGTCGGGGGCGTGCGCATGCTGGTGACGTCCCAGATCGCGGAGGCCGCCGCGTAGGAGCCCGTGGCCGCCTTCATCATGCGCCGCGAGTACGCCGTGACGACGCGGTCGGCGAGGCCCGGCCGGACGCCGCGCACCTCCGGGTAGCGCAGGTCCTGGCTGACGGCCATGGACCACGCGGCGTCCACCGACCGCGCCGTCCCGCGCAGCACCCGCCGGGCGAGACCGGGCGCGGTGAGGCCGGCACGGCTCAGCTCCCGGTCGAGCACCCGCGCACCGAACGCGGCCACCGACATGCCCTGCCCGTACACCGGGTTGAACGTGCCCAGCGCGTCCCCGAGGACGACGAAACCGTCGGGCCACCGCGCGGACTTCTCCAGATACCGCCGCACATTGCTGGTGGACCGGCTCAGGTGCACGCCGGTGAGCGGTTCGGCCCCGGAGATCAGCCGTCCCACGATGGGGTCCGGCAGCGCGAGCGTGTACCGCAGGAAACCCTCCGGGTCCGCCGGCGGCTCACCGCCCCGGGTGCCGCCGAGGCTCACCATCCACCGGTCGTCCTCGATCGGCAGCACCATCGCGCTGCGCCCCGGCCGGGACCTGTACGGGTCGGGCTGCACGATGGTCAGCGGAAACCGCTCCGCCCCCTGCGGGATCCGGTAGACACGCGTCGCGTTCACCAGCCCGGAGTCCACGGTCCGCTCCTCGATCCCGGTCAGCCCGAGCCCGGTCAGCCAGGTGACGACCCGGGTGCCGCGTCCGCTCGCGTCGACGACGAAGTCCGCCTCCAGCTCCGTGTCCCCGCCGGGCGCGGCGACGCGCACCCCCCGCACCCGCGCCGCCGACCCCATCAGCCCCACCACGGCGGCCCTGCGGACCTCGACCGGGCAGTGCTCCAGCACCGCGTCCCGTACCGTCCAGTCCAGCAGGGCCCGGCTGCACGTGAGCATGACGGGACCCTCGCGCCGCCACCGTCTGAGCCAGCCCTCGGGGGTGAGGGCCAGCATGCCCGAACTGAGGGATATCTCGTGGGCCCCGGCGGCGAGCAGCCGTTTGCGCAGGCTCAGGTCCGGCACGAGGTCCTCCATGGCGGCCAGCCCGCCGGCCATGAGCAGATGCGCGTGGCGTCCCTGCGGCAGTCCCTTGCGGTGCTCGGGTCCCTCGGGGAGGCCGTCGCGGTCCAGCACGATCACCTCGTCCACTCCCGCGCCGGACAGGACGGCCGCGGCCAGCATGCCGGCCAGGCCGGCACCGATGACGACTGCTCTACGCGACATGGGGCTCCTCGGGTTCGGTCATGGGTCCGGCCGTGGCCGGCGCGGCCCCGGCGGGCGGCCGGCCCAGCGCCTGGGCCAGCTCCACCAGCCCTCCGGTGCCGGACACTTCGGTGGCGTGCAGACGGTACGTGCCCGCGGGCTCGGGCGGTTCCTCGCGGGCGGCGGCCCGGCGCGCCGCGTCGGCGAGCATGGCGGCCTCCGCCGCGAGACGGGCCTCGTGGGGGGAGCGGCCCGCGCTCAGGGCGGTGTCCCGCACCCGTTCGCGGACCCGGTGGTCGAAGTACGGCGCCAGCGCGAGCAGGGCGTCGTGGATGGACACCTCGCGCCACTGGAGCCGGGCCTGGGGGAGCTGCCACCAGGCGGCGGGGGGTTTGGGGGCGGTGGACACCGACTTCACCAGGGACCACAGCGGACCCAGCCGCCGGTAGTCCCCGAGCCCCCGCCACTGGGCGACCGCCGACGGCAGCAGCCTCGGCAGCACGAACCCCGCCGAACACACCAGCGCGGCCAGCGAGGCCATCGGCGGGGCGAGCGTGGTGGACAGGAAGTCGAGGTCGTGGCCCGACCAACGCGCCACCACCGCCGTGTACTTGGCCAGCTGGAACCCCAGCAGGTCCAGCAGCGACCCCCACAGGATCAGCCGCAGCCCGACCCGCAGCAGCCCGGTGACCTCACGGCCCCACTTGACGCACACCACGCACATCACCAGCATCGCCGCGCTGTGCCCGACCAGGTACAGCAGGATCATCTCCCGCATGAACGGGGTGTTGGCGTAGTACGTGTCCAGGTCCGTCAGCCGCTCGGTGTCCGCGTCGGCGAGCACGAACAGCACGACGATGGCCACCACCAGCACCCCGTACGCGGCGATGCTGCGCAGCACCATGCGCCGCACCCGTTCGCGGGGACCGCCCCGCCAGTTGATCAGCAGCACGAGCACCGCGCAGCTGTACGCGGAGAGCATGCCGTAGGTCAGCGGCGCACCGAAGTTGGGGATGCCGGTGAGCCCGTTGACGGCGGACAGGGTGGCCGGCGCTGCGCAGACGAAGACCAGGGCGCCGAGGACGATCGCCATGCAGGTGGACAGGGTCAGCGGGTTCCGCACGGCGGTGCGCGGACGGCGCAGCAGCAGCACCGAGGACATCCCGAAGACCAGGGCCGCCAGGTACACGACGAGACTCATACCGGACGGCTCCCTTCGGCCGGCACCCGGCTGCCGCGGTTCTCCCGGTTCATGCGGCCCCCGCCGGGGTCCGGCCGCCGGACACGACGGCGGCCGGCGGCACCGGGGCGGCACCGGCCAGCGCGTCGGCGATCCGGACCAGGCCGGCCGGTCCCGGCACCCGGTCGAGGAGCCGGCCGCTGCCGGGGGGCGGGAACTCCCGCCCCGGGTCCGCCTCCTGCCGCACCGCCGCGGTGATCACCGCGGCCCAGGCGGCGGCCTCGGCCCGCTCCGGATCGCCCGTCCCCTCCAGCACACCGGCGCGGGTCCGGTCGTACACCTCCGGGTCGAAGTACGCGTCCAGGTGGCTCAGCGCGTTGTGGATGCTGGTCTGGCGCCACACCAGCCGAGTGGCCGGGGAGGCGAACCGGGGCCGGGGCAGCCGCAGCGTCCGGCGGGTGAGCAGGTCGTCGAGCGCCCGCTCCAGCGGTGCGAGGCGGGCATACGCGTGCCGGGCCCGCCGCCACTCGGTCACCCGGGGCACCACCAGCGGGACGAGCACCCCGACGACCGTCAGCAGGGCGCCGAGACCGGCGGCGGCCGGGGAGACGGTGGTGCCGAGCGCCGACCAGTCCCGCCCGGACCAGCGGGCGCCCACCGCGACGAGCTTGGCCACGCTGTACCCGGCGCCGCACAGCGACCCGATGCCGAGCAGCGTCAGCCCCGCCCGCAGCCCGCCCCGCACCCGGCGCGCCCAGCGCAGCGACGACACCGTGGTGACGGTCACCGCGATCAGGTGCGCGACCAGGTACAGCACGATCATCTGGGCGATGAACGGGGTCGTCGCGTAGTAGGTGTCCAGGTCGGTGCGGCGCTCCACCGGCGCGTCGCCGAGGGCGAAGGTCACGGCGATGCCGAGCAGGACACCGGTGTAGGCGAGGATCCAGCGCCGGGCGGTGCGGTGCACCCGGGGACCGCCGCGCCAGTGGACGATGAGGACCTGGGAGGCGGCGCAGTACCCGGTGATCGCCGCGTACGTCAGCGGCGCGGCGAGGTTCGGCACCCCGCCGAGCCGGTTCACCGCGCCGACCGTCGGCGGTGCCCCGAGGAAGAAGCAGAGCCCGGCCAGCCCCAGCACCGCGCAGATGGACCACAGATACGGATCGCGGCGGTGCCGCAGCAGATCGGGGGACTTGATCACCAGGCCGAGCCACAGCACCCCGCAGCTGGTGTAGTTGATCAGGCCGCTCATTTCTTCGTCCCGCGGTAGTTGAGCGCGGCCCCGATGCGTGCGGCGAGGTCCTGGGGGTCCTCGGGGTCACCGCCCTCCGCGGCGAACACCGAGTCGGTGGAGGCATCCAGCCAGGTGCGCAGCCGACGCCCCATCAGCATGCCGAAACGGTCCGCCTCCTGCTCCTCGGCCAGGCTGAAGTCGGTGCGCGCGGCGACCGGCCGGGGCTGCTCACCGGCGGGCGCCGCCTGCGCCTGCCGGCGGTTCATGTGCCACACCTCGTGGCAGAAGATCACGATCTGGTGCCACACGGCGGCCCGTTCGTCCACCACCACGTCGTCGTGGTGTTCGCGCTCCAGCCACAGCCCGCTGGCGGTGTGCGGCGGGAACGCCGCGCGGTGGACGACGACCCTGCGCCCCCGCCATGCGCTGACGGAGGCGACCAGCGCCTCGAACAGGACCTCGGGATCCGCCGGGACCGCCACCCGGATGGGATCGATGAGGGCGTCAGCGAGACGACGCATCTCCTTCCTGGTACGCACCGCTGTCTCCCTGCTCCCCTGGGCGTCGCTCGGTCACCTGTGCAATATGCCAAGACGGGTGCCGTCCCGGCCAGTTCCGCGTGCGGCACGGTCACTCGGTGACCGCCGCGGTGTCCTCGGGTGCCGCGGCACGGATGCGGACCTCCCGGATGTCCTCGGGACGGCGCAGGGCGCGCGAGACGGCCCCGATCTCGCGGAGCAGGTCCGTGGTGTCGGGGTCGTGGGCGCCGTCGCCGCCGTCCGCGTCGGGCCCGGCGTCGACGGCGTCGAGGATCACCACGGCCGCGGCGAGCGCCTTCGCCCGCTCCGCCGTGAACCCGAGGCCGAGGGCGGCGGCGTACGACCGCTCGCGCAGCCGCTCGTCGGTGCGCCGGGCCAGCGGCAGCAGCACGTCGCGGATGAAGGTCTCGCGGCGGGTCAGGCGCAGCTCGGGGCTGGCGCGCAGCACGAACGGCACGCCGGAGCCGTGCACCTTCCTCATCAGCTGGTACAGGGGCCGCAGCCGGTGGTGGGCGAGACGGAGCCGCCAGCGCTCGTGCAGGTACTGGCCGGCGTGCGGCAGGATGAAGCCGACCGCGATCGACACGGCGGACAGACAGGCCAGGGCGGGGGCCACGTTCAGACTGAGCCAGTCCAGGTCGTTGCCGGTCCAGCGGGCGGCGACGGCGGTGAGCTTGGCGGCGTCGAAGGCCAGGTTCAGCGCGTAGCCGACGCCCAGGAACTTCAGTCCCCAGCGCAGCCAGGCGTCGAGTCCGTCGGTGCGGATCCAGTTCCAGATCAGCTTCGAGGTGATGAGGGCGGCGGTGGTGTGCGCGAGGAGGTACAGCAGGATCCCCTCGCGCATGAACGGGGTGCCGGCGTAGTAGGTGTCCAGGTCCCGGGTCCGCTCCACGGGCACGTCCGCGAGGGCGAACAGCACCCACAACAGGACGATCACGCCGCCGTAGGCGCAGACGACCCGGCGGGTGGCCCGGCGGGTGGCGGCGGAGCGCTCGGACAGGCCGTCGCGCCAGGCGATGAGCAGCACCAGGCAGGAGCCGCAGAACGCGGTGAGCAGCGAGTACACCCAGGGCGCCGAGATGTTGGGCACGCCGGTGACCCGGTTGACCCAGACGATGGTCGAGGGCGCGACGAACACGAAGACCGCGCAGGCGAGCAGCAGCAGACCGCCGACCGCGCGCAGCAGCGGATCCGCCCAGAACCGGATGATCGTCGGCAGTTTGATCGCCAGGGCGGCGGCCAGGACGGCGGCCGGGATCCACCAGAAGGACGTGTAGAACCCGCCGAGGAACGAGGCCGGACCCGTGGCCGCGTCCGCGACGTCCATCGTGTCCCCCCGTTCCCGTCCGCCGCTCATCCGCCGTTGCGCTCAAGGCCGTTCGAGCCTACGCGGCCACACGGGTCCGCGTCATGCGAGGACGGGCGCGGAAAGTCCTCCCCCGAGTTCTTGTCCGAAGCATTGACGCGAAAGCGCTCGACACCTACGGTCCCGTTCGAAGTTACGAGCGCTCTTCGATATTTCGAACAATATCTTGCGGGCATCACATTCGAGCAGATGGGGCAGGGCATGGGACGACCTGGCCTGAATCGCAGGCACCTACTGACCGCGGCCGGCGGCCTCGCGGTCGCGGGCAGCTTCGGCTTCGCGGCCCTCGGCACCGGCGCCGACGCGCTCGCGTCCAGCGCGAACACCCGGGTGCGCTACTGGAACCTCTTCAGCGGCGGCGACGGCTACAACATGATCACGATGCTGGACGCCTTCCGTGCGGCGAACCCCGGCATCGACGTGAAGGACTCGACCCTCCAGTGGGGCAACCCCTTCTACACCAAGCTCGCCATGGCGGCCGCGGGCAACCGCGCCCCCGACCTCGGGGTCATGCACCTGGGCCGGGTCACCGGCTTCTCGCCGGGGCGGCTCCTCGACCCCTGGGACACGGGCCTTCTCGCCGAGTACGGCGTACGCAAGGAGGACTACAACCCCGCGCTGTGGAACCGCGGCGTCATCGACGGCAAGCTCTACGCCCTGCCGCTCGACATCCACGTCCAGCTCTGCTTCTACCGCAAGGACGTGCTGAAGAAGGCGGACCTGCTCGGCGACGACGGCCGGATGGTCCCGGTGACCTCCACCACCGAGTGGTTCGACGTCCTGAAGAAGGCCAGGAAGGCCCAGCGGAAGGGCCTGCAGACCGTCGGCCTGTGGACCAACGACCAGAACTTCCAGTGGTGGTTCTTCGTCACCTTCTACACCCAGCTCGGCGGCACCTGGTTCGACGACGCCCACACCGACGTCACCTTCGACGTGGACAAGGCCACCGAAGTCCTGGAGTTCCTCCGCCGGCACGTCACCGACGGGTACGTCGTCCCGGGCGCGCCGACCGGCGAGCAGTTCGTCAACGGCGCCCCGTTCACCTGGGAGGGCAACTGGTCGGTGCCGGTCTTCTCCGGCGCGAAGCTGGACTACGGCGCCACCCCGCTGCCGCCCGTCTTCGGCAAGCGGGCCACCCACGCCGAATCCCACGCGTTCGTCCTGCCCCACCAGGCCGGCCGCGGCGGTGCCGCCAACGAGGCCGCCCACCGACTCGCCGCGTACGTCGTCCAGCACGCCCAGCAGTGGGCCGCCGGCGGGCACATCCCCGCCTACACGCCGACCCTGTCCACGGACGCGTACAAGAAGCTGGACCCGCAGAGCGAGTACGTCTCGGCGATGGACCACCAGGCCACCGAGCCGAAGGTGTGGTTCGCGGGCTCCACCGGCGTCCTCGCCCAGGACCTCGGCCCGATCGTCGTCTCCTCGACGATGGGCTCCGCCAAGCCGGACGCCGTCGCACGGCGGATGAAGGACCGGCTCACCAGGCTCCTCGCCTCGAAGAACCCGATGGACGGCAGGACCGCCGCGCAGGGAGGTGCGGTCGCGTGACGACGACCAGTGCTGAGACCGTCATCCGCCCGGCGCGCGCGACAACCGCCACCGCCGGCGCCACCGTCCGCCGCAAGCAGGGCTTCCAGCACGGGGGCTGGTTCATCGCCCCGTTCCTGGCGCTCTTCGCCCTGTTCGTCGTCTGGCCGCTGCTGCGCGGCGTCTACCTCAGTTTCACGGACGCCAACATCTCCGGCGAGGGCACGAGCTTCGTCGGCCTCGACAACTACCGCGAGGCGCTGAACGACTCGGCGATGTGGGACGCGCTCGGCCACAGCGCCTACTTCACGCTCCTGGTCGTGCCCTGCATCACCGTCATGGCCTTCCTCCTCGCGATGCTCGCCCACCACATCGAGCGCGGCAAGTGGCTGTGGCGGCTGTGCTTCTTCGTTCCGTTCCTGCTGCCGTCGACGGTCGCGGCCAACATGTGGCAGTGGCTGTTCACCCAGGGCATCGGCCTGTTCAACCACACCCTCGGGATCGACACGCCCTGGCTGACCGACAAGTCGTACGCCATGCTCGCCATCGTGATCCAGACCCTGTGGTGGACGGTCGGGTTCAGCTTCCTGCTGTACCTCGCCGCCCTCCAGGGCATCCCCGGCCACCTGTACGAGGCGGCCAAGCTGGACGGGGCGAACGCCTGGCACCGCATGGTCCACATCACCCTGCCGATGCTGCGCAACATCACCGGCCTGGTGGTCGCGCTCCAGATCCTCGCCTCGCTGCAACTGTTCGACCAGGCCGTCGTGATGATGGACTTCGGCCCCGGACCGGAGCTCAGCACCCGCTCCTTCGTCCAGTACACCCTCGAACAGGGCTTCACCAGCTACCGCGTGGGCTACGCCTCCGCGATGTCCATCATCTTCTTCGTGCTCATCGCAGCGGTCGCCCTGGCGCGGATGTGGCTGCTGCGCAACCGTGAGGAGGGCGGCCGATGACCACCGCCGCGACCACGCCGATACGCACCAAGCCCCGCAAGCGCTGGACGCCCAGCCAGATCGTCCTCACCCTGCTCGGCACCGTCGTCTCCGCCGTCTTCGTGGCGCCGATCGCCGCGGCCCTGCTCACCTCGTTCAAGTCCGAGGCGGAGGCCGCCGAGATCCCGCCGCACTGGCTGCCGGAGGCCTGGACGGGCCAGGCGTGGAAGGCGCTCTTCGAGACCGGCAACATCACCAACTGGTTCGTGAACTCGTTCGTCGTGTCCGTCTGCGTCACGGCCGTCGTGCTGGTGGTGAGCGCGCTCGCCGGATACGGCTTCGCCCGTACCGAGTTCAAGGGCAAGTCCGTCCTCATGGGCGTCGTCATGGCGGGCCTGATGATCTCCCCGGCCGTCCTCGGCGTCCCCCTGTTCACCACCGTCCAGCAGATGGGCATGGTCGACACCTACTGGGGCATGATCCTGCCGCAGTGCGCGCCCGCCGCGATGGTCTACATCCTCTACAAGTTCTTCCAGGGCATCCCGCGCGAACTGGAGGAGGCCGCCTTCATCGACGGCGCCGGCCGCTGGCGGATCTTCTTCACGATCATCCTGCCGCTGTCGCGCCCCTCGCTCGCGGCGGTCGGCATCTTCACCTTCATCAGCTCGTGGAACAACTTCCTGTGGCCCTACATGGTCACCAACAACCCCGACCTGATGACCATGCCGAACGGCATCGCGACCGTCATGAACTCCTACGGGATCCAGTGGGCCCAGCTCATGGCCGGCGGCCTCATGGCGGGACTTCCGCTGATCATCGTCTTCGTCTTCTTCCAGCGCCAGATCGTGGCGGGCGTCGCCCACACGGGCCTGGCCGGCCAGTAACCCACCAAGGAGCTCCCGAGTTGAAGCGCCTCAGACTCGCGGCACTGCTCGCCGCGGCCGCCGTCGCCCTGCTCCCGGGCACCGCCCGGGCGGACGCCGCCCACCCCGACCCCCAGCCGATCACCGGCCAGGAGATCATCCACGACCCGACCGTCATCCGCCTGAAGTCCGGCGGCTACGTCGCCTACTCCACCGGCGGCGTCATCGGCGCCCGCACCTCGAAGGACCGCGTCCACTGGGAGGACGCGGGCAACGCCTTCGCCGAACCCCCGAGCTGGTGGTACGAGTACAACGACACCGGCGACCCCTGGGCGCCGGACATCTCCTACCGGGCCGGCCGCTACTGGCTCTACTACGCCGTCTCCTCCTGGGGCACCAACCACTCCGCGATCGGCGTCGCCACCTCCCGCACCGGCCTGCCCGGCACCTGGACCGACCACGGCAAGGTCTTCGCCTCCGAGACCACCGACCACTACAACGCCATCGACCCCGCCCTGATCAAGGCGGACGGCAAGCTGTGGATGGCGTTCGGCTCGTACTGGACGGGCATCCGCATGGTCGAACTCGACGGGACCACCGGAAAGGCCGTCGAGGGCGCCACCGTCCACCACCTGGCGACCCGCCCCGACGCCCCGTACGCCGTCGAGGGCCCGGAGATCGTCAAGCACGGCCGCCACTACTACCTCTTCGCCTCCTACGACGCCTGCTGCTCCGGCGTGAACTCCACCTACAAGATCAAGGTCGGCCGCTCCACGGACATCACGGGTCCCTACGCCGACAGCACGGGCAAGCCGATGCTGGAGGGCGGCGGCGACCTGCTCCTGGAGGGACACGGCCGCTTCATCGGCACGGGCGGCCAGTCCGTCTTCCGCGACCGGGGCCGGGACTGGCTGGCGTACCACTACTACGACGCCGAGGACGAGGGCACGCCCAAGCTGGGGCTGAACTCCCTGACCTGGCGGAAGGACGGCTGGCCGGTCGTCCGTTAGGGGCGCGGCCGGCCCCCACCACCCGCAGACGAAACCGAACCCCCGAAAGGAAAACAGTGCGCACCGCCCGTTTCACCCTCGACCCGGCCTTCACCGTCGCCGAGGTCAACCCCCGTCTCTTCGGCTCCTTCGTGGAACACCTCGGCCGCTGCGTCTACACCGGCATCTTCGAACCGGACCACCCCACCGCGGACGACGCGGGCCTGCGCCAGGACGTCCTGGACCTGGTCAGGGAACTCGGCGTCACCGCCATCCGCTACCCCGGCGGCAACTTCGTCTCCGGCTACAAGTGGGAGGACTCGGTCGGCCCCGTCGAGCAGCGCCCGCGCCGCCTCGACCTGGCCTGGCGCACCACGGAGTCGAACCGCTTCGGCCTCTCCGAGTACATCGCGTTCCTGAAGAAGATCGGTCCGCAGGCCGAGCCGATGATGGCGGTCAACCTCGGCACGCGCGGCGTCGCCGAGGCCATCGAGCTCCAGGAGTACGCCAACCACCCGTCGGGCACGGAACTCTCCGACCTCCGCGTCTCCCACGGCGACAAGGACCCCTTCGGCATCAAGCTGTGGTGCCTGGGCAACGAGATGGACGGCCCCTGGCAGACCGGCCACAAGACGGCGGAGGAGTACGGCCGCATCGCCGCGGAGACGGCCCGCGCCATGCGCCAGATCGACCCGTCGGTGGAACTCGTCGCCTGCGGCTCCTCGGGCCAGTCCATGCCCACCTTCGCCGAATGGGAGGCGAAGGTCCTGGCGGAGACGTACGACCTCGTCGACTACATCTCCCTGCACGCCTACTACGAGCCGCTCGACGGCGACGTCGACTCCTTCCTCGCCTCGGCCGTCGACATGGAGTCCTTCATCGAGAACGTCGTGGCGACCTGCGACCACATCGGCGCCCGGCTGAAGTCGAAGAAGAAGATCAACCTCTCCTTCGACGAGTGGAACGTCTGGTACCTGTCCCGGACCGACGCCGAGGTGAGCGCCCTCGACTGGCCCGAGGCCCCGCGCCTGCTGGAGGACAACTACAGCGTCACCGACGCGGTCGTCTTCGGCTCGCTCCTCATCGCCCTCCTGCGGCACGCCGACCGCGTCACCGTCGCCTGCCTCGCCCAGCTCGTCAACGTGATCGCCCCGATCATGACCGAGCCGGGCGGGCCGGCCTGGCGGCAGACGACGTTCTTCCCGTTCGCCCAGGCCTCGAAGTACGGCCGCGGCGAGGTCCTCGACGTCCGCGTCGACTCGCCGACGTACGAGACGAAGAAGTACGGCGAGGCCGACCTGCTGCACGCCACCGCCGTGCGCGCCGAGGACGGCACGGTCACCGTCTTCGCCGTCAACCGGAGCCGCACCGAGGCGCTGCCGCTGGAGGTCGCCCTGAACGGCCTCGACCTCACCTCGGTCGTCGAGCACAGCGTCCTCGCGGACGCCGACCCCGACGCCCGCAACACCCTCGCCGAGCCCGAGCGGGTCACCCCGCACACGGCCGAGGGCACGACCCTGACCGACGGCCGGCTGACCGCCGTGCTGGAGCCGCTGTCCTGGAACGTGATCCGCCTGGCGTGAGCGGGACCGTCGCCACCTGAGGTGGACTCACCGTCCCGGTGAGTCCACCGCCTCCACCGGCACCCCGCCCTGCGAGGCGCCCAGCAGCGTCAGCCGGACGTCGCGCGGGCCCGCGGGTGTGGTGCCGTCGGACAGCACCGCCAGGGCCAGTGTGTTGGCTCCACGGGTGCGGAGGATCCCGTTCGGCAGGACGAAGGTGTGCTGCGGGCCCACATCGTTGATGTACTGGCCCATGTTCCAGCCGTTCAGGAAGATCTGGACGCGGTAGGCGCGCTGCGGATCGTCCTCGAGCGTGAGCCCGATCGAGGCGTCCACGTCCGGAGCGACGTCCAGCCGGAAGCCCGTCCGGTACCAGGTCACCCCCTGCCGCCGGTCCTCGCGCGGGAACTCCACGGCCTTCCAGTCCCGGTCGTCGAACCCCGGCAGGTGCCAGCCCTCGCGCTCCCCGTACAGACCGCCGTTGTTCAGCGGTCCGCGCACCCGGTCCGGCTCCACCGCGCCCCGGATCCGCCAGTCCACGTCCCGGGAGCCGCCCCCGAAGCCGACGGACACCAGCCCGCGCGCGGCCCTGTGCGGGTCCTTCGCCCGCTCGCCCCGCCCGTCCCCGGCGTGCTGCATCCGCCGTACGAGCACGGACAGCACGTGCCGCCCCCGCCTGCGCAGTTCCTCGGGCACCTCGAAGGCCGCCGTGGCCGTCCACGTGCCCTTGTCCGCCGTGTCCTCGTCCGGCACCGGCATGCGGTGCGTGCCCAGCGGCCGCCCGTCCAGCCAGGCCATCAGCAGCCCCTGCGTACCGGTGCTGTAGGACAGCGACACCTCCTCGAGGCCGCGCGCGTCCTCGAACCGCCCCCGGTACCAGACGTCGCCGTAGTGGAAGCCGTAGTCGTCCGCGAAGAGGACGGGCCGGCCCCCGGGCACGGGCGTGGTGCTGCGGGACGAGGTGCGGTCGGCGGCCGTCCACGCCGAGTCGTCGAAGTCCGGTTCGGACTCCGGGTTCTCCTCCCGCCGCCGCCAGCCCTCCAGCGCGGGCAGCCGCACCGCCGGCGCCCCCGGCATCAGCCCCTCCATCAGCAGGCTCCCGGCCCGGCTGAGGTGCGTGCGCACCGGCCGGCCGTTCCAGGTCACGGCGGTGACCCCGCGCGGCGCCCACACCTCGAGGCCGGTCTCGCCGACGACGTCGCCGGTGAGGTGGACCGTGTGGCCGCGCACGGTGGCCGAGCGCAGCAGCGCCGGGCCGTAGACCAGCAGCGAACCGGACGGCGTCTCGTACGGCCACAGCCGCAGGGCGGTCGCGTCGTCGGCGAACAGCAGCAGCATGGGCGTCTCGGAGTCCCCGCCCTCGATCAGCACGCGGCTCAGCCCGCCCACCCCGAGCGGCACCACCACGTTCAGCCTGCCCCGGTCGTAGGCCCACGCGGGCTCGTCGTCCAGCCGGTTGGTGACCGGCTGGGTGTCGCAGTCCAGCGCGACCTGCGCCACCTCGCGGTGCCGGCCCGTGAACACCGCGACGTCCTGCCGTCCGGCGGTCAGGCTCAGCATGGGCTGCGCGGTGGAGTACGCCAGCTTCCGCCGCCCCAGCTGCAGCCCGGTGACGAGCAGCTTGGCGTCCCGCGCCCCCACGGTGACGGGCACGTCGACGGCGGTCTCCGGCAGCGTCGAGGTGACCTGCTCGGCGGAGTCGTTGCGCAGGACGTACACCTGGGCGTCGGTGTCGGGGTTGGCCAGGTGGTACACCCTGATCCGCTCGTCCGCCGCCCGCACCTCCCCGGCCGGATCCAGCCGCGCGAGGTCGGGCACCGTCCGCACCAGGTGCCCGAGCTGGTGCAGCGGGGCCAGTTTCGGTGTCTGCCGGCGCCCCTCGTCGATCGCGGCCCCGTAGTCGTACGAGGTGTAGACGTCCGGTGAGGGCAGCCAGCCCCACGAGGTCCCGCCGAACGCCACGCGGACGGTGTGCACCGTGATCCCGTTGGCGAGGTGGGTGAGGTGGCCGCGCCGCTCGTACGCCGCGTCGTAGGTCCGGCGCACCTCCGGGTACCCCTTGCCGCCGGACGGCGCCCCGCCCCACGGATCGGCCGTCCCGCCGGCCGCCCCGGCCAGGAATCCGGGCGTGCGCGGACCGGGACCGGCCCCGCGCTTCCCGAAGTGCCCGAGGTCCGGCGGCACCTCACCGGGCGCGGTGTCCACGTCGACCCCGTACAGCAGGTGCCCCTTCGCCCCGCTCTCCCGGTTCGTCCGGTCCTCCCGGCCGCCCGCGTGGAACAGCGGTACGTCGATGCGGTCGGCGCGCACCTTCTCGTACAGGTGGGCCAGGTAGGCGCGCCCGGCCGGGTCGTCGGCGGGAACGCCGTGCCCGTCCTCGATCTGGTACAGCAGCACGGTGCCGCCGCCCCCGGTGAACAGGTGCCGGACGGCGATGGCGTTGACCGCGCTCAGCCACTCGTCGACGTGCCGCAGGTACGCCGGGTCCGCGGTCCGCGCCGTGCCCTCGGCGACCGTCAGCCACCCCGGGAAGCCGCCGGCGTCCACATCGGCGGCGCCGTTGTACGGTCCCGGGCGCAGGACGACGTACAGCCGCTCCTCGGCGGCCGTGCGCAGGAACAGGTCCAGATCCCGCACCCCGGTGAAGTCGTACTTCCCCGGCGCGGGGGAGTGGTGGTTCCACGGGACGGGGACGCTGACCGCGTTGTGCCCGTGGGCGCGCAGCTTCTGCAGCACGTCCCGCCACAGGGACGGGCTCGGCAGCCGGAAGGGGTGCATCTCGCCGGACCACAGCACCAGGCGCCGGCCGTCGACCAGCAGCGAGTACCGGTCGAAACCGACCCGGTGCCGCTTGCCGTCCGCGCTCGGCGGAGGGGGCGGCGGTCCCGTCGGCACGACGCGCGCCCCGCGCGGACCGGTCGCCGCCCCGCCGCTGCCGGCCAGCGCGAGCCCGAGCGCCGCCGTGCCGGCCAGGGCGGTGAAGGTTCGCCTGCTGAGCTCCAAGGGAGCGCCTCCTGTGCTGCCTGTGCTGTGCGTGCGTGAGAGTGCGTGGTGGGCCATTGTCCACGGACCGGCCCTCCTCCGTTCACACGGGGTGCCGGTATGGGA
>NZ_JAPSKQ010000223.1:4854-8249 GCF_031181555.1 Streptomyces sp. | reverse complement strand
AAATCCGGTTCCACGGTTCCGGCGAGGGCGGCGGCCTCGGGAGGCCCGCGCCGTCCGACCGCGCTGAAGAGGTCCTGCGGACGACCGTCACGAAGCCGGGCGATCAATACGGCGGTACGGGGCATGCCGCAGGTCGCACGATCTCTTCCGGAGGCGAAGCGTCGGGGCCGGCCGAGCGGCCTCGTCGCGCGAGTTCACGGATCTGCTGATCGCACGCGCGCCGGCCGAAGAGGCCGAGGTGCACCCCACCCCCAAGCGGACCGTCCTCGATCAGGCGCGGGAGAACGTGGCGATGCGGCGGGAGGAGTCGGGCGCGGCGTTCCGGGAGGAGCGTGAGCGCCGACTGAAGGCCGGCTGCGGTTCCGTGGACACCGTGCGCCGGATCGCCGGGGCCCGACCCGTCCGCCCCCGGTCGGCGAGGAACGGGGCTCTGCCCGCGACCAAGCGCCGTCGTCGGTGGGCAAACCGGCCGGGCTCGCCTCCCGTCGGCCTCATGATCCGGAGGATCCGGCCTTCTTGCCGGTGAAGCGGCGGTATCCGCAGCGTGCGCGGCCCGGAGGGCGGATCACCGTCCGCAGAGGGCGGGGATTCAGACGGTGACCTGAGGCCGTTCCCGGGTGAGGTGGTGCACCTGGATCCGGTCGGCGTGCGGGGCCAGCAGGTCCTGCAGTTCGCCGACGGCGGTCCTGAGGAGGTGTCCGTCGCGGGTGGCGTGGAGGGTTTCGAGGACGAAGGCGACGTGGGTGGAGCCCTCGGTGACGCGGGTGCGGTGGGCGTCGCGGTGGTTCCAGTGGCGGGTCAGTACGTCGGTGGCGTCGGTGTAGATGATCTCGCCGGCCTTGGGGTGTTCGACGGTGCCGGGCTCGCCGAGCGGGGTGAAGGTCTCGCTGCCGTCGGCGTGACGGATGTCGACGTCGCCGGTGACGTGGTCGAGGTCGAAGGCGCCGGCGGGCAGGCCGTGGCGGACGGAGACGGCGTTGTAGGAGTCGACGGCCGGGTTGATCCGAGGCAGGGTGCCCTTCTTGGCGAACCGGCGTCCGAGGGCGTCGACGCTGGGCCGGACACGGCGGGGGTTGGTGCCGAAGGAGCGGTAGGCGGTGTGCCACGCCTCGATGCGGGGGTCACTCTCGTCGGCGGGCTGCCAGGCACCGTCGGCGAACTGCCGCTCCAGGTCATGCAGGGCGGCGGCGGTGGCGGGCCAGGGTTCGTGGCCGCGCAGTCCGGTGGCGGTGACGACGGCGATGAGGGTGTCGGGGAAGGCGTCGGCGACGGCGGGGGTGATGCGGAAGGCGGTCATCGCGAGGGGGATCCGTTTCGGGAGGGCGGACGGGCCGGGGTCAGGATTTCCAGGTGCCGATGCGGTCCAGGCGGCGCAGTTGCTGGGCTGCAGTGGGCGCGTCCAGGCCGGTGCCGCGTTCGGTGAGCCGGCGGGCGGTGTCGGTGCGCTGCTCGGCGGGTTTGTGGTCGTCGTACTTGAACTTCGCCCGCACCTCGGTGACGTCCAGGCGCAGGCCGCGGATGCCGGGCAGCATCCGCCCGTAGGGGGGCTGTTCAGGGTCGATGGGGGCGTGGTCGCCTTCGGGCTGGAAGTGGGCCATCTGGCGGCGCAGCAGCTCGGCCTTGGCCTCGGGGCCGTCGATGATCGTGGCCTGGCAGGTGAATTGGACGGCCGCGTAGTAGCTGGTGGGGACGCCGTCGATGGGCGGGGTGCCGGGCTTGGCGCGCCAGGGTCCGGGGATGAAGGCGTAGTCGCCGGTGACGGTGAAGGTGACGTTCGGGTCGGCCTCGATCGTCCTCCAGACGGGGTTGGGGCGGGCGAGGTGGATCAGCAGGCCGGCACCGTCGACGGCGAAGTGGGTGGGCACGACGACGGGCGCCTGTCCGGGCAGGCCGTTGACGCTGAGGATGCCGAAGTCGTGGCCGTCGGCGATCCAGGTCTGCCACTCGGCGTCGTCCAGGGCGGCGTCCCAGGGCTGGATGAACATGTGCGGGTCCTTCCGGGCGGGGTGCGGGGTCAGGTGAGGGCGAGGAGGTTGACGGCGACGGCGGCGGTGCCCAGGCCGATGAGCTGGCCGCGGTGGATCCGTTCGGCGAGGACGCTGCGGGCGAGCAGGACGGTGCCGGCCGGGCACAGGGCGGTGATCACGGCGACGACGGCCAGGTCGCCGCTGCGGGCGGCGAGCAGGAACAGCAGGTTCGCCACCGAGTCCAGCACGCCGGCCGTCGCCGACATCGCGTACGCCGGCTTCTCGGAGCCGAGCCTGCGGTACATCAGTCCGGCCGCGGCCAGGGTGACAGCGGAGGACACGGCACGGCCGGTGATCAGCGGACCGACGCCGCTGTCGGAGGGCGCCTGGTGCAGGAAGACCAGTTGCAGGGCGATGGCGGCTCCGGCGCCGAAGGCCAGCAGCAGAGCGATCACGGGTACATCCCTTACTATCAATGGAGCGACCACACCGTACAGTGCATCGACCGGAAGTCGTCAATCGAATGACCGCACGGTGCAGTCCAGTGATCTATCTGCTTGGAGGGGTGAGGCGATGGCCGAGACCGAGGCGGCACTGCGGACGCTCGCGCACAACGTCCGCGCGGCCCGTACGCGCGCCGGGCTGTCCCTGGACGAACTCGGCCGGCGCGCCAAGGTCAGCAAGGGCGCCCTGGTCGGACTGGAGAAGGCCCAGGGCAACCCGAACTTCGCCACCCTGGTCCGTCTCGCCGACACCCTGGGCATCTCGGTGTCCGCGCTGATGGAAGGGCCGGCCGAAGGCCGTGTCCGGGTCGTGTCCGCCGACGCCGTCATGCCCTTGTGGGCCGGGGAGAAAGGCGGCGAGGCCCGGCTCATGCTGACCACCTCCGGACCGTCCCCGGTCGAGGTCTGGCGCTGGAAACTCGAACCGGGCGAGGAGTACCCCAGCCATCCGCATCAGGCCGGCGTCGTGGAGACCGTCAGCGTCACCGCCGGCCAGATGGTGCTCGTCGTCGACGGCACCGAGCATGCCGTCGAGGCCGGGCAGACCGCCACCTTCGACGGCGACACCCCCCACACCTACCGCGGCGCGGGCACCGGGACCTGCCACCTGATCATGACCGTTCACATCCCGCCCGCCCCTGGCTCCGCGGGCCGACCCGCGCAGTAGGGCAGCCGTCCAGTGGACACACCCGCCCCACGACTGCGGCACGACGGACGCGTCGCCGGTGCGCCCGAGCACCCGCATCAGTCCTTCACCCGTCCCCCGGCAGGACGCGCGGCCCGCCCGTGGCGTGACTTTCCTGAGCCGCGACGTGGCCGAAGCGGTCCGGATCGGGCTGGAGGCCGTCGACGGCAGGAACCCGGAGATCCTCTCGTCCACGATCGGCCGGCAACTCCTCGAGCGGGGACTCGTCGACGAAATCCA
>NZ_JAPSKQ010000223.1:0-4754 GCF_031181555.1 Streptomyces sp. | reverse complement strand
CCGTTCGGAGCAGGCCCTCGTCCCCGGCCACCCACAGCGCATACAGCAGTCCCCCGGCCAGGGCGGCCGCCGTGCGCGCGCGGACGTCGGCGTCGGGGCCGGACAGGCGGCGGCGCAGTGGCGCGATGAAGACGTGCTCGTGCGTGTCGCGCAGGCGCTTGCGGATCTGCGGTTCGTTGCTGCCGTGCACCAGGGCCAGGAAGACGCCCCGCGCGGGACCGTCGAGTTCGACGAGGAGTTCGGCCAGCCGTTCCCCCAGGTGCTCCAGTGGCACGTCGAGCAGCGGCTCGTCGTCGATCGTCAGGTGCATCGTCTCCAGGAACAGGAGTTCTTTGCTCTTGAAGTGACGGATCACCAGTGCAGGATCCGTGTCGGCCGCCGCCGCGATCTGACGGACGGTGGTCCTGGAGAAGCCCTGGTCCTGGAACAGCCGGGCAGCGGCTGAGTGGATGGCCTCGCGGGTCGTGGTACGAGAGCCGGTCTGCAGCATGCGGGACAGGATAGGGGACCCGCTGCTTCGCACCTGCGGGTTCGCGCGTTCACGGAGACGGGTCGGGCGCCTTCCGCAAGCCTTTCAGGAAGTTCGGTCAACAATGTTGACTCCCCGTCGGGGGACCTGCACATTACTTGGCGGTAGAACCGTTCGGTAACCGCGCAACCCGGCACTCCCCCGCACTCAAGCCGCTCCGGTCTCACCATCGGCGCGCCCGGCGGGCCGCCCCCCTCCACACCCCACGAGAAGAGGGACCACATGCCGAAGCACGCCTTTCGGAATGTCATGGCCACATCACTCGCGCTCGTCGGTACGTTCGCCCTCAGCCTCACCGGCGGCACCGCACACGCCTCCACGTCACTGGACTACGTCGCCCTGGGCGACAGCTACAGCGCCGGCTCGGGCGTGCTGCCCGTGGATCTCACCAACCTGCTGTGCCTGCGCTCCACCGCGAACTACCCCCACGTGATCGCCGCCCGGACGGGCGCCCGTCTGAAGGACGTGACCTGCGGCGCCGCCCAGACGAAGGATTTCACCGAGTCCCAGTACCCCGGGGTCCCACCCCAGACGAACGCACTCGGCGCGGACACCGACCTGGTGACGCTGACGATCGGCGGCAACGACAACGGCACCTTCATCAACGCCTTGACGGCCTGCGGCACCGCCGGCGTCCTCAGTGGCGGCAAGGGCAGCCCCTGCAAGGACAAGTACGGCACCTCCTTCACCGACCAGATCGACGCGAACACCTATCCCGCCCTCAAGGCCGCCCTGCGGGCCGTGCGCGCCAAGGCGCCCAACGCCCGCGTGGCGGTCCTGGGTTACCCCTGGATCACACCCGCCGAGGCCGACCCGTCCTGCTTCGCGAAGCTGCCGGTCGCCGCCGGTGACGTGCCCTACGTGCGTGGCATACAGGCACACCTCAACGCGGTCGTCGAACGCGCCGGCGAAGAGACCGGTGCCACCTACGTGGACTTCTCCCAGGTGTCCGAGGGCCACGACGCGTGCAAGCCCGGCGGCACCCGCTGGATCGAGCCCCTCCTCTTCGGCAGCAGCCTCGTCCCCGTCCACCCCAACGCCCTCGGAGAGCGGCGCATGGCCGAGCACACCATGAGCGTCCTCGGCCTGAGCTGACGGCGGCGCGCTTCGCCCTCGACGACCGGCGGTCCACCCGGGGCCGGCGGAAACAGGCCGGTGCGGCCGGATCGGGGGCGAAGCGCGTGGTGTGGTTGCCGGGTACGGCGAGGAGTCCGTCCGCGGGGGCAGTGCCCGGCACGGCGTTTCGGACCGGCCGGTGCGTGCCGCCCACGAACCAGTGGGCGTGGGGATGTCCGCGCCGCCGCGGTGCTCGCGCGTTCCGAAGAGGGGGGGAGTCCTCCCCGCCCGTCGACGGGTCGCACTCCAGCACCGCCTCCGGGCCGAACGTCTTGCGGTGTGCGTCGCGGACGAGTTCGGCGGTCATGACGTCGCCGCTGGTGACCGCGGAGTCGCGGGAGAGGGTGAGCTGCGGAGGACCTGGGGGGCCGGTGCCGCTCCAGGCGTCACGGTCGCCGTACGGGAACGCGCATGCCGCACCCCCTCGAAAGGGCCCGCTCCGGCATCGCCCCTGCGACCGTCCTTGCCGGTACGGGCCCTGCCGGGATCGGCCCGGTACGGCCGTACGCGTCCGTCGCGGAGGACCCGCCGAACGCCCCGTCATTCCCTGCCGTTCCCGGCACGGCGGCGTCACGCAACTGCGACGCGACCGCAGTCCGGCCAAAGACCCCGTGGGCGTCCGCGGGCCGGTCTCCCGCGCACCTCGGAGGACACCGCACAGCACCCGGCACGGAGGGAGCAGACCGACGGGCGCCCGGTGGAGCACCGGTGTGGCACGCGGCGGCAGCAAGCTCTCCGGCCCGAACCGGACCGCCCGGCCGAGCCTCCGCACCGCCTCGTGGAACGCGGCCCCTCCGTACCGGAGGTGAGGACGGGTCAGGTCGGGCGCGACCGCCCGCTGTGGCGGAGCGCCACAAAGGGCCATCCGGTGCCGTCCGGACGGTTGACAGCTTCCGAGTCGCCTGGCTTCATGAACAGCGCATGCATGGGAGCGCTCCCATCTTTGTGCGTGCTTCTCGTCCGGCAAAACGACAGAAGGGCACACAGTGGGACAGCCATCAGCACGGAGCCGGCCCCGCGGTCCGCTCCGGCACATCAGAGCCCTGCTCACCGCGGTGCTGGCCGCGGGGCTGCTGTCGGCGGCCGGGCCCGCGGCCTGGGCAGCCGACCGGCCGGCTGCCGCACACGCCGAAACAGCCGCCGCGCCGAAGGCGTCCGTCGCCGCACCCGGTGACGACTGGCTGCACACCGAAGGCAACAAGATCGTCGACGCGAACGGCGACGAGGTCTGGCTCACCGGCGCCAACTGGTTCGGCTTCAACGCCACCGAGCGGGTCTTCCACGGGCTGTGGTCCGGCAACATCACCGACATCACCGAGGCCATGGCCGACCGGGGCATCAACATCGTCCGCGTCCCCGTCTCCACCCAGCTCCTGCTGGAGTGGAAGAACGGCCGGGCCACCGTCCCCAGCGGCGTCAACGCCTACGCCAACCCCGAGATCGCGGGCAAGACCTCCCTGGAGGTCTTCGACCACTGGCTCGACCTGTGCAAGCAGTACGGCATCAAGGTCATGCTCGACGTGCACAGCGCCGAGGCCGACAACTCCGGCCACGTCCACCCGGTGTGGTGGAAGGGCACCATCACGTCCGAGGACTTCTACACCGCCTGGGAGTGGGTGACCACCCGCTACCGCGACGACGACACCATCGTCGCCATGGACGTCAAGAACGAGCCGCACGGCACGGCCGGTACCAGCCCGCGCGCCAAGTGGGACGGCTCGACGGACCAGGACAACTTCAAGCACGTCTGCGAGACCGCCGGCAGGCGGATGCTCGCCATCAACCCGAACCTGCTGGTGCTCTGCGAGGGCATCGAGATCTATCCCAAGGCCGGTGTGGACTGGACCTCCACCACCCCGACCGACTACCACTCGACCTGGTGGGGCGGCAACCTGCGCGGCGTCCGCGACCACCCCGTCGACCTCGGCGCGCAGAGCGACCAACTGGTGTACTCCCCGCACGACTACGGACCGCTGGTCCACCTCCAGCCCTGGTTCACCGGCGACTGGAACCGCACCACCCTCGAACGCGACGTCTGGGACCCCAACTGGCTCTACCTCCACAAGGAGAACAGGGCCCCGCTGCTCATCGGAGAGTGGGGCGGCTTCCTCGACGACGGCCCGAACGAGAAGTGGATGACCGCGCTGCGCGACCTCGTCGTCGAGCACCGCATCCACCAGACCTTCTGGTGCCTCAACCCCAACTCCGGTGACACCGGCGGCCTGCTGCTGGGCGACTGGAAGTCCTGGGACGAGGAGAAGTACGCCCTGCTCAAGCCCGCCCTGTGGCAACACGACGGAAAGTTCGTCAGCCTCGACCACGAGGTCCCGCTGGGCGGCGCCGGAAGCACCACGGGCATCAGCCTGGGCGAGCTCCACGACGGTCCGGGAGACCCGGAGGACACACAGGCACCGACCGCCCCGAGCGGACTGACCGGCACCGCGAAGACGTCGACCAGCGTCTCGCTCTCCTGGACGGCGTCGACCGACAACACGCGCGTGACCGGGTACGACGTCTACCGGGGCGCGACCAAGGTGAACACCGCACCGGTGAGCGGCACGACGTACACCGACACCGGCCTCTCGCCCTCCACGGCATACGGCTACACCGTCCGGGCCCGGGACGCGGCGGGTAACGTCTCCGCCCCCTCGGCGACGCTGAACGTGACGACGGAGTCGTCCGACACCCCGTCCGGGGCGGTGAAGGTGCGGTACAAGAACAACGACGCGTCGGCGACGGACAACGCGATCCGGCCCTCGCTCCAGGTGGTCAACACCGGCAGCTCCGCCCTCGACCTCGGCACCGTCTCGATGCGCTACTACTTCACGCGGGACGGTTCGGCCACCGTCAGCGCCTGGTGCGACTACGCGGCGGTGGACTGCGCGCGGGTGAAGCTGCGCGTCGTGCCGCTGACCACGCCGGTCACGGGCGCGGACGCGTACCTGGAGGTCACCTTCACGGGCGGCTCACTGGCCGCCGGCAGGAACACCGGTGACATCCAGCTGAGGATGGGCAAGGCCGACTGGTCGAACTTCGACGAGACGAACGACCACAGCCGTACGACGGCCACCACCTACACCGACGCACCGGCCGTCCCCGCGTACACCGG
>NZ_JAPSKQ010000222.1 GCF_031181555.1 Streptomyces sp. | reverse complement strand
GGCGGCTTCCGCAGGGAAGACGGCCGTGGTGGCGAGCGCGCTGCTTTCCGTGGGCGCGATGACCACGGCGACCGGGGTGACCGGGGCGGCGAGCGCGGTGGTTTCCGGCGGGATGACAGCCGGGGCGGCGAGCGTGGCGGTTTCCGGCGGGATGACAGCCGCGGTGGTGAGCGCGGTGGCTTCCGGGGGCGTGACGACCGTGGGCGTGGGCCTCGGAGGGATGACCGGGGAGGACGGCCCGGCGGATACCGCGGCCGGGACGACCGGCACGGTGGCGGGCGGTTCCGTGAGGACCGGGACCGCGACCGGGACCGGGAGCCGATCAAGCGGCTGCCGATCCCCGAGGACGTCACCGGCGAGGAGATCGACAAGGACGTACGGCAGGAGCTGCAGAGCCTGCCCAAGACCCTCGCGGACGACGTCGCCAAGAACCTGGTGATGGTCGCCCGGCTGATCGATGAAGACCCTGAAGGGGCGTACGGCTACTCCAGGGTGGCCCTGCGGCTGGCGTCGCGCGTCGCCGCGGTACGGGAGGCCGCCGGATTCGCAGCGTACGCCAACCAGAAGTACGCCGAGGCGCTCGCCGAGTTCCGGGCCGCGCGGCGGATGACCGGAACCGTGGAGCTGTGGCCGCTCATGGCCGACTGCGAGCGTGGGCTCGGGCGGCCGGAGAAGGCGCTGGACATGGCCGGCGCGCCCGAGGTGCAGAAGCTCGACAAGGCCGGACAGGTCGAGATGCGGCTCGTCGCGGCCGGCGCCCGGCGCGACATGGGGCAGTTGGACGCGGCGATCGTGACGCTGCAGAGCCCCGAGCTGGCGTCCAACTCCGTACAGCCGTGGACCGCGCGGCTGCGCTACGCCTATGCCGACGCGCTGCTCGCCGCCGGACGGACCGGCGAGGCGCGGGACTGGTTCGCCAAGGCCGTGGAGGCCGACCGGGACGGCAGCACGGACGCCTCCGACCGGCTGGCCGAGCTGGACGGCGTGGAGTTCGTGGACGCCCTCGACGAGGGCGAGGGCGACGAGACCCGCGCGGACGAGGACGTCGACGAGGACTGACGTCCGTCCGGAGCGGAGAACGGCGCAACGGCGCAGAAGGGGCGGGCCTCCCGACGGGGCCCGCCCCTTCTGCGCCGTGCGGGGCGTCAGAGGTCGAGTGAGCGCAGGACCAGACCGGAGGCCGGTTTCGGACCGAACGACGTCGACTTGCGGGGCATCGTGACGCCCTGGCGGGCGAGATCGCGGACGACGTCCTCGCGGACCGGGTGCATCAGGACGGCCGTGCCGCCGTCGCGTTCCGCCTTCTCGACCGTCGCGGCCGTGTCGTGGATGTAGGCGATGCGGGCGGGGGAGTCCTCGGGGACGCGCCAGACGTGGCCGAGGAGCGTGGCGTGCAGGACCGTCGCGTCCAGGGTGCGCCAGGCCATCGGCCGGTCGGCCGGGACCGTGCGGGCCAGCAGCTCCGGGTCCGGACGGTCGACGAGATGGAAGGCGCCGTCCCCGGCGAGGAGGAAGGCGTTGCCCAGGGCGGCCGCCTCGGCCAGGGCGTCCATGGCCTCGGACAGCGGAGTGCCGTCGAGGCGGCGGACGCGGAAGAGGCCGTCGAGGGCGTCCAGTGCGTCCGCGGCCGGCAGACCGTGCAGGAGGCGGTGGATGGCGCGGACCCGCAGGGGGTAGCGGGCCGTGTCGACGAGGAGGACCAGGCCGTGGTCCCAGGGACTGGGGGAGGGGTGCTCCGCGCGGAGGCGGCGGTAGGTGGCCCAGCGGTGGTGGCCGTCGGCGATGAGGGCCTGGTGACCGGCGAGTTCCTTTCCTATCGTGGTCAGGTCCGCGGGATCGGTGACGGACCACAGGCGGTGGTGGATGCCGTCCTCCGTGGTGGTCGCGAGGAGCGGCGGCCGCTCGGCGGCGCGCTCGATCAGGTCGGCCGTGGCGGTCGCGGTGCCGTCGCCGCGGTAGGTGAGCAGCAGCGGTTCGAGGTTGGCGGAGGTGGCCCGCATGAGGTCGGCGCGGTCGGCGACGACGTGCGGCATGACGTCCTCGTGCGGCAGGACCAGTCGCTCGTCGGGGTCCGAGACGCGCAGAGCACCGATGATGCCGCGTTGCAGCATGCCGGCGCCGTCGCGCTGCTCGTAGACGTACAGCCCGGGTTCGGCGTCGGGGGCCAGGACGCCCTCGGAGCGCCAGCGGCGCAGGGTGTCGGCGGCCTGGGCGTTGCGGGCCTCGGGCGTGTCCGCCTCGGGCAGGATCAGCCGGACGATGTTGTACGGGTCGGCGGACTGGAGGTGGTGCAGGCCGTCCGGGCGGACGACGACGTCGTACGGCGGGGATGTCACGGCGGCCAGGCTGCCGACCCGGTCGGGGTCGTAACGAAGGCCTCGGAACGGGGTGAGTTCCAGGCCTCGGGGCGCCTTCGCTTCCGAGTGACCTGCTGTCTTCATCCCGGCATCGTACGGGTGCCGGTGGCATGGGGGATGATCGGGGGAAAACCGTCGAACGAGGAGCGATGCGAATGAGCCGGAGCGTCAGGACGAGGCCCGGGGCCAGTGGGCAGGCCCTGAGCGAGGCGTACGACACGGCGCTGCTCGACCTCGACGGCGTGGTGTACGCGGGCGGGAGCGCGATCGTCCACGCGGTCGAGTCGCTCGCGGCGGCCCGCGAGGGCGGCATGCGCCTCGCCTACGTGACGAACAACGCCCTGCGCACTCCGGACACCGTGGCCGCGCATCTGACCGAGCTGGGGATACCGGCGGACGCCGGTGACGTCATCACCTCCGCGCAGGCCGTGGCGCGGCTGGTCGGCGACCAGGTGCCGCAGGGCTCCCGGGTGCTGGTGGTCGGCGGCGAGGGACTGCGGGTGGCGCTGCGCGAGCGCGGGCTCGTGCCGGTGGAGTCGGCGGACGACGATCCGGTGGCGGTCGTGCAGGGGTACGGCGGGCCCGAGCTGCCGTGGGGTCGGTTCGCGGAGGCGTCCTACGCCGTTGCGCGCGGGGTGCCGTGGTTCGCGTCCAACACCGACCTGACGATTCCCAGCGGGCGGGGCATCGCACCGGGCAACGGCGCGGCGGTGGAGGTCGTGCGGATCGCCACGGGCGCCGAGCCGCAGGTCGCGGGCAAGCCGCTGCCGCCGATGCACCGGGAGACGATCCTGCGCACGGGTGCCGAGCGGCCGCTGGTGGTGGGGGACCGGCTGGACACCGACATCGAGGGCGCGTTCAACGGCGGGGTCGACTCGCTGCTGGTGCTGACCGGGGTGACGGACGGCGCGCAGTTGCTGGCCGCACCGCCGCGGCACCGGCCGACCTACGTCGACGCCGATCTGCGCGGGATGCTCACCGGGCAGCCGGAGGTCGTCGAGGCGGGCGGCGGGTTCCGGTGCGGTGGCTGGACGGCGACGGCCGGGACCGGGGCGCTGGAGCTCGACGGTGACGGCGCCGCGCCGGACGGGCTGCGCGCGCTGTGCGCGGCGGCGTGGACGGCGGCCGGTGACGGTGTGTGCGAACTGGACGGCGGCAAGGCACTGGCACGGCTGGGGCTGTGATCCGCGGATCCGGCCCCGCCCGTGTCCCGTTTCCCTCCGCCGGGGGGAGGCGACGGCGGGATCTTGATCCCATAGCAGGGTAGGCTAACCTAACTGCGTGTTGGTCGAGAGTCCCCCCGAACAGCGCGCGGACGATACTCCCGCGCCCCCAAGACGCCGTGCGGTGCGCATCCTTGGGCTGCTCGTCTCCGTCGTGATCCTGGTGCTCGTCGCGCTGGTGAGCCTCGCGGTCGGAGCGAAGGACCTGTCCCTCGGCCAGGTCTGGCACGGCCTGTTCGAGGACACCGGCAGCTACAGCGACGTCGTCGTCGCCGACCGGTTGTCACGAACCGTGCTCGGTCTGCTCGTCGGCGCGGCGCTCGGTCTGTCGGGGGCGGTGCTGCAGGCGCTCACCCGCAATCCGCTGGCCGACCCCGCACTGCTCGGCATCAACGCGGGCGCGTCCGCGGCCGTGGTCACCGCCATCACCTTCTTCGGCATCACTTCGCTGTCCGGGTACGTGTGGTTCGCGTTCTTCGGTGCGGCGGCCGTCGGGGCGCTGGTGTGGTTCCTGGGCGGCAGCCGGGGGGCGACGCCGGTGCGGCTCGTGCTCGCCGGTACCGCGATCAGCGCCGCGCTCTACGGCTACATCCAGGCCATCATGATCCTGGACGACGCGGCGCTCGGCAGGATGCGTTTCTGGACGGTGGGTTCGCTGGCCTCGGGGAGCGACTCGACCATCACGCAGGTCCTGCCGTTCCTGCTGGCCGGCTGTGCGCTGGCGCTGGCGCTCGCCCGGCCGCTCAACGCCATGGCCATGGGCGACGACACCGCCAAGGCCCTCGGCGCCAACCTCAACCGCACCCGGGCCCTGTCCATGCTCGCCGCGACCGTGCTGTGCGGGGCCGCGACCGCCGCGTGCGGGCCGATCGTGTTCGTCGGTCTGATGGTGCCGCACGTCGTGCGCTCCTTCACCGGGCCCGACCTGCGCTGGATCCTGCCGTACGCGGCGCTCCTGTCGCCCGTGCTGCTGATCGGAGCCGACGTGATCGGGCGGATCGCGGCCCGGCCCGCGGAGCTCCAGGTCGGCATCGTCACGGCGATCCTCGGCGGCCCGGTCTTCATCTTTCTCGTACGACGGCGGAGGACGGCCCAGCTGTGAAGACCAACCGCGCGGTGCGGACTCCCGGCGGCCTCTCGGTCCGGCTGGACGTGCGCGCCCTCACCGTCGTCGTGCTGCTCCTGCTCGCGGCGCTCACCGCGAGCGTGGTGCTGATCGGCACCGGCGACTTCCCGATACCCGCCGCCGACGTGCTCAGGACGCTCGTCGGCGAGGGCAACGCCGGTCAGGAGTTCATCGTCACCGAACTGCGGCTGCCCCGGGTCCTGGTCGGCCTGCTGGTCGGGGCCTCGCTCGGCCTCGGCGGCGCGCTGTTCCAGTCCATCTCCCGCAATCCGCTGGGCAGTCCGGACGTCCTCGGCCTCGGGCAGGGCGCGACCGCCGGTGCGCTCACGGTGATCGTGCTGTTCTCCGGCACCGCCAACCAGGTCGCCGCCGGCGCGCTCGCCGGCGGGCTGGTGACCGGTCTGGCCATCTACGTGCTCGCCTGGAAGCGGGGCGTGCACGGATACCGGCTGGTCCTGGTCGGCATCGGTGTCTCGGCGGTCGTCACGGCGGTCAACGGATACCTGCTCACCAAGTCCGACATCGTCGACGCGGCCCGCGCGGTCGTGTGGATGACCGGATCCCTCGACGGCCGTGACTGGGACCAGGTCTGGCCGCTGCTCGCCCTGTGCGCCGTCCTCGTGCCCCTGGTCCTCGCCAACTCCCGCGGGCTCAGGATGATGGAGATGGGCGACGACGTCTCGTCCGCCCTCGGCGTGCGGGTGGAGCGCGTACGGCTGCTGCTGCTGTTGGCGGCCGTACTGCTCACCGCGTCCGCGACCGCCGCCGCCGGACCGGTCGCCTTCGTCGCGCTCACCGCGCCGCAGCTCGCCCGGCGCCTGACCCGTTCGCCCGGGCCGAACCTGGTGGCGTCGCTGTGCATGGGCGCCGCCCTGCTGGTCACCGCCGACTGGATCTCGCAGCGGGCGTTCGGCGCCGAGCAGCTGCCGGTGGGCGTGGTCACCGGCGTACTCGGCGGTGTCTATCTGCTGTGGCTGCTGGTCACCGAGCGCAGGGCGGGCCGCATATGAGCGCCGGGAGCGAGAAGAACAGGGGCGGCAAGAGCAGTGCCAGCAGCGGGCTGGACGACCGAAGGAGCACCGTGAACCGACTGTCCGCCGAGAACGTCACCCTCGCCTACGACCAGCGGGTCATCGCCGAGCAGCTGTCGGTGGAGATACCGGACAACTCCTTCACCGTGATCGTCGGCCCCAACGCGTGCGGCAAGTCGACGCTGCTGCGGGCGCTGTCGCGGATGCTCAAGCCCAGCGAGGGCCGGGTCCTGCTCGACGGGCAGGCCATCCAGTCGATGCCCGCGAAGAAGGTCGCCCGGACCCTGGGACTGCTGCCCCAGTCGTCGATCGCACCCGACGGCATCACGGTCGCCGATCTGGTGGGCCGCGGCCGTTACCCGCACCAGGGCATCCTGCGGCAGTGGTCGGCCGAGGACGAGCGGGTGGTCCAGGAGTCGATGGCCCAGACCGGGGTCGCCGAGCTGGCGGAACGGTACGTCGACGAGCTCTCCGGAGGTCAGCGCCAGCGCGTGTGGATCGCGATGGCACTGGCCCAGCAGACCCCGCTGCTGCTGCTCGACGAGCCGACCACCTACCTGGACATCCAGCACCAGATCGACGTCCTGGACCTGTGCGCGGACCTGCACGAGGAGCAGGGACGCACCCTGGTCGCCGTGCTGCACGACCTCAACCACGCCGCCCGCTACGCCACCCACCTCATCGCCCTGCGCGGGGGGAAGGTCATCGCCCAGGGCGCGCCGAAGGACATCGTCACCGCCGGGCTGGTCGAGGAGGTCTTCGGGCTGCGCTGCCAGGTCATCGACGACCCCGAGACGGGCACGCCCCTGATCGTGCCCGCGGCGCGCAAGGCGCGGACGGCGGCCGGGAACAGGGGCGCGGCGGAGACGGTGGGCGCTACAGGAGCTTCCTGAGCCGCAACAGATCGCGCAGCCCCGCCTCCAGCCGCACCCGGCCCGACCCCCAGGCCCTGGCGAAGTGCAGCTCGCCGTCGACCAGGGCCACCAGGTCGTCGCCGGTCAGCGCGAGCCTTATCTGGGCCTTCTCGCGCGGCGGGCCCGGCAACGTGTCGTGCACCTCGATCCGGCCGCCGGTGAGCCGGCCGGCGAAGGTCACGTCCAGATCGGTGATGTGACAGCTGACCGAGCGGTCCATCGCCGCGGCCGCGCGAACGTCCCCCTCGGCGTGCTGCATGCTGTCCGAAAGCTTGTCGAGTGCGGCACGGCACTCCTCGATCGTGGCCATCGCGGACGACGGTACCCCAGGTGTTCGCGGTAGCGTCGGGGCATGAACGACGCAGTGCCGGAGGCGGAGAGCCCGGAGCCGGGCACGGGGCAGCCGCGACCCGAGTCCGGGCCCGCCGGGCCGCAGCCGCCGCCCGAGGGCGGACCGGCCGCCCCGGCTCCCCTGAACGTGCCGCGCACCCCCACCGGCGAGGCCGGGGTGGACGCCCACCTCGAGCGGCTGGCCGACGCCGACCACCTCACCACCGACGGCCACGTCGAGGTGTACGAGGATGTGCACCGGGGGCTGCGCGACGCGCTCACCGCGCTCGACGCCCGCCCGGGACCTCCGGCTCCCGCCCGTCACCCGACCACCACCCCTCAACGAGGCCCTTCGGGCCACCCATCCCATTCGGCACACGTACACAGGAGCTGAACCGAACGTGGCAGGAGTCGCACGCCGCCGTCTCGACGCGGAGCTGGTCCGCCGCAAGCTCGCGCGCTCGCGCGAGCACGCCAGCCAGCTGATCGCCGCGGGCCGGGTCAGCGTCGGCAAGACCGTCGCGACCAAGCCCGCCACGCAGGTGGAGACCGCCGCCGCGATCGTCGTCGCGGGCGACGACAGCGACCCGGACTACGTGTCGCGCGGCGGCCACAAGCTGGCCGGCGCCCTCGACGCCTTCATGCCGCGGGGCCTGGTCGTCGCGGGACGGCGTGCGCTGGACGCCGGCGCCTCCACCGGCGGCTTCACCGACGTCCTGCTGCGCGCCGGGGCAGCGCACGTGGTCGCCGTGGACGTCGGGTACGGACAACTCGCGTGGTCTCTGCAGAACGATGAACGCGTCACCGTCAAGGACCGTACGAACGTACGGGAGTTGACGCTCGAGGCGATCGATGGGGAGCCTGTGGACCTTGTCGTGGGGGATCTGTCCTTCATTCCGCTCGGGCTGGTCCTGCCCGCCCTGACGCGGTGCGTGAAACCGGACGCCGACCTGGTGATGATGGTCAAGCCGCAGTTCGAGGTGGGCAAGGAGCGGCTGGGCAGCGGGGGAGTGGTGCGCAGCCCGCAGCTGCGTGCCGAGGCCGTGCGGGGAGTGGCGGCCAGGGCCTGGGAGCTGGGGCTCGGGGCGAAGGGCGTGACGGCGAGTCCGCTGCCCGGTCCCTCAGGGAACGTCGAATATTTTCTGTGGCTGCGGGCCGGGGCTCCGGAACTGGACCCGGCCGACGTTGACCGTGCAGTGGCGGAGGGGCCGCGTTGACACAGAACCGAGCTCGTACTGTTTTCCTGCTGGCCCACACCGGGCGGCCCGC
>NZ_JAPSKQ010000055.1:19255-35963 GCF_031181555.1 Streptomyces sp. | reverse complement strand
GGTCCGGACCTTCCCGGCGAGTCACCGGAGCAGGTGGGCGAGCGCGCCGACCGGGTGCTGGCCCGGGTGGCCGGGGCGCTCGACGGGGGCGACGTGATGCTGGTGGCCCACGGTCACCTGCTCCGCGTGCTGACGGCCCGCCGCCTGGGCCTGCCGCCGGCCGAGGGGCGCCTGTTCCGCCTGGAGACGGGCACGCTGAGCCGGCTGTCGCTGGAACACGGCAGGCCCGTGATCGCGGAGTGGAACACCCGGCCGTGAACGGCGCGGGCACCGGTCGTCCGACGGGGGGCCTACCCCCCGTCGCCCCGCGGGATCCCGTACACCCGCTCCACCCGCAGCCGCAGCACCAGCCGCCGGTCGCGGACCATCGCGGCGCGGTAGTCGTCCCAGTCTGGATGCTCACCGGCGACGTCCCGGTACAACCGGACGAGCTCCTCCACCGCCTCGTCGTGCGGGTCGGCCGCGACGGCCGAGAGCTCGGCGGTGCCCTCGGCGACCGCGTAGGCCCACCGGTCGGAGGTGGTCACGTGGTACGAGACCCGCGGATCCCGCCGCACGTTGCGCGTCTTGGCGCGGTCGTCCGTCACCGAGACGCGCACGACCCGCTCGTCCGGGTAGTAGGCGTGGTTGACGTTGGACAGCTGAGGCCGTCCGTCACGCTTCAGCGTGACGAGCACTCCGCTGTTCCCCTCGGCGAGCAGCCCGAGCAGCGCGTCCTGCGTGGCGTCCTGAGTCATACCCGGTCAACGGGCCACACGGGGCCGGCGTTCCCGCCGGCACCCGGTGGGGTAGGCCGCATTCACTCGACGAGCGGAAGCGGAGGAGAGCGATGGCACTGCTGCAGCAAGAGGTCGGCCCGGAGGAGGCCGGGCTGGATGCCGGGGCGCTGGAGCGCCTGGACCGGCACCTCGCGCACCGGGTCGACGAGGGACGGATGCCCGGGTTCCTCGTGGCCGTCGCGCGGGGCGGACGCGTCGCGCACCTCACGGCGTACGGGGCGCGGGACGTCGCGGCCGGGCTGCCGGTGGAGAGCGACACGCTGTGGCGGATCTACTCCATGACCAAGCCGGTGACGTCCGTGGGCGCGCTGATGCTGGTGGAGGAGGGGCGGCTGGCGCTGGACGAGCCGGTCGGGCGCCATCTGCCGGCCTTCGCCGAACCCCGGGTGTACGAGGGCGGGTCCGGCGACGACGTACGGACCCGGCCCGCCTCCGGGCCCCTGCTCGTCCGGCATCTGATGACCCACACCGCCGGGCTGACGTTCGGCTTCTACCGCACCCACCCCGTCGACGCGCTGTACCGGGCGGCCGGGCTGGAGTCGTCGGTGGTGCCGGGGGCCTCCCTCGCCGAGACCGTCGACCTGTACGCGCGTCTTCCGCTGCAGTTCGATCCGGGGACGCAGTGGAACTACTCGGTGGCCTCCAACGTGCTGGGGCGGATCATCGAGGTGGTGTCCGGGCAGCCGCTGGACGTCTTCCTCGCCGAGCGGGTCTTCCGGCCTCTGGGGATGGCGGACGCCGGGTTCCAGGTCACCGACGAGCAGGCGGGGCGGCTCGCGGAGATGTACGGGGAGACGGAGGACGGGGGCATCGAGGCCGTCGCCGGACTGCCGTTGCGGGGGCGGCCGCGGTTCCTGTCCGGCAGCGGGGGGATGGTGGCCTCCGCCCACGACATGCACCGGTTCATGGAACTGCTGCGCCGGCGCGGCGAGCTCGACGGCGTGCGGCTGCTCGCGCCGAAGACCGTGGACCTGATGACCCGCAACCACCTCCCCGGCGGCGCCGATCTGCGCGCCTTCGGCAGCCGCCCCGCGCACGACGACCCCGGGAACGACGGCGTCGGCTTCGGGCTCGGCGTCTCCGTCGTCGTCGACCCGTCCCGCACACAGGTCCCGTCCGGTCCCGGCACGTACGGCTGGAGCGGGGTGGCCACCACCACCTTCTGGATCGACCCGGGCCGCGACCTGACCGTGCAGTTCTACACGCAGGTGCGGCCCAGGTCCTCCAACCCGGTGTTCCGGGAACTGAGGCGGCTGGTGCACGACGCCGTGACCGGCTGACCGGGGACGCGGCCCGCGGCGCCGGTCACGACCAGTGCGCCACCGCGTCGAGGTGGGGCAGGTGGTGGTCGAGGCGTTCCCGCTTGGTGCGCAGATAGGTGATGTTGTTCTCGCACGGCGGGATCAGCAGCGGCACCTGCTCGGCGACCTGGATGCCGTGCCGGACCAGCGCCTCCCGCTTGCGCGGGTTGTTGGACATCAGCCGCACCGACCGCACGCCCAGGTCCTGGAGCATCCCGGCGGCGACGGCGTAGTCGCGGGCGTCCACCGGCAGGCCGAGGGCGAGGTTCGCCTCGACGGTGTCCAGGCCCTCCGCCTGCAGGGCCATCGCGCGCAGCTTGGCGAGCAGGCCGATGCCGCGGCCCTCGTGCCCTCTCAAGTAGGCGACGACGCCCGCCCCTTCGGCGACGACCGCGCGCAGCGCCGAGGCCAGCTGGTCGCCGCACTCGCAGTGCCGGGAACCGAAGGCGTCACCCGTCAGGCATTCCGAGTGCAGCCGGGTGAGGACACCGTCCGTGCCGATGTCGCCGTACACCAGGGCCACTTGCTCGTCACCGCGGTCGTGGTCCAGATAGCCGATCGCCTGGAATTTCCCGTACACGGTGGGCAGCGGCGCATTCACGACGCGTTCCACACCGGTCCGCTGCGGAGACTTCTTGCCGAGTACGCCTACTTTTTCTGTCATGATTCTCGAGTTCCTCAGTCCTGAGCAGAGACGAAAGGCCGTGACGATATGGGTGGTTCGCAAAAACGGTCGGCGGCATACGGTCCGGGGTACGGTCTGCTGCCGGCGGACACCACGGAGGATGTACGGACGCGGGGCGCCGGTGTCTCACGGCAGGTCGCGGTTCTTCCCGTCGGGAGTTTCGAGCAGCACGGCCCGTTCCTGCCGCTGGCGACCGACACGCTGGTCGCCTGTGCCGTCGCGCGGGAGATCGCCGACGCGTACCCGGTGCACCTCCTTCCTCCGGTGACGATCTCCTGCTCGCACGAGCACGCCGCCTGGCCGGGGACCGTCTCCCTCTCCTCCGTGACCCTCCACGCGGTGATACGGGACATCGCCGACTCGCTCCGCCGGTCGGGCGTGGACGCCCTGGTGCTGGTCAACGGGCACGGCGGGAACTACGTACTCGGCAACGTCGTCCAGGAATCCTCCGCGCGCGGCGAGCGGATGGCGCTGTTCCCTGCGCCGGAGGACTGGGAGGCGGCGCGGCGACGGGCCGGTGTGGTCACCTCGTTGCTCACCGACATGCACGCGGGGGAGATCGAGACCTCCGTCCTTCTGCACACTCACCCCGAATTGCTCCGGCCCGGTTACGAGACCTCCGATTCCGTCGCGGACGACCGGCGTCATCTGCTCACCCTCGGCATGTCCGCCTATACCGATTCCGGTGTCATCGGCCGCCCTTCACTGGGTTCGGCGGAAAAGGGAAAGGAACTGCTGGCGAGTCTGGCGGATTCCTTCGGCGCGTATTTCTCCCTGTTGACCTCCGAGGGCGGCACGGCGGACACGGCCGGCACGGCGGACGGCGACGGGCGCGGGTAGGCACCCTTCCGCGCGCCGGGTGACGCGGTGGACCGGGACCCGGTGCGCAGGCCCGTGTACCAGCGGGCGACGAGCACGGCGGCCCCGGGCAGGCTCGCGACGAGACTGAGCACTCCGTAGACCACCGCGACGGCCAGCCCCCGGCCGGCGCCGAGCCCGGCGGCGCCGAACGCCCAGGCGGTGACACCCTCCCGGGGCCCCCAGCCGCCGACGTTCAGCGGCAGCCCCATGGCGAGCAGCGCCAGCACGGCGAGCGGCAGCAGCTCGGTCACGGAGGCATCGGCCCCGACGACACGGGCGGCGAGCACGAACATCGCGACGTAACCGGCCAGCACGACGGCGGAGGAGACGAGGACCCCGGGCGCGTTGCGCCGGGAGAGGAGTCCCTCGCGCGCCTCGGCGAGCACCCCGCGCAGCGCCCGCCCCCGGCGCGACGGCGCCCGGTTCATGCGCAGGGCGAGGACGACGGCGCAGGTGCCCAGCGCGGCGAGGCCGACGAGCGGGGCGGCGTGCCGGACCCCGTCCCGTACCGGGGACGGCGCGGTCAGCAGCACCACGGCCCCGGCCGCGAACAGCGCGAGCTGCCCGGCGGTCCGCTCCAGGACCACCGCCCGCACCCCGCGCCCCAGGTCACCGGCGCTCCGCCCGTGCCGCACCGCCCGGTGGACATCGCCGAGGACGCCTCCGGGCAGCGCCGCGTTGAGGAACAGGGCCCGGTAGTAGTCGGCGACGGCCGATCCGAGCGGCAGCCGGATCCTCAGGCCCCGGGCCACCAGTGCCCAGCGCCAGGCGCTGAAGACGGTGGTCACCAGCCCGATCCCGAGCGCCGCGAGCAGCGCCGGCCCGTCGATGCGGCGCAGCCCGTCCAGGAAGGCACCGGTACCGAGACGCCACAGCAGGACGGCGAGGACGACGGCACCGGCGAGGGTGCCGAGGCGGGTGCGTGCCGTGCGGGTGCGGAGACGGGCGAGGAGTCCGTGGGATGCGGTCCCGGGGGGTGCGGTCCCGCCCTGTGCGGGCGGTGCGGGAGCCCCCACCGTGGGGGGGCGGGCCGTCCCCGCGCTCATGCGGCCCCGTCCACCGGCCGGCACAGGGCGAGCAGGTCGCTGTGGTGGACGACGACCCGCAACTCCCCCGCCGCGCAGGCCGCAAGACGCTCGGTCAGGTAGTGGTCGGCGCGCTCCGCCAGTTCGGGCCGTTCCTCGACCGCCGCGCCGACCCAGCCCCGCAGCCACTGCTCGGTCAGCGCGGCCTGCCCGGGGCCGAGCCGCCAGGGGCTGGGGTTCAGCCGTACCGTCGCGCCGTGCTCGCCGAACGCCTCCGCCGCCGCCGTGACCGCGTCCGGGCCGAGCAGGCCGCCTCGGCGCTGGTGGGCGTTGAACGCCTCGGTGATCTCCTGGTCCATCGGGTGCGGCGCGGTCAGTTCGACGCGCCCGGCGACGGACAGCGTGAGCAGGGCCGGGCAGCCGGCCCCGGCGCAGGCGGCGGCGAGGGCCTCGACCTCCTCGCGGGTGAGGACGTCGAGCAGCGCGGACGCCGTCACCAGGGAGGCGCCGGCCAGCGCGTCCGGGGTGAGCCGGGCGATGTCGCCGCGCCGGGTCTCGACGGTGACGCGGCTGCCGTCGGCGGCGGAGCGCGGGGAGGCGACGGCGGCGAAGTGCAGCAGGTAGGGGTCGCGGTCGTGCAGGATCCAGTGCTGGGCGCCGTCCAGGTGGGGCGCGAGCCAGCGGCCCATCGAGCCGGTGCCGCAACCGATGTCGTGGACGACGAGTCCGCCGGTCCGCCGCGGCAGGTCGGCGAGCCGGATGCGCAACGGGTCGAGCAGGTCGTGCGAGCGGGCGTCGGCGTCGGCGGGCTCGCGCAGCTGAAGCCACTCGGGCGCGTACCGGGGCGGTTCCCCGGCCCCGTCCCCGGTCCCGCGCAGTCGCAGGGTGGCCAGCTCTCCGGGGCGGGGCGCGGGGCCGGCGCCGGGGATGACGGCGGGGCGGGCGGCGGTGCTCTCGGGTTCCGCGGCGTCCCCTCGCCGTCCGGACACGGCCTCCGCGACGTCCCGGGGACCGGGCCGGGCCGGGATCGTGCCGCCGTGCCGCGTGGTGGTCACCGGTTCGGTCATGCCGCCCTCCGGGGGCCGGTCGGGAGCCGGCGCAGGACCGCCGCCAGGCTCTGTGCGGTGCTCGCCCAGCCGCCGAGCGCGGCACGCCGGCCGCGGGCGGCGGCCTTCAGCCGGCGCCGCACATCGGCCTCGCCGAACCAGCAGCGCAGTTCGGAGGC
Organism: Streptomyces sp.; assembly: GCF_031181555.1. GTDB lineage: Bacteria > Actinomycetota > Actinomycetes > Streptomycetales > Streptomycetaceae > Streptomyces > Streptomyces fimbriatus. The sequence continues at coordinate 30,087 of NZ_JAPSKQ010000055.1, read as the reverse complement.
GATGGCGCCGGGGTCCTCCGGCGGGACGAGGATGCCGGGCACCGAGCCGTCGGGCGCCCGGCCGACCGCCTCGGGCAGCCCGCCGACGTCGGTGGCCAGCACCGGGATGCCGCGCGCCAGCGCCTCGGTGACCGCCATGCCGTACGTCTCCGCGTACGACGTGAGGACCATGAGGTCCGCGGCGGCGTAACTGGCGTCGAGCGCGGTGCCGGACCGCGGTCCGGTCAGTTCGAGCCGGTCCTCGAGGCCGTGCCCACGGATCAGGGACCGCAGGTGGGCGACGTACCCGGGGTCCTGGGTGGTCCCGCCGACGAGGGCGCAGGTCCACGGCAGGTCGGCCACCGCCGCCAGCGCCTGCACGAGCCGGTGCTGCCCCTTGCGCGGTGTCACGGCGGCCACGCACAGAAGGCGTGAGACGCCGTCGGTGCCGGGCGCCAGGGGCGCGGTGTCGGCGCCGGGGGCGGCGGCGTGGACGCGGTCGGGGGCGAGGCCGTGGTGGGAGACGAGACGGCGCACCGCCCAGTCGCTGGTGGCGATCACGGCGGGCACCGCCCGCAGCACCGCGCGCTCGCGGACGTCCAGGTCGGCGGCGACGGCCGGGTCGAGCCCGGTCTCGTCGCCGAGCGGGAGGTGGACGAGGACGGCCGTCCGCAGCCGCCGCGCCTGAGGGACGACGATCTCGGGAACCCCGCAGGCGACCAGCCCGTCGAGCAGGACGACGGCGCCGTCCGGCAGTTCGCCCAGGGTGCGGGCGAGCGCCGTGCGGGCGGCGGCTCCCGGCCGGGGCCAGTCACCGGCCACGGCGTGCCGGTCGACCTGCCAGCCGAAGCCGGGCAGGTCCAGGCACACCCGCCGGTCGTAGGCGTTGCCGCCGCTCGGCGCGGCCGGGTCGTCGACACCGCCCGGCATCACGAAGTGCACCGTGCGCAGGGACATGGGGATGATCCCGTCGTTCCTCCGGGAGGCCGCCTGCGGGGGGACGTAGTCCAGGCGGGCGGCCCCGGCCCGGTCGATGGTCGTGTCGGTCACAGGGCACGCTCGTAACTCGCCCAGGCGATGTGCGACTCGTGCAGTGTGACGGCGATCCCGGCGATGCCCTTGGCGCCCTCGCCCAGCGCTCCCCTGTGGATGCGCTCGGCGAGACGGTCGGCGATGACCTTGGCCAGGTACTCGGTGGAGGTGTTGACCCCCGAGAAGTCGGGTTCGTTGTCGAGGTTGCGGTAGTTCAGCTCGCCGACGACGGCCCCGAGCTCCCGCGTGGCCAGTCCGATGTCGACCACGATGTTGTCCTCGTCCAGCTGTTCGCGCCGGAACGTGGCGTCCACGAGGAACGTGGCCCCGTGCAGGCGCTGGGCCGGTCCGAAGACCTCGCCGCGGAAGCTGTGGGCGATCATGATGTGATCGCGGACGGTGATGCTGAACAACGGACGACCCTCCAGGTGCGGCGCGTCTGCTCCCCGGCCGGTCTCCGCCGGGGATGCCGTGTAGTACGGCTGACCGTCTTCCCGCGTTCAGCGTCCGCCACGTCTCTTCCCGGGTCGGGCGCGCTCGTTCTCCCGGGGCGGGTTCGCGCCCCGGGGCGGGGGTCCGCGCCGCGAGACGCCTTCTGGTGCGGCGCGGTCTCATGGCGTGCCGTAGCGGACGCGGTGACACAGCGCCGGGATCTCGCCGGAGGCGAGCCGGGGCATGACGTCGGGCAGTTCCTCGAAGGCGGACTCGCCGGTGACGAGGGCGTCGAGCGCGGGGTCGGCGAGCAGGTCGAGGGCGAGGGCGAGCCGGTCGGCGTAGCCGCGGTTCGCGCGGGCCGGGGAGACCGTGCCGACCTGGCTGCTGCGGATGACCAGCCGCCGTGAGTGGAAGGCCTCACCCAGCGGGAGGCTCACCTTCCGGTCGCCGTACCAGCTCAGTTCGACGACCGTGCCCTCGGCGGTGAGCAGCTCGAGTGCCCGGCTCAGCCCCTGCTCGGTGGCGCTGGCGTGCACGACCAGGTCGCACTCGCCGAGGGCGTCCTGGGGCGACGCGAAGCCGACGCCGAGCGCCTCGGCGGTCCTCGCCCGCGCGGGATCGGTGTCGACGAGCTGGACGCGTACGCCGGGGAAGCGTGCCAGCAGCGCGGCCACCGAGCAGCCGACCATGCCGCCGCCGACGACGGCGATCCGGTCGCCGACCAGCGGTGCCGCGTCCCACAGGGCGTTGACGGCGGTCTCCACGGTGCCGGCCAGCACCGCCCGTCCGGCGGGCACGCCGTCCGGCACGGGCGTGACGGCGCCCGCCGGAACGACGTACCGGGTCTGATGCGGATAGAGGCAGAAGACCGTCCGGCCGGTGAGCTCCTCGGGCCCCTCCTCCACCACCCCCACGTTGAGGTAGCCGTACTTCACCGGCGCCGGGAAGTCGCCCTCCTGGAACGGCGCCCGCATGGCCGCGTACTGGCTCTCCGGCACCCCGCCGCGGAAGACGAGCGTCTCCGTGCCGCGGCTCACCCCGGAGTAGAGCGAGCGCACCAGCACCTCGCCCTCGCCGGGAACCGGCAGGGCGACCTCGCGGATCCCCCCTCGTCCGGGCGAGTCGAGCCAGAACGCACGAGCGGTGCGGTTCATCGGGGTCCTCCTGAACGATCGGGAAGCTGCACGCGTACCGAGTGGTGCACAGGCCGCGCACAAGGCAGCGGCGTTGATCGACTCTGTCACACGGCCGGAGGGTGTTCGGTGGCCCTGAACAACAGTTACGACGCGAGGCTCGTACAGCAGGAGACCGCCGTGGGGGCGGGCGTGCAGATCCTGTTGCTGGCCCTGATCGGTACGGCGATCGGCATGGGCCCGGCGGGCTGGCTGACCGGCCTCGCGTTCGCCGTCGCCACCTGGGCGGTGCTCTCCCGGGCCCTGCACCGGTCCCGGCCGCGCTCCTTCGGCGCGGCCAACCGGGTGACCCTCGGCCGGGCCGCCCTGGTCGGCGGGGTGACCGCGCTGGTCGCCGACTCGTTCCAGGACTCGCCGCCCGTCTCCCTCTTCGTCGGCCTGACCGCCGTGGCGCTGATCCTCGACGGCGTGGACGGGAAGGTGGCGCGCAGGACCGGTACGTCGACTCCGCTGGGCGCCCGCTTCGACATGGAGGTGGACGCCTTCCTGATCCTGGTGCTGAGCGTGTACGTGGCGACGGCGATGGGGCCGTGGGTGCTGCTCATCGGCTCGATGCGGTACGTCTTCGTCGCGGCGGCGCGCGTCTGGCCCTGGCTGACCGCCCCGCTCCCGCCGAGCACGGCCCGCAAGGCGGTGGCCGCGCTCCAGGGGGTTCTGTTGCTGCTGGCGGGTGCGGACCTGCTGCCGCACGTGGCCAATGTCGGTGTGGTGGTGCTGGCGCTGGGGCTGCTGGCGTGGTCGTTCGGACGCGATGTGCTGTGGCTGTGGCGGACGTCGCGGGTGCGGGCGGCGGCTCCCGCCGCTGCCGAGGTGCGGGAACTGGTCGCCGGGTGACGCGGGACGGGACGGGCGGGATGCCGTGCGGGCCGCGAGGCGGGACGAACGGGGCGCGGGGCGGTCACGGGCGCCTCGGGAGCAACCCCACCGCCACCGCCGTCACCGCGGCCGGCACCAGCCACGGCACCGCCGGCGGCAGCCCCGCGTCCAGCAGCGTCCCGGTCGCCGAGCTGCCGAGCAGGACGATCAGGCCGGAGACCGAGGACAGCGCCCCGGTGTAGAGGCCGATCCGGCCCTCCTCGGCGAGGTCGGGCACCCAGGCGCGGGCCACGGGCACGACGAGCATCTGGCCGAGGGTGAGCAGGACGACGAACCCGGCCGCGGGCACCAGCCCGGCGGTCCCCGACCACCCGGCGGGACGCGCCGCCGCCACGACGGCGAAACCGGCCGCGACGAGCAGCAGACCGGCCGCCATGGACCGGCGCATCGCCAGCCGCTCCCCCGCCCAGCGGGTGACCGGCAGCTGCGCGGTCACCACCAGCAGCGAGGACAGGGCGAACAGCCAGGCCAGCGCCGTCTGGGAACCGGTGACGCGCTCCACCTCCTCGGGGAGGGCGAGATACATCTGGTTGTAGGCGAGCAGGTAGGCGCCGTAGGCGCAGCACAGGCCGAGGAAGGGCCGGTTGCGCAGCACCAGCCGCAGCCCGCCCCTGAACGGCGTCCGGCCCCGTCCCGGTATGCGCTGCGGCAGCAGCCGGGCGTGACCGGCGAGCACCAGCACGAAGACCCCGGCGCCCGCCAGGCACGCGGTACGGAAGTCCACCGCCAGCAGCAGCGCCCCCAGCAACGGCCCGACGAACGCCCCGGCCTGTCCCGCCACGGTGAACAGCGCCAGCACGCGGGTACGGGACCCTCCGCCCGCCTCCTCCCACACGACCGCCTGCCGAGCCGCCTCGGACTCGACGGCCGGTGAGAACAGTGCGGCGGCGAACCCGATCAGCGCCACCGCGCAGATCACCGCCCAGGTCCGCTCGGCGTACCCCAGCCACACGAACCCGGCGATCCGCAGCGCGCACCCCGCGAGCACCACCGGCCGGATGCCGTACCGGTCGGCCAGCGCCCCGCCGACCACGAACAGCCCCTGCTGGCTGAACGTCCTCAGTCCCAGCACCAGCCCGACCAGCCAGCCCGCCATTCCCATGGCCTGTCCCAGATGCGCGGACAGGAAGGGCAGCACGGCGTAGAACCCGAGGTTGAAGGCGAGTTGGGTGAGGATCAGCAGCCGCAGCAGCGGGGAGAGCCGGGAGCGGCCCGATGCCTTGTGCGGGCCGGTGGACAGAGAGGTCATCGCGCTTCCACCAGTTCTCCGGCGAGCGGCGACGGGCGTGCGGACGCCGCCTCGGGCCCACGGTCCCCGGGCCGCCGCCCCGGCCCGCGCCGCCGCCCCGGCCACCGCACCCCGCCCGCCGCGGTCACCGCGAGCGCCCCGAGCAGGGCGAGGACGGCGGCCGGGGCGAGCACGGCCCAGGGGGCGCGTTCGGCGTAGGGCCGGTTCTCGGCGAGGAGCAGTCCCCACTCCGGTGACGGCGGCTGGGCGCCGAGGCCGAGGAAGCCGAGGGAGGCGAGGGCGAGGGCGATCCCGGGCAGCCGCAGCAGCGCGTGGCGGGTGACGGGCGGCAGCACGGCGGGCAGCAGTTCACGGCGCAGCAGGTACCAGCGGCTCGCGCCGAATCCCCGGGTGGCCGCGAAGTGCAGGGTGGCGCGCTCCTGGATCAGCAGCGCGGAGGTGTGCGCGGCGAGCGGGGTCCAGGCGACGGCGGTGACGGCGATCGCGGGAGTGGCGGCCCCGCCGCCGACGGCGGCGGTGACGAGCAGCGCGCCGAGCACCGGGGGCACGGCGTTCACCGTGTCGGCGAGCGGCCCCGACAGCCGGGGCGCCAGCCCCAGCAGTACCCCGACGCACAGGGCCACGGCGCTGATGGCGAGGGCGAGCAGCAGGGTGTCGAGGGCGCCGTGCCCGACCCGGGCGAGCAGGTCCCGGCCGAGGGCGTCGGTGCCGAACGGGTGTGCCGGGGAGGGCGGCAGGAGCCGTTCCCCCGTGTTCAGCGCGAGCGGGTCGCGTGGCAGGCCGAACGCGACCACGGCGAGCAGGGCCCCGCCGTATCCGAGGGGCTGGAACCGGCGGGCGGGCGGAACCGGCCGGTGCAGGGCGGGCAGGGCCCCGTCGCGCAGGGCCGGCCCGGCGAGGAGCCGGGCCGCGAGCCGGCACGTCCCCGCGGCGACGGCCGCGAGCAGGACGAGGACGAGGGTGCCCGCCTGGAGCACGGGCAGGTCCTGGGCGAGGGCGGCCCGGAGGGTCGTACGGCCGAGGCCGGGGATGTCGAAGATCTGCTCCACGGCGACGGCCCCGCCGGTCAGGCCGACGACGAACAGCCCCGCGTTCGGCAGCAGCGCGGGCACACAGCGGCGTACCGCCCGCCGGGCGATGCGTCGGGCGGGCAGTCCCTGGGCGGCGGTGGCCAGCGCCCAGGGTTCACCGAAGGCGCCGGGCAGCAGGTCGTCGAGCAGCCGCCCCAGCACGGCCCCGGCGGGCAGACCGAGGGCGAGCGCCGGCAGCAGGGTCCACTGCGGCCCGTACCAGCCGAGGGCGGGCAGCCACCCCAACTGCACCCCGACGACGGTGGCGAGCACGGACGCGACGAGGAACTCGGGCAGCGCGGCGAGCACGGCCGACCCGCCACCCCCGGAGCGTCGGCCGTCGAGCCGCCGCCGTGCCCCGAGACGGAGCGTGCGGGCGCAGACGAGCGCGGCGGTGACGGCGGCGACGAGGAGCGCCACCGTCATCAACAGCAGGGAGGCGCCCAGCGCTCGCAGCACCTCGGGCATCACCTCGTCGCCGGAGATCCACGACCGCCCGGCGTCCCCGCGCCACAACCCGCCCAGCCACTGCCCGAGCAGGGGCAGCGGGCCGGAATCCAGCCCCAGTTGCTCGCGGATGTCCGCGAGCACCTCGGGCGAGGGGTCGCGTTCGGCCGACCGCGCCTTGAGGACGGTCAGTGCCGGATCGGTGCGCGAGAGCCAGGGCAGCAGACCGATGCCGCACACGAGGGCGGCCGCGAGCGCGGCGCGCCACAGGAGTGCGGTCAGGTGCTGTCGCACGGGTCAGCGCCGCGTTCCCGTACCGACGAGGGTGCGCTCGTGGGGATCGAGCAGCACGCCCCGCACCGAGGTGCCGACGCCGGTGATGATCCGCTGGTGCACCAGCGGCACCACGGCGTCACTGCCGAGGACGGCGGCCTCGGCGGCCATGGCCGCGTCCTGCCGCTCGCCGGGGTCGGCGGTCCGCTCGGCCTCGGCGACCGCCCGGTCGATGTCCTTGTCGCACAGCTGGGCGATGTTGTAACCGCCGTCGCAGGTGTAGTCACTGGCGAGCACGGCGACGGGGTCCCCGGTGTCGACGAGGGTGTTGCGGGCCAGCACGAAGGCGTCGAACTTCCCGTCCAGCGCGTCGGGTTCGAGCCGCGAGTACTCCCGTATCCGGAGCTTCACCCGGAAGCCGGCCTTCTCCAGCTGCTGTTTCAGCACCTGGGCGGCTTCGGGGAGTTCGGGCCGGTTGTCGTACGTCGCGAGGGTGATCGAGGTCCCCTTCGCACGGCCGGCCTCCGCCCGCCCGGCGGGCTCGACCCGCTTGCCCTCGGCCCAGGTCACGGCGGGCCCGTAGACACCGGCGCCCGGATCGGCGTACCCCTCGTACACTCCCTCGGCGAGCGCGGAGGTGTCGACGGCCGCACGGGCGGCGGCGCGCAGCTCCGGGTCCGCGAAGGGCCCGGAGGCGGAGTTGAGCAGGAGGCTGGTCGTGCGGGTGGTGGCGGTGTCGCGCCGGGTCTCCCGGTCGAGGGTGGCCGCCTGTGCGACGGGCACCGCCTCGGCGATGTCGACCTCACCGGTGCGCAGCGCGTTGGCACGGGCGGTGCCGTCGGCGATGAACCTGGCGTCGATGCCGGAGGCCTGGGCGCGGCCGCCCCAGTAGTCGTCGAAGCGGTCGAGGGCGGCGGACGAGGTCCCGTCGACCTCGGTGAGCTCGAAGGGCCCGGTGGCGGTGCCGACGGGGTCGACGCGACCGTCCGCGTCATAGGCCTTGCCGGAGAACACCGCGAGGCCCGGGCTGGACAGCCGCAGCGGGAGGACGGGATCGGGCTCGGCGGTGCGGACGGTGACCGCGCGGCTGCCGTCGGCCTCGGCGGTCAGGTCGACGCCGGAGAGGGCGGCGGGTTCGGGCTCGGCCTCGGTGGCGTGCGTGAGCGCGCCGGCGACGGCGGACGCCGTGACGTCCGTACCGTCCTGGAACCGGGCCTCGCGCAGCGTGAACACCCAGGTCCTCGCGTCCTCGCGACGCCACGACTGGGCGAGCGCGGGCGCGGCGGCACCGTTGGCGTCCATGGCGGTCAGCCCTTCGGCGACGCCGAGCCGGCTGAGGATCGTGGCGTCGGCGCCGTACGGCGAGAGCCGCTCGGCGGGCGGGAAGGCGAGCGCGACCCGCAGCCGGGACCCGCTCCTGCCGTCGCCGCCCTCCTCGGATCCACCGCCCTTGGAGGCGAAGCAGCCGGCCAGCAGCGGGGTGAGGACGAGGGCGGCGAGGAGCCGCGAGCGCAGCAGGCGCACAGGTCACCGTCCCATCGGAATCTCGAAGTGGACGACGCCGTTGCCGCCGCCCGCGTCCTCGCGTTCGTCGTGCACGACCTTGCCGAGGGACCGCCAGAAGGACTCGGCGCCCGGGACGGACGGATCCGTGTGCAGGTACACGGACCGGTAACCGCCGTCGGCGGCGGCGAAGGCGAGCAGCTCGTCGACCATGCGCCGTGCCAGGCCACGCCTGCGGTGCTCCGGCCGTACGTACACCCGCCGCAACTGTGCGGTCTCGCCGGAGGGGTAGCGCTCGGCGAGATGGCGCGGGTTCGGCGGATGGGCGGGTCCCCGGGAGTCGAGGGCCGCGGTGGCGACGACCTCGTCACCACCGCCATCGCCCGGGGCGAGCGCGACGAGCAGGGTGTGGCGGGGCGAGGCGAGGTAGGCGGCGCCCGGATCGATGATGTCGCCGTGCCAGCGCGGCACGTACCCGGTGCCGAAATCGCGGTAGACGGTGTCGAGCATCACAGCTCGCGCACGGTCGAGGTCTGCCGGGCCCGCGGCCCTGATGCTGTAGTCACGCACCTGCAAAGCATATGCATTAGCCCTTCCGAGTCGATCGGGCGGGTGAGGATCGCCCGACGCGGACGAGGGGATTTGACACCTCCCGAGCAGCGCCCTAGAACCTACCCACATGACATTCATTTTCAAAAATGCGGGGTGTCGATGAGGATCGCCTTCGTCGGCAAGGGCGGCAGCGGCAAGACGACCCTGTCCGCCCTGTTCGCCCGCCACCTGGCGCGCGACGGCGCTCCGGTCCTCGCCATCGACGGGGACATCAACCAGCACCTGGCGCAGGCGCTCGCCCCCGGCGAGGACACTCCCGTGACACCCCCTCCCCTGGGCCCCCGCCTGCACGACATCAAGACCTACCTGCGCGGCACCAACCCCCGCATCACCTCCCCCGAGTCCATGATCAAGACCACCCCGCCCGGCCGCGGCTCACGCCTGCTGCGTCTCCTCGGCGACGACGAACTGCACACGCGGCACGTCTCCCGGGCCGGCGGGGTCCCGCTGATGGTCACCGGCGAGTTCGAGGAGAGCGACCTGGGAGTGGCCTGCTACCACTCCAAGCTGGGCGCGGTGGAGCTGTACCTGGGCCACCTGGTCGACGGCCCCGGCGAGTACGTGGTGGTCGACATGACCGCGGGCGCCGACGCCTTCGCCTCCGGCCTGTTCACCCGCTTCGACCTGACCTTCCTGGTGGCCGAACCCACCCGCAAGGGCGTGTCGGTCTACCGCCAGTACCGTGACCACGCACGCGAGTTCGGCATCCGCGTCGCGGTCGTCGGCAACAAGGTGACGGGCGAGGAGGACCTGCTCTTCCTCAAGGAACAGGTGGGGGACGACCTGCTGACCCACCTGGTGCACTCGGACTGGGTACGGGCGGCGGAACAGGGCCGGGCCGGGTCGGGCGGCCTGGACGCCCTGGAGCCGCAGAACCACCACGCGTTGAACGTCCTGCGCGAGGCCGTCGACGCACGCCCCAGGGACTGGGACCGCCTGCACCGCCACGCCGTCGAGTTCCACCTCCGCAACGCCCGCGCCTGGGCCGACGCCCGCACCGGCGAGGACCTGGCGGCCCAGGTGGACCCGGACTTCGTGCCGGGCCCGGCGGCACTGTCCTGACGCATCACCCGCTCGCAGAAGGAGCGGCCGCTTCGCTTCGGTACGGGCACAGGCCCGGTACGGGCGCAGACACCGAACCGGTCACCGGGGCTCAGGGACCGCCGATCCAGCCACTTGCCCGGCCTCACGGACCCGTCACCGCCCCACTGGTCACTCGGTCACTCGACACCCGCCGCGTCGAGCAGCCGGACCACGTCCTTGCGCCCGTATCCGAGCAGGCGGGCCCGGTGTGCCGCCGTCAGCACCAAGTGCGCGACGACCTCCGCCGCGTACCCGTTCTTGCTGTCGGCGTCGAACCATTCCTGAGACTTCTCGACACCCAGGCTGTTCATCACCAGCCCGTGCTCGCGACGGACCTCCGCGACGGTACCGGCGACCGCGTCCAGGAGCGTCTTCCCCGGCCGCTCGCACTCCAGGGCCAAGCATCCCCGGTCGACCGGTACGCACCCCTCCGGCGGACGCGCCCGCAGCCCCGCGTACCGCTCGTCCCCGAATCCGGCGGCCCGGAAGTCGTCGTGCACCAGGGAGAACCGGTGGAAGCCGGGTGGTACCGGAGGCGGTGGCGGCGTGTACTCCCATCCGGCGTCCTCGTACAACTGCCGCTTGACCTCTTCTTCTTGGGCGTGCGTCACGGTGAAGCCGTTGGCGTCGTTGCGCCCGGTCGTCGTGCCGTCGGGGTTGCGGTGGAAATGCAGACCCATGTGTACTCCCGCTGCCGTGATGAGAACGAGCCGGAAGGACCCGTCGCCCGATCAAACGGGCCGCGGGTCCGGCACGTGCCCGCTCCCCGAAGCACCACCCGATCGCGTGACCGGACGCGCTGCGCGGAACCGCCGGGCAGCCCTCTGAGCACGGTGGTCCCGTCCGCCCGGTCCGGGCGCCCCCACAAGGCCGGCCTCCAACACCACCGCCACCGCCGCCACCGTCACCGTCACCGCCACCGCCACCGCCACCGCCACCGCCACCGCCACCGACGGACCGTCGTTCCGCCGGGAGCGGTTGTCAGGGGCAAGCGTTATCCTCACAAAGCGCTTGCGACACATGTGTCTTACGACCACGGGGGGTGTCCATGCACGGCCGTGACCAGAGCTTCCCTCAGGA
>NZ_JAPSKQ010000055.1:0-19155 GCF_031181555.1 Streptomyces sp. | reverse complement strand
CGGACCGTCGTTCCGCCGGGAGCGGTTGTCAGGGGCAAGCGTTATCCTCACAAAGCGCTTGCGACACATGTGTCTTACGACCACGGGGGGTGTCCATGCACGGCCGTGACCAGAGCTTCCCTCAGGACTGTTCGGGCGGTCACCCGGGCATGTCGACCGAGGCGGGGATCGACGTCCAGCGACAGCTGGAGTCCCTGATCCAGGACTTCCGGACCAGCGATCCCCCGATGCCGGTCATCGTGCTGCACGCCGAGGACCCCGCCGACGACGACCGCGTCACCGAACTCGTCGACGAGCTGCGCGAAGGCCAGCAGCGTCACGGTACGCGCCTGGCCGTCGCCCCGACCGAGCCGCAGCCGGGGGACCTCGACCCCACGGCCCGGGCCACGCGGCTCCTGCGCGATCTCGGCGACTCCAGGAAGTGGGGCGACCGGTCCGCCGCCTACCGGCCCTACGCCTTCCCCCGCCTCGGCCTCGTCCGCGCTCTCCAGGAGGCCACCGACGATCCGGAGATGCGCGAGCACTGGCCGACCGCCCCCGCCGGCACTCCGGACGGGAACGCCCAGCGGGAGCAGGCCCAGACACATCTGCTGCGCCTCCTGGCCCGGCAGCGCTGGCGTCCCCGCAGGCCCTCGCGCCGCCACCCGCAGATGCTGCTCACCGATGTGCAGCAGTTCCTCCCCATGGGCGTTCTGGGTGCCTTCACCGCACTGCTCACCCGCCCCGAGTGGTACATCGCCGCGCTGGCGGGCATCGGGCTGATGATCCTGCTCGCCGTACTGAACCACGTCCCCGGACGCGCGCCCCTCTTCCTGTGGCTGCGCAGGGAGAGCCGGTGGTTCCTGACCACGACGTTCCTCCAGTCCGCCGCCCGCCGCCAGTCCACCAGCGTGCGGCTGCTGCGGCCCGTCCGCTCCTGGAGAGCCATAGCGGCCCGCGCCTACGACGTGGCCGAGGCCATGCGGGAGGGCGGCCCGTTCCCCCTCCAGTTGTACGTACTGGCGCTCTTCGAGGACCTGCGGGACAACCACCGGCGCGGCAGCTGGGACCTGCGGGGGTTCAAGCGGACGCGTCCGCCGGTGCTGTTCCTGCACCGGATAGGCCGGGAGAACGGGGGCATCGAACTGATCAGGGCGGTCAGCGACGTCCGCAGCCGGCGCAGCGAACTCGACCCGCTGCTGATCGTGGCGGGTGTGGCGGCGGGCGACGCGGCGCTGCTCGACCGGAGTGCGGACGGGGATCCGCCGGACACCCGGCCACAGCCCCGGCCCTCGCGCCTCCAGCAGCGGTTACGGCACTGGTACGACGAATGGGCCGGGAACCTCCGAGCCGACCAGTCGCCGAGCAGAACGAACGCCCTGCCCTGGGTGCTCAGGGTCCCGCTGCCCCGTGAGGAGCTGGTGCAGCTGCGGCAGACGGACTGGCGGTGCGTCAGGGCCAGGCACCGGCCGCCCCTGGCCCGCGTGGTGTGGTCGGCGTACAGCCTGCTCCTCGTCCTGGTCCTCGCCGTCACCGCGGGCGTCGTCCACTCCCGCGAGCTGCACCGGACGTACTGCTCGGCGGGCCTGCTCACCGCCGACCGCGACACCGAACGGCGGCCCGCGCCCGGCGGCGGCACGGAGTGCGTCGGGATAGCCACCGGAGACGTCCGGTTCGGCGCGCACCTGCGGGGCGAGGCCGACGGGGAGAGCGAGAGGCTGCGCGAGCTGGAGAAGCTGGTGCGCACCGAGAACGCCGAGGTGCTGCGCGACCACCCCGGCACCTACGTCACGGTGGTGTACGCGGGCCCGCTGAGCTCCTCCCCGGTGGACCCCTCACTGGTCAAGGGTGCCGAGGAACTGGCCGGTGTGTACCTCGCCCAGCGCGTCGTCAACGAGAACTACACGGTGAAACTGCGCGTGCTGCTCGCCAACGGCGGCGCGGACATGGGGCACCAGCGCGTCACGGCCGACGCGATCGCCGAGTACGCCGACCGCGACCCGACCGTCGTCGGCGTCGTCGGCTTCGGCCGTGACCTGCAGAGCAGCCCCGACGTCACGCGCCGGCTCCACGCGGCGGGGCTGCCCGTCGTCTCCGGCACCAACTCGGCGACCTACCTGCCGAAGGAGTTCTCCAACTGGTTCAGCCTCGCGGCCCCCGACGAACACCAGGCGAAGGCGCTCGGTCTCGTCGCCCGGCAGCTGCGCACCCGGGGCAGGACCCAGCACGCGCTGGTGCTGACCCGCGACACCAAGGAGTCACAGGACCGTTACACCAGCGAACAGGCCCTCTACGGCGGGGAGATGCTGAAGCGGGAGGGCTTCCGGCTGCTGCCCGCACAGAGCTACCGGGTGGCGAACGGCAAGCCCGAACTGCGGCTGCACGCGGAGAGCATCTGCCGGGGGGAGAGCGTCCCCTCGGTGATCTACTTCGCCGGGCGGGTCGAGGACATCGGACCGCTGATGACCCAGCTGAGCACCGAACCGGGATGCGCGAACAGGCAGATCTCGATCCTCACGGGCGACGACCTGAGCAAGGCCAGGTTCTCCGGCACGGGCGGCCGCGACGGCGTGGCCCCGCGGATCACGCTCTACCACGCGGCCCTGGCGGAGCTGAGGGAGGCCGCGTCCGGCACCGCCTTCTACGAGGACGCCGTCAAGTACCTCCCCTGGCTGGAGGGCGGGAAGGCCACGTACGACGCCGCCGACTTCGCCAGCGGGCAGACGGCCCTCTCCCACGACGCCACGCGTGCGCTGTACTGGGCGGCCAGCCTCGGAGACGTACGCCAGAGCCGCGCGGCCACCTGGGTCAACCTCCGAAGCGTCAAGCTCGACGGGATGGCCACCGGAACGATCGATTTCACCGACGCGCCCCTGTACGGCGAACGGCACGGCCACAGCATCGTGCTCAAACGGGTCCGGAGAACCGCGGAGGGCGTCTCCGAGGCGGAGGTGCTGTGCAGCAGACCGGCCGGCAGCACCGAGCCGCTCGACGTGGAGGAGTGTGCGATCGGGTGAGCGGCGACCGGGGCGGGGCCGCCCGACCGGAAGATCGCCGGCCTGGCGGAGCACGTGGTGCGTGCGGCCTTCCACGACACCGGCGCCACGGCCGGCGCGCTGCCGCCGTTCCCCGGGCTCGGCGGCGGACAACGGCGCATCCTGCGCTTCTTCGGTCGGCTCGTCCCTCGGTCGGCACCCCGGCCCGGGAACCGGACCGGGACGCCGATCGGCGGTTGTTACGCTCCCGGGATGAGGATTCCGGGACCCGGTGAGATCCGTGCACTGCACGAGAAGTACGCGCCCACCGCCGAGGCGTTCGCACTCGTCCACACGCACTGCGAGATCGTCTGGAGCATCGCCGAACAGCTCATCTCGGCCTCGCGCCCCGACGTCGACGCCGAACTGGTCCGTGCCGGCTGCCTCCTCCACGACATCGGCGTCTACCGCCTCTACGGGGACGACGGGCGGCTGGACCACGGGAACTACATCCGGCACGGACTGCTCGGCCAGGAGATCCTCGAGGAGGAGGGCTTCCCCGAGGCCCTGTGCCGGTTCTGCTCCCACCACACCGGAGTGGGGGTCACCACGGACGACGTCCTGCGCCAGGGTCTCCCGCTGCCCCCCGCCGATTACCTGGCGGAGACGGCGGAGGAGAGGCTGGTGATGTACGCGGACAAGTTCCACAGCAAGTCCCGGCCGTCGGCGTTCCTCTCCCCCGACGCGTACGCCGCCCAGGTCCGCCGCTTCGGCGAGGACAAGGTGACCGCTTTCCAGGCCCTGCGCGCGGAGTTCGGCGATCCCGACCTCACCCGGCCGGTGCCGGACGGCGGCGTGTCCGCTCGGGCGTGAGACGACGGTGGCGGTCGGGCGGCAGTCCGCGCGTGTGCGGCTCACCCGGTCGCCGACTGCTGAGGGCGGCGGAGGCACGCGGCCTGTCCATGGTCCTCCGTCCGGCACGGCGGGATCCGTCCGGGCCGCGTGGTCCAAGGCGCCGGTGGGAACCCGAGCCGGGCGCAGTGGCGGCTGCCGCGCGCGGCCGTCCCCGCCCGCCCGGACGACCTGTTCATCGCGGGCGGCCCGCACCAGCGCGCCTACGACGCGAACGTGTCCCTGAAGTCGCTCGGCACCAAGGTGACCGGGCGGTCGGTGAAGCTGTGCGAGAACCACCGCAGCACGCAGGGGACCCTGCGCCGGCCCACGGCCCCGCTGGTCGGGGCAGGCCTCGCCGCCGCCTGAGCCCCCGACAGCCCATCGCCTCGCCCACCAGGGCCTACTCCTCCGGCCGGTGTGCGTGCGGCGCGTCCGGGCGGTGGTCGGGAAGGTTCGAGCGGGTGGCCGCCTCGTGGCGCACCCGCAGGAACTCCAGGTGCCGCTCGTACTGGTCAAGGCTGTCGGCGATGAGCTGTTCCTTGGTGTAGCCCATCACGTCGTAGTCCTGGTTGCCCTCGGTGAGCCGGACCTCGAAACGTACGTAGGTGTCGTGCGTGCTGACCGACCGGGTGGCGAACGCGGGGGTCGGCAGCTCGACGGGCCAGACCTCGTAGAGGAACGCGTCGCCGGGGCCGATCGGTACCCGCAGGCCGACGTGGGGAAGGCCGTTCTCCTCGACGGTGCCTTCCAGGACCTCCGCCTCCGCTCCTTGCTGTCGCAGCTCCTCGGCGACCTCCTGGAAGGCGGGGCGGCACACCTGGTCGACGAACCTCTCGGCCGCCCGCCTGCCGGGGAACGCCATCGTCCGGGCCAGCCGGCGCCGCCAGTTGGGCGCCCCCGGCAGGCCGTGCTGCGCCATGCGTCCGGAGAGCGCCCCGGGCAGCGTGGTGGCCCTCGCCTCCACCCTCATCCGTTCGGTGCGCAGCGCCAGGTAGAGCCCGGCCATGATCAGGAACATGACGAAGGAGAAGGGCAGCCCCATGATGATGGTGGCGTTGGTGAGCGCCTGCACACCGCCCACGATGAGCATGGCGAGGGTGAGCAGCCCCGTCGCCACCGCCCAGAAGATGCGCAGCCACGAGGGCGCGTCGGTCATCGGGGTGGGCAGGTCCGCGCTGAGGTTGCCCATGACCAGGGCACCGGAGTCCGCGGAGGTGACGTACAGCAGCAGCCCGACGAACGTCGCGAGTCCGGCGCTGAACATGAACCCCGGGTACTCGGCCAGCAGGTTGTAGAAGCCCTGCTCGGGGACGTTCATGGCCGTTTCGCCGAACCCGGTGTTCCCGTCGCGCACCAGGAACAGGGCGCTGTTGCCGAAGATCGCCAGGAAGAGACCGGTGAAGAGGAACGGGATGACCAGCGTCGCCGCGATGAACTCGCGCAGGGTGCGGCCGCGGGAGATGCGGGCCAGGAACAGCCCGACGAAGGGTGCCCAGGCGATCCACCAGGCCCAGAAGAAGAGCGTCCACGCGTCCAGCCACTCGGTGGGCCGGTCGTAGGCGAAGGTGTTCAGGGTCATCGACGGGAAACGGCTGACGAAGTCCCCGATGTTCTGGACCACGGCGTTGAGCAACCGGAACGGTTCGCCGACGACCAGGATGTAGAGCATCAGCAGGGTCGCGAGGAGGATGTTGAGCTGCGACAGCCGACGGATGCCCTTGTCCACGCCGGACGCCGCGGACGCGGTGGCCATCGCCACCGCGACGACGATCAGGGCGATCTGCGCGGAAAGCCCTTCCGGCACGCCGAAGAGGACCTTCAGTCCGTAGTTCAGCTGCACCACGCCGATGCCGAGCGTCACGCCGATGCCGAACACGGTGCCGATGACGGCCGCCAGGTCGACGGTGTCACCGATCCGTCCGTGGATCCGGTGGCCGATGATCGGGTAGAGCGCGGAGCGGATCGCGAGCGGCAGCCGGTACCGGAAGGAGAAGTAGCCGAGTGCCATGCCCATCAGCGCGTACATGCCCCACCCGGTGAGGCCGTAGTGGAACAGGGTCCACACCACGGCCTGCCGGGCGGCCTCCAGCGTCTGCGGGTCGCCCTGCGGCGGCGCGAGGTAGTGGCTGACGGGCCCGGAGACCGAGAAGAACATCAGGTCGATGCCGATGCCCGCCGCGAACAGCATCGCGCCCCAGGTGAAGAGGCCGTAGTCGGGCTTGGAGTGCTTGGGTCCCAGCTTGACCGTGCCGTACTTGGACACGGCGATGAAGACGACGAACAGCAGGTACAGGCTCGCGGCGAGGAAGTAGTACCAGCCGAACCAGTGGGAGATCTTCCCGACCGCCACTCCGATGGCCTCCTCCGCACCGGTGGGGGTGATGATCGCCCAGGTCGAGATCGCGAGGACGAGGAGGGCCGCCCCGAAGAAGACCACGGGTTTGAACCGGACCGGGCCCGTCGGCGCGTCCTCGGGCTGCGTCCCCTCCGGGGCCGTTCCGGGGCCCTTCTCTCCAGCGGTCGGCACGCTCGTGTTCCTCCTTCGCTGAGGGTCAGTACGTGGGCGGCCGGCGGCAGTTGCCGCGGCCGGCGGAGTGCGGGAGGCCTCTTGTCATCGTGCGGACGCCCGGGGTGCGGGGGACGGGGCAGGGTCCTGGTGGCCCGGTGCCCCCGGCCGGGGCCGACCGGACGTGTCGCCCTTCGGGCGGTCGCTCACGGGCACGCGCGCGGCGGTCGGACCGCGGGAGGCCGCGGGCGGGTCACCGTGCCGCCGTCCGGCCGGTGGGCCCGGGGCCGCCGGTGATCAGGTCGGCGGCGCGTTCGGCGGCGAGCAGGACGGTCACCATGGGGTTGATCGTGGGCATCGTCGGGAACACCGACGCGTCGACGACGCGCACGCCGTCGACGCCGCGCAGTCTCAACTGCGGGTCGCAGACGGCCATCGGGTCGTCCGCCGCGCCCATGCGGCAGGTGCCCGCGGGGTGGTAGACGGTGTGGGCCGCGCGGCGCCCGTACTCGGACAGGTCGGCGTCGGAGGTGACGTCCGGGCCGGGCGCGACCTCGCGGACGAGCCAGCCGTTCAGGGGATCGGTCGCGGCGATCTCCCGGGCCAGCTTGAGCCCTTCGACGATGGTGCGCTCGTCGTGGCCGTCGGGGTCGGTGAAGTACCGGAAGTCCAGGGCGGGATGTTCGGCCGGGTCGGAACTGCGCAGCCACATGCGGCCGACGGAGCGGGCCCGCGGCACGTTCGGCGTCATGCACACCCCGTGCTCCGGGACGGGGTAGCCCAGGCGTTCGGTGTTGACGGTGAACGGCACCTGGTAGAAGTGGAACATCAGGTCCGGGCGCGGCTGCCCTTTGTCGAGGCGCAGGAACAGGCCGGCGTCGGAGTCCATTGCGGAGTTGGGCGGCAGCGGGCGGTCGGTCTCCCAGACCATCACGGACTCGGGGTGGTCCAGCAGGTTCTCCCCCACGCCGGGCAGGTCGACCTGTACGTCGATGCCCAGGCGGCGCAGGTCGTCGACCGGGCCGATGCCGGACAGCATCAGCAGGCGCGGGGTGTCGATGGCACCGGCGCACAGCAGGAGTTCGCGTTCGGCGCGCACGGTGGCGGGTTCTCCGTCGGCGCCGCGGACGGCGACGCGGGTCGGCCTCCCCGACGCGTCGGGGAGCAGCCGGTGCGCCCAGGTCTCCAGGAGGAGGGTGAGGTTGGGGCGGTCCAGGACGGGGTGGAGGTAGGCGACGGACGCGGAGGAACGCAGGTTGCCCTCCGGCTCGTAGGCCAGGGAGAAGAAGCCGGTGCCGTCGGCGAAGGGTTCGGCGTTGAAGTCGTCGACGACGGGGACGCCGGTGGCACGGGAGGCGGCGGTGACGAAGTCCCTGGCTATGGGATTGCGGTCGGCCTCGGCCACTGGGACGATCTTGGTGAGCAGCCGGTCGCGGTAGGGGAGGATCGTCGCCGGGTCCCAGCCGGTGCAGCCGGCGGCCACCCAGTCGTCGAGGTCCTGCGGCAGCGGCAGGAAGCTGATCAGCGTGTTGTGGGAGGAGCAGCCGCCGAGCACGCGGGCCCGCGAGTGCAGGATGTGGGAGTTGCCGCGCGGCTGCTCGACGGTGGTGTAGCCGTAGTCGAACTCCGAGCCGAGCAGGTTGATCCAGTTGCGCAGGCGCAGGATGCGCTCGTCGCCGACGTCGCTGGGGCCGCCCTCGACGACGCAGACGCGGCAGTCGGGGTCCTCGCTCAGGCGGGCGGCGAGGACGCAGCCGGCGGTGCCGCCGCCGACGATGACGTAGTCGTAGGAGGACTCGGCGCCGTGCGGGGTGGTGGAGGCCATGGGGTGTCTTTCTTCCGTGCCGTCGGATGCGACGGTGGGCGGTGGGTGGCGGTGGGTGCGCCGCGCCCGGTCAGCCCTTGAACCAGCCGGAGGGTGCCGGAGCGAGGTTCTGGTAGATGTGCTTGGCCTCCTGGTACTCGCGCAGGCCCGTGGGGCCCAGCTCGCGCCCGACGCCGGAGCGGCCGAAGCCGCCCCACTCGGCCTGGGGCACGTAGGGGTGGAAGTCGTTGATCCACACGGTGCCGTGCCGCAGCCGCTGGGCGACGCGCTGGGCCCGGCTCGCGTCGGAGGTCCACACCCCGCCGGCCAGGCCGTAGCGGGTGCCGTTGGCCAGTTCCACCGCCTCGTCCTCGGTGCGGAACCGCTCGACGGTGACCACCGGTCCAAAGACCTCCTCCTGCACGATGCGCATGGACCGGTCGCAGTCGGCGAAGATCGTCGGCAGCAGGAAGTAGCCGCGGCTCAGCTCCGGGTCGTCCGGGCGGGTGCCGCCGGTAACGAGCCGGGCGCCCTCCTCCCGTGCGACGGCGATGTGGCGTTCGACCTTGTCCCGGTGCTCGGCGGAGCTGAGCGGGCCGCTCTCCGTGCCCTCGTCCATGCCGTTGCCCAGACGGATCGCCCGGGCGCGTTCGGCGAGGGCGTCGACGAACCGGTCGTGCAGGGAGTCCTGGACCAGCAGGCGCGAGCCGGCGGAGCAGACCTGTCCGGCGTGCAGGAAGGCGGCGTCCAGCGCGTAGTCGACGGCGGCGGCGAAGTCGGCGTCCTCGAAGACGATGTTGGGGTTCTTGCCGCCCAGTTCCAGGGCGATGTTCTTCGGCCCCTCGGCGGCGGCGGCCATGATGGTGCGTCCGGTGGTCAGGCCTCCGGTGAAGGAGACCAGGTCGACCTCGGGGTGGGACGTCAGGGCCGCGCCGACCGTCGCTCCGGAGCCCAGCACCAGGTTGGCGACGCCGGGCGGGGCGCCGGCCTCCTCGATCAGCCGGATCATGGCGATCGTGGTGAGCGGTGTGGTCTCGCTGGGTTTGAGGACGAAGGTGTTGCCGGCGGCCAGCGCCGGCGCCACCTTCCACGACGCCTGCAGCAGCGGGTAGTTCCAGGGGGCGATGAGCGCGCACACCCCGATCGGCTGGTAGACGACGCGGCTGAGGACGTCCGGGCCGACGTCCACGACACGGCCGCCGTCCTTGCCCGCGAGTTCCGCGAAGTAGCGGAAGGCGTTCGCCACGTCCTCCACGTCGATGCGGGCCTCGGTCAGCGTCTTGCCGGTGTCGAGGGTCTCGGTGCGGGCGATCTCGTCCCTGTCGCGCAGCAGCAGGTCGTGGACGCGCAGCAGGAGATCGGCGCGTCGACGGGTGGGGGCGTTCGCCCAGTCCTCCTCGTCGAAGGCGCGCCGGGCGGCGCGCACCGCGCGGTCCACGTCGGTGGCGTCCGCCTCGTCGACGGTGGTGACGACGGACGCGTCGTACGGGTTGACCACCTCGCGCCGTCCGCCGGCCGCCGCCCCGGTCCACTCGCCGTCGATGTACAGCTCGCCCATCGCGGGGCCTCCTTCGCGTCCGACCGGTACCGGTCGGCAACACGGCCCATCGTGCGGTCGACGGCCACGGGACGCACTGCCACCGTCGCGACCGGGTGATCCGGGTGCCCCGGGCGGGCTAACGGCCGAACGGGACCGACCGTCACGGCCGGAGACGAACGGTGCCTCGACGGCGCGGAAGGGAGGCTCCCGAGCGGCCGCGGTTCACGCGTAGGGGTCGGGGATCACCTCGGTCGCCGACTCGAGGACCTTCTCCACCCGCAGGATCGCGCTGCGGACGACTCCCGACTCCGCGACCAGCACGTCGGGGAGGTGGGACTCGTGGAAGCGGAGGTACCCGACGGTGCCCACGGTCGTCGTCCGCGCGCCGAGCCACAGCACCATCCTGCGCAGGTCGTCGAACTCGTCGGGATGCGCCTCCTGCCGCACGGTCAGCGCCCACTCCGGACCGTCGGAGCACAGTTCCCCGACCAGTGCGCCCCCGATCCGCAGCGCCGGCCCCCGGTCCTTCCAGAGGGGGTACTCGTAACCGTCGTCCTGTCGGCCGCCCTCCTCCCCCAGGTGCCAGCGGAGCAGGGCGAGGTCCTGCGGCGGGAGCGAGCCCGGAAGGTCGAGCGTGAGCTGGAGTTCGTAGACGTCGGCCATGGTCAGAAGGCTACGAGTCCCGTGCCGGTGTTCTTCGCGGCGGCTCGGGGAGGGCACCGAACACGGCGAAGACCCCGACCCGTCACGTCCGTTGATCTACTGTGACGGCATGACGACGAAGTCTCTTCCCCACCTCACTCCGACCGGCACCTGCTGGTGCGGCTGCGCCAAGAAGGTCGGAACCGGATCGTTCTTCGCCCCCGGTCACGACAAGGTGGCGGAGGCGGCACTGCTCGCGGTCGAATACGGTTCTTCCGTGGCCCAGTTGCTGCACGGACACGGGTACGGCCCCGGGCACTCGGTGAGCGCCCGCGCCGTGTCCGAGGGTGTGTGGCGGAAGTGCTCTGCGTGCGACTACGTCGGCGCACCGGCGAGCATCGCCCACCACACGAAGAAGGTGCACTCGACCACTGCCGCCGAACGGGCCCGAGGAGCAGCAGAATGACCGAATCGGCCTCCAACCAGCGCGCCGACCTCGAGAAGGCCGTGCGTACGTACGGCGGCTGCTGGGACACCGAGCGCGGCCTGCGCGTGCTGCGCGACGCCGGGCACGATCCGCAGGAGAAGCACACCCGCCGGATCCTGCGCGACCTCGCGAGCGAGGGGCTGCTGGTGAAGGTGGAGGACCGGCCGGTGCGGTACCGCGCCGCGCAGGCGGACTGAGGACGGCCGACGAGACGCACGACGCGGAGCCGACGGCCCCGACTTCCACGGCCGCAACTGGAGCGCCTTCCGGGACGCGATCACCGGCCTCGTCGGCCTGCCGCACGAACCGGCCTTCACCGGATGGGCCGCCTTCCCGGCGGCGCTTCCGGCGGAGGCACGCACGCTGCGCGGACTCCTCAGCCCGTGTGGCGGTCGGCGGCAGTGCGGTGCTCACCGTTGCCGCGCCGCTCGTCCTCATGGCCGTAGCGGTGGGGGTGAGCGCGCATGCCGACAGCAAACGTCAGCAGGCCATCGAGCACATACAGAACTGCTGGAGCAACTGCGCAAGCAGAAACTCGTGGACGAGCAGAGCGGACTCGACGGCTGCCGCGACGCCATCGACAAAGCCACCGCCATCCTGTTCGACCAGGGCAGGCCCGGAGTCTTGCTGGGTCTGGATTCGGCAGTGCACGCCATCAACTCGGCGCTGGGTGCCGCCGACCGCCGCCTTGCCCAGTGGCAGAGCGCCCTCGACAAGCTGCCCGAGGGCAAGGCCGTCGATCTCGGCACGCTGACCAAGTCGTTCCCCGGCATCGACGACCATGGCGGCATCTTCCGCGCCCACCTCGAACTCGCCGCCCCGGCCATTGCGTTGAAGCGGCGGGTCGTCGTCCTGCAGGCCGTCGAGCACGCCCGGACCGACCCCGGCAACCTGTTCGAGAACTTCACCTGCGCGCTCAAGCGCGACCAGCAGCGCCTCGACGAACTCGAGCCGGGCATCGCCCCTGCTGGCGCTGCCGGTGCGGGCGTTGGCGCAGCGCATCGTGACACACGGCACTGGGGCGCGGTCCAGCTTGTCCGGCTGGAGCGTCTTGCGGAACCGCCCCCAGGCCTCCTCCCGGGTGGATCCATCAGTGGAGAGGGTGCCGTGGACATCTGCAGGAGGGGCGCCCCCGCCGACGGTGCTCCTGTACGGACACCGTCCGTTTCGGACCGGCTCCCGGCGCCGGCGCGTCACGGCGTCGGCGGCACCGTCGTCCCGCAGTCGGGCACACCGTCGAGCCACGCCGGGCCCTTGATGTAGATGTTGGTCACCCACGCCTTGTAGTCCGGCAGGTACGACCACACGTCGTTGGTGTAGCCGTCGGAGGTGACCCGCTCGGCGTGCTTCTGGCACTGGACGCGGATGGTGGTGGAGTACGGGAAGGCGTAGACGCGGGCGGCGCCGAGAGAGGGTTGCGCCTTGGTCCACACGTCGGTGCCCCACGTCTGGTGGATGTGACCGGTGACGGGCCCGGTGTTGACGCGGACGGCGCCGAAGTAGCCGTTGAGGCGGACGTCGCTGACCATGAGCCTGGTGCCGGACTCCTTGGCCTCGACCATCTTGCCCGCGCCCAGGTAGATGGCGATGTGGTGCAGGTCCCACGAGGTTCCCCAGGCGAGCAGGTCGCCCGGGACCAGCGGGGCCAGGCCCTGGGCTGCGGTGAAGCGGGCGGCGGCGCGGTGCGTGTAGTACTGCTGGCTGGCGATGCCGTTGAGGATGTCGGAGCCCGCCGCCTCGGCGTACGCGTGGCGGACCAGACCCGAGCAGTCGAAGCCGAGGCGTTCGGGGTCGTGTTCGCTGTCCGGGTCGGTCGGGTCGACCTGGCCGTACGTGGGACCCGGCTGGGCGCCGTGCCCGCCGCCCCACGTGTACCAGGTGCCGGCCGCGACCTCGGCGCAGGCGGCGGCGATCGCGCGTTCGGCCGCCGCGGAGGCTCCGGGAGCGAGGACGCCGCACGTGTCGGCGGAGGCGCGCTGTACGGGCGTCGCGGTGTTCGCGGCTGCGGCGGTCACCGGCGCCCAGAAGAGGAAGGCGAGTAACGCGATCAGTGTGCGGATGAGACTGGTCCGGCGGACCATGCCAGGACCCCCGTTTCCTGTAGGCGGTGAAGGAAGTGGTCGTACAGGAGCCTGCTGGCCGCGCCTCGCGCTTGTCGAGATCCGGGTGTCGCCTCCCTCCGACGGGCAACGGGAAACATCTGGGAAACCCCCTTCGAGCAGGTGATCGGCCGTCACCCCCGGCCGTCGCAGGGCGCCCCGTCGGAGAGGGGGACGCCGGGCAGGAGCTTCGCGCGCGCGTCCGCGTCGACGCTCGCGCGCAGCCGGCAGATCCGCGCCAGCCGGGCCCCGGGATCGAGGTCCCACAGCCGTACGGTGCCGTCCGTGCCGGCGCTGGCCACCGTACGCCCGCCGGGGGCGAAGGTCACGCTCCACACCGCGTCGGTGTGACCCGTCAGCGTCGCCCACGGACGCCGTCCGGCGACGTCCCACAGGCGCACCGTACGGTCGTTGCCGCTGCTGGCGAGCGTGCGGCCGTCAGGGGCGAAGGCGATGCCCCGGGTGGAGCCGGTGTGGCCGGTCAGGACGGTCTCGGCCCGGCGTTCGCGGACGTTCCACAGCCGTACGGTGCCGTCGTTGCCGCTGCTGGCCAGGGTGCGCCCGTCAGGGGCGAAGGTCACGCCGCGCACCGCGCCGGTGTGACCTTCCAACGTGCCGAGCGGGCGGTGCGAGGAGACGTCCCAGAGCCGTACGGTCAGGTCGTCGGCGGCGCTGGCCAGGACCCGGCCGTCGGGGCTGAAGGCGACGCCGTTGACGAAGTCCCGGTGGCCGCTGAGCCTCGCCAGCGGCGCGCGCTTCGCCACGTCCCACAGGCGCACCGTGCGGTCGGCGCCGGCCGAGGCGAGACTGCGGCCGTCGGGGGCGAAGGCGAGGGAGAAGACCTGCCCGGTGTGGCCGGTCAGGGCCGCCAGCGGTTCCCGTGCGGCGACGTCCCACAGCCGGACCGTGCCGTCGGAGCCCGCCGACGCAAGGATCCGTCCGTCGGGGGCGAAGGACACCGAGAGGACCGCCTCGGTGTGTCCCCGGAGCGTCGCCAGGAGCCGGCGCCGGCCCACCTCCCACAGGCGTACCGTGTGGTCGGCGTCGGCGGTGGCCAACAGCCGCCCGTCGGGGCTGTACCGGGCCTGCCAGACCTCCGTGAACGGACGGGTCGTCAGCACCGGTCCGCCGAGGTTCCACAGGACCACGGACCGGTCGAAGCCGGCCGTGGCGAGCAGGGTGCCGTCGGAGGTCACGGCCGCCCCCATCACGTAGTCGGTGTGGCCGGCGAGCACGGCGGTCTGCCGGCGGCTGCGGACGTCCCACAGCGTGGTCGTGCCGTCGCCGACCGCGCCGACGACCGTGGCGCCCTCGTGCGTGTACGCGACGGCGTTGACGTCGTCGCTGTTGCCGGTCAGCGTCGCGTCGAGCCGGCCGCCGCGCACGTCCCACAGCCGTACGGTCCGGTCGACGCCGCCGGAGGCCACTTCCCGGCCGTCCGGGGAGAACACCGCGCCCAGCACCTCGTCGGTGTGTCCCCTCAGTACGGTGAGGGGCCGGGCCCGGTCGGTGGCCCAGAGGCGTACGGTCCGGTCGGCTCCGGCGGAGACCAGGGTCCGGCCGTCGCGGGAGTGGTCCAGAGCGTTGGCCGCCCCCTTGTGTCCGTTGAGGGAGGCGGTGAGGCGGGGTGTGCGCGCGGTGTCCCACACCTGGATCGGCCCCCGCACGGTCGCGACGGCGAGCCGGTGCCCGCGGGGGGTGAAAGACAGCGCCCGGGCGCCCTTCGTGCTGTCGGCGAGCACCGCCTTTCTGCGGCGCTCGGTGATGTCCCAGAGGCTCACGGGCCCGCGCGTCGACGTCGCCGCGAGGGTACGGCCGTCGGGGCTGAAGGCGATCGAGCGGACGGGCCCGGACACGGCGAACACTGCGATCGTGCGGCGGTCCGACACCCGTCGCAGGGTCACCGTCCCGTCGGAACTGGCGCTCGCCAGCGTCCGGTCGTCCGGCGCGAAGACCACCGTGTTGACCGGCCCCCGGTGACCGCTCAGCCGGCCGGAGAAGAGCTGGGACTGCGTGCTCAGCAGCGCGCCGCGCGCCTCGGTGGTGGCGTGGGCGCGATAGGCCTCCCCGGCCAGCAGCATCGACGCCTCCGGCTGGCCCTCGGCGAGCGACGCGGACCGCACGGCGAGCGCCTGGGAACGTGCGACGCGTTCCTGGTCGAGGGCGTTCTCGCGCTGCTGGTGGGCGAGGCCTCCGGCGGCCAGGGCGAGCCCGAGCAGGACGACGAGCGTGGCGAGCATCGACTGCCGGAGCCGGACCTGCCGTCTGACCTGTCTCTCATGGTCCTCCTGCTCGGCCAGGCTCGCCCGGAGGAACGCTTCCTCGCCGGGGCCGAGCCTGCTCCAGCCGTCCAGTTCGTCGGCCCAGGAGCGCACGGTGCTCAGCCGGGTGCCGCGGTACAGCGCGGACGGGTCGCGGCCTTCGCACTCCCATTCGGCGGCGGCGTGCGCGAGTTGCTGGTGGAGGAGCAGTCCGGTGCGGTCGGCGTGGATCCAGTCCCGCAGCCGCGGCCAGGCGTGCAGCAGGGCCTCGTGGGTGATCTCGACGGTGTCGCTGTCCATGGTGATCAGCCGGGCCCGTACGAAGGCGTCGAGCGCGGCGGCCGCACCGTCCGCGTCGGCGAACTGCTCCATGAGGGCGGCCCCGCTCGTCCGGCGGCGGATCGTCCCGCCGCCGTCCGCGACGTACACCAGACGGGACAGGACGCGGCGGATCGTCTTCTGCTCGGCCGGGTACAGCCGGGCGAAGACGGTCTCGGCGGTCCGCGCGATCGCGCCACGGATCCCGCCGGCCCGCTCGTACCCGGCGACGGTCAGCGCGGACCCCTCGCGCCGCTGCCAGGTGGCCAGCAGGGCGTGGGAGACGAGGGGGAGCACGCCGGAGGGGGCCACGTCGGCTCCGGAACCGGCGTCCGCCCCGCTGCCCGGCGGTGGGCCGCCCTGCTCGTCGCGCAGTCCCGCGTCGCGCAGGAGCAGGGGCACCAGGCCCGGCTGGAGGGTCAGCCCGGCGAGCTGCGCCGGCCGGGTGATGGACTCCCGCAGCTCCCCCACGGTCATGGGCGGCAGCACGAAGAGTCCGTCGGTGAGGACCGGGGTCAGTTCGGGAAGGTCCAGGCAGTGGCCGGTGAAGTCGGCCCGGACGCCGAGCACCACGACGGCAGAGCCGTGTGCGCTCTCCTCCGGCCGGGGGGCCGCCAGCCCGCAGAGCACCCGGACGAAGGAGCGCCGCTCCTCCTCGTCCCCGCAGAGGGTGAAGAGCTCCTCGAACTGGTCGACGATCAGCACCGGCCGGCAGGGCGGGGGCCGGCGTTCCCCGGGCGGTGCCGGCGGGTCGTCCACCATCGCGCGTACGGCGTCCAGCACCGCGTCGGGATTCCCGCGCACCTCCTCGACGGTGACGGCGAGGTCCCCGCCCACCGCTTTCGCGGTGCGCTCCAGGAGTTCGTCCAGGGGCCGTGAGGTGGGGGTGAACGTCACCACCGGCCACCGGTCGGCGCCCGGCATGGGGAGGTCGCCGCGCCGCAGGGCGGGCACCAGTCCGGCGTTGAGCAGGGACGACTTGCCCGCGCCCGACGGGGCGACGAGGATCAGCGGGCCGCTTCCCACCCGTTCGAAGACCCGTTCCACCAGTGCGGCCGTGGCGCGCTCGCGGCCGAAGAACCAGTCCGCGTCCTGCGGGGTGAACGCCGACAGGCCGCGGTACGGACACGCCCCGTCGGACTGCCGCTCGGGAACGGCGGCCTCGGCGCCGCTCCCGCTGTCGGCGGGCGGCCCCTCCTGTACGAGCCTCAGCAACTCCCCCTCGGCGCCCAGTACTCGGTCACAGATACGGGCGATGTCGGCGGTCGCCCGTTTCATGCCGGTCTCGATCTTGCTGAGGTACCCCTTGCTGTAGTGCGTCTGCCGCGCCAGGTCGGCCAGCGACAGGCCGCGTGCCTGTCTGAGTCGTCTTAATTCCGCGGGGAAGGAGGGCGTGGTCAGCGCGTCCCGATTCCGCTCGTTCCCGTTGTCGACTTCATGCCCGTGCTGCGGATCTCCCACGGGGTCCCCCATGCGGTGCGGCCGTGAGACGGTGGAAGTCCAGGCTACTGCCGGGGTGGTAAGGGCACCCAAACCTTTCACCCGGTGTGGCGAAACACGAACGTCCGGAACCATGGGGCGGTTCCGGACGTTCGCTTCCCGTCGCGCGCACGGACAGGTCCGTTCGGTTCGGGTCAAGTCAGGTCAGGAAGGCCCCGCAGGCACTGCGGGCCACCCACCGGTGCGAGGAGATGGTGTCGTTCGCGTTGACCCCGTTGGTGAACCGGTTGTCGGTCAGGTTGTCTGCGTAGAGCTCGCCCGGCGCGAGGCAGGCGTGGCCGCCTCCGAAGCCGGAGTTCTCGTAGAACGCGACGTGGTCGAGGCCTCCGGTGAAGCCGCGGTTCATGACGGACGTCGCCCTGTCCTGCGAGCCGACCCACCAGTCGCTGTTGCCCGCGGTGCTGATCAGCTGGGCGCCCGAGCAGTCCAGGTTCTCCCAGGCGTACATGTAGCCGTTGCGCGGCCCCCACTTGCTGTCGCAGCCCGGTCCGGCGACGGTGTTCCCGGCCGCCTGCGAGGTGGTGGCGGGTACGACGACGCCCAGGGCGGTGAGCCCGAGGAGGGCGGCCGTGACGGTGAACTTGCGCATGCTGTTTCCCCTCGTTTTCCTCTGGTGGTGTGGTGCGTTGGCGGTGGTGCGTCGGTGCCGGCGCACCGGGCCGGTGGCCCGGCGTGCCCTCACCGGGGGCGGGGCCCGCCCAGGAGCGGGAGGTGGTCAGCCTCGCTCCGGAACGATGCGCACCGCCCGGTCGTGGGCCCGCTGACCGAGGTGACGGTAGGTGTCGATGTCCTTGCCGAACCGGTCGCGCAGGCGGTCCAGGTAGTACGTCTCCCGCGCCGTGGCCACGGCGCGCAGGGAGGTCTCGCGGGCGCAGGTCGCGTCGGCGACGGCGGTCCTCCGCTCAGCGGCGAACGCCTCGTCGGCGCGGGCCTCGCCCAGTCGGCTGGTGCGGACGCGGACGGCTTCGCGGGCCCCCTGGGGGTCCTCGTGGGGCAGGCCCGCCCTCGTCATGCAGCGGGACCAGGCCCGTACCGCCGCGGTCAGGTGACGGTCTTTCATCAACTCCTCCCCGTAGAGGGCGTTCAGGCCGGTGGCGATCTTGCCGGTGCGGTACCACTCGGCCGGGTCGCCGTAGAGGGCGCGCTCGGCCTCCTCCGTGCAGCCGCCGACGCGTTTGCGCATCTCCCCGCCGCCCGGCAGCCGTGCCGTGAGCATGCGGGCGTCGGCGCCGCCATCGAGCGCGGCGTCGAAGGCGGCGCGCCGGGCCGGGGAGAGGCTCTGGCGGTAGGTTCCGTTGGGGTTGCGTTCGTGGACGCGCAGGCTCTTCGCCTCGATCCGGCCGCCGTACCCGTACGTACGGGCCCACGCCACGTCGTCCTGCACGTAGCGCACCGGGCGGCTCTCCCGGAGCGTCAGGCCGCGGTCCTCCCGGTAGGTGAAGCCCTGGCGGTCCATGCACTGCTTGGTCAGGCGTTGCTGCGCGTCGGCGACGCGCAGTTCCTGCTGCCAGGTCAGTGCCGGGGGACGCGGATCCTGTCGTGCCCGGCCGTCGCTGCCGCCGTCGCTTCCGTCGGCGCATCCCGTCGTGACGGCCGCCACGACCGCGCACAAGGACACGAGTACACGTCTCATGGGCCCGGCCCCCCTTCGCTGCCGCTTGCTGACGGATCCAGAGTTGCCCCGCTGCCGGCAGAGGTCGACGGGTTTCCTGTTGCCCGCCGGGACGGTCGACTGGGAAACAAGGCGTGAGCAGGGGGAACGCGGGGAGGGAGGCAACACGGTGGGACGGCCGGAAGCGGTGCGGGTGAGGAGCGGTTCCCTCATCGCGTCACGATGCCGCCCGCGCGGACGCACCCGTACGGAATCGGCCTCGGCGGCGCTGCCCGCGCTGCCCGAGTCGAACGGCGTGGACGCCGCCCGGCTGCGCGGTTACCCGAACGACGCCGTGAACGCCGCCGACCCCTTCCCCGGAGCCACCGACACCGGCTGCTCTGGTCCGAGGATCCGACGGCCGTGCCGCACCCCGACCCGTGGGGCATCTGAGGGCGTCCTGCGGATCGCACGGGCACCGGGCGGCGCGGCACCGCCGTCCCGGACGGCACCGGTCGCCCGACCGGCGGTTCCACCATCGGCACGACGCGGTCCGCCT
>NZ_JAPSKQ010000054.1 GCF_031181555.1 Streptomyces sp. | reverse complement strand
TCTCCGCGACAGGGCCTAGTTGTGCCGCTCGACCAGCACCGCGCTCCCCTGTCCCACGCCCACGCACATCGTCGCCAGCCCGCGCTCCGCGCCGGTGCGCCGCATGCGGTGCAGCAGGGTGGTGAGGATGCGGGCGCCGGAGCAGCCCAGCGGATGGCCCAGGGCGATCGCGCCGCCGCTCGGGTTGACCAGGTCGGGGTCGATGCCGAGCTGGTCCACACAGGCCAGGGCCTGGGCCGCGAAGGCCTCGTTGAACTCGGCCTCCTGGATGTCGCCGACGGCCCAGTCGGCGCGCGCCAGCGCCTTGCGGGTGGCGGGTACGGGGCCGATGCCCATGACGTCCGGGTGGACGCCCGCGGAGGCACCGGCGACGTAGCGGCCGAGCGACTCCAGTCCCAGCTCGTTCAGGGCCTCCTCGCTGACGAGGATCAGTCCGGCCGCGCCGTCGTTCATCGGGGAGGCGTTGCCCGCGGTGACCGAGCCGCCCGCGCGGAAGACCGGCTTCAGCCGGGCCAGCTTCTCGATCGAGGTGTCCTCGCGGATGCACTCGTCGGCGTCGACGACCATCCCGTCCGGGCGGCTCACCGGCAGGAGTTCGTCGTCGAAGTGGCCGTCCTTGCGCGCGTCGGCGGCCCGTCGGTGGCTGCGCAGGGCGAACTCGTCCTGGCGCTCGCGCGTGATGCCGTACCGGGCGGCGACCTCCTCCGCCGTCTCGCCCATGGACAGCAGGCCGTGGAGGTCCTTCATCGCGGGGTTGACCAGCCGCCAGCCGAGCCGGGTGTCGGCGGTCTCGATGCGGTGCGGGAGGGCCTCGTCGGGGCGGGGCAGGACGAAGGGGGCGCGGCTCATCGACTCGGAGCCGCCCGCGATCACGATGTCGGCCTCACCGGCCGCGATGGTGCGGGCGGCGGTGGTGACGGCCTCCAGTCCCGAGGCGCACAGCCGGTTGACCGTGGCGCCGGGGACGGACTCGGGGAGCCCGGCGAGCAGCGCGGCCATGCGGGCGACGTTGCGGTTGTCCTCGCCGGCCTGGTTGGCGGCGCCCCAGTAGACGTCGTCCACGCGGGCCGGGTCCAGCGCGGGCACGTCGGCGACCAGGCCCCGGATCACGGCTGCGGCGAGATCGTCGGGTCGTACCGTGGAGAGGGCTCCGCGCAGTTTGCCGATGGGGGTGCGGCGGGCGGCCGCGAAGTGGACGGGACGCACGAGGAGGACTCCTGACCAGATGTCTGGGGCTGTGCGGTGACCGGCGGCTCATTTAGCTAGCACCGCTAGTTTCGGACTATAGACCGCCGGGCGGCTCCCTGGGAAGATCCCGGGGACCGCACCGACTCCGCCCGGAGGTTCCATGCCCGACATCCGCGAGCACGTCCTCACCGGCACCCGGGGCACGATCACGGTACGCGAGTGGTCCCGCTGCGCTCCCCGGTACCTCGCGCTCGTGGCGCACGGCTACGGGGAACACATCGGCCGCTACGCCGGACTGGCCGGCGTGCTCGTCGCGCACGGGGCCGTGGTGGCCGGCCCCGATCACATGGGCCACGGCAGGTCGGCGGGCGAACGGGTGCTGATCGAGGACTTCGAGGACGTGGTCACCGACCTGCACTCCGCCGCCGGACTCGTGCGGGACGCCCACCCCGGCCTGCCGGTCGTCGTGATCGGCCACTCCATGGGCGGTCTGATCGCGGCCCGCTACGCCCAGCGGTACGGCGCGTCACTGGCCGCGCTGGTGCTGTCCGCGCCCGTGATCGGCACCTGGGAGCTGCCGGGGCGGCTGCTGGCCCTCGACGAGATCCCGGACACCCCGATCAGCCCGGCGGCGCTCTCCCGCGATCCCGCGGTCGGCGCGGCGTACGCGGCGGATCCGCTGGTCTGGCACGGTCCGATGAAGCGGCCGACGGTGGAGGCGTTCGCGCGGACGCTGGAGAGCGTCGCGCAGGGCGGCGACGTCGGCCCGCTCCCGCTGCTGTGGCTGCACGGCGACGACGACCGCCTGGTGCCGCTGCCCGGCAGCCGCGCCGGAGTGGAACGGCTGAGCGGCGGCCGGCTGACCGAGCGCATCCACCCCGGCGCCCGGCACGAGGTGTTCAACGAGACGTGCGGTGCGGCGGCGTTCGACGACCTGACGCGCTTCCTGGACGACGTTCTCGCAGGCCGAGACGATTCTGGCGGCGGCCGGGCCGGGTTTGTTCCGGAGGGGCGCGGGCACCCGCGCGTTCAAGGAGTGGTTGCGGAGCGCCGCCGGCGCGGGTGAGGAACCCGAGCGTTCTTCCGCTTCGGCGAGGCGCCGCTCCGTAAGGCCGCCGACACATCGAGGAGGAACAGCACCCATGACCGTTGTGAGGAGCACTCTGCCCGACGAGGCCCGGCGGGTTTCCTGCGAGGCCCTCCAGGGCACCCTGGTGGACCTGCTCGGGCTGTCGCTGATCGGGAAGCAGGCGCACTGGAACGTCGTGGGTCCGCGCTTCCGTTCGATCCACTTCCAGCTGGACGAGGTGGTCTCGGCCGCGCGCGCCCAGTCCGACACGGTGGCGGAGCGGGCCGCGGCGCTCGGCGTGCCGCCGGACGGCCGCCCGGAGACCATCGCCAAGGTCTTCTCCCTGCCGGCCCCGAAGGAGGGCTGGCTGCGCGACTCGGAGGCCGTTCAGGTGATGACGGAGGCGCTCGGGGCGGCGATCGCGCGGCTGCGCGAGCGCATCGACGCCACCGAGAAGGCGGACCTGGTCACCCAGGACCTGCTGATCTCGATCACCGCGGAGCTGGAGAAGCAGCGGTGGATGTTCGAGGCGGAGAACTTCCCCGGCGAGTCCTGACCGCCGCCGCACCCGCACCGAACGGGCCGGCGCCCGGCATCCGCGTCCCCGCGCGGACCCGCGCCCGGCCGGAGCACGGACGCATGTAAGGGGCACACCATGAGCGACGCCCTCGACATCGACGCGCTGTGGGAGGACTTCCACCGCGTGGTGAACATGACCTCGGCGGAACTCGCGGCCTGGCTGCGGGTGCGCGACGCCGACGAGCGGACGGAACCGCTGCCGGAGCAGGCGGGCACCGAAACCGGACAGCACGTCCTCGCCATCCTGCAGAAGCGGCGCACCGACCTCACCGAGGACGACCTGCGCGTGATGGAGGAGGTCGTGGACACCGTCACCGCGCAGACGGACCTGGAGAACGAGCCCGCCGCCGAGGACACCGGCCGCCGGCACCGCCTGATGACGCTCGGCCACGACCCGCTCAAGGCGTAGCCGTGCCCGGCCGCGACGAGCGGGTCGTCCGCGCGCTCGTCGCCGCCCACGGCCGGACGTACGCGGAGGACGCGGGCATCCGGCTGAAGGACACCCCGCAGCCGCTGTACCGGCTGCTGGTGCCGGCCCATCTGCTCAGTGCCCGGATCCGCGGGTCGATCGCCGTGGCCACCGCCCGTGCCCTGCACGAGGCGGGGCTGCGCGATCCCCGCCGCATGGCCGGTGCCGACCGGCAGGAGCGGGTGGACGCCCTCGGCCGGGGCGGCTACCGCCGCTACGACGAGCGCACCGCGACCCAGCCGGGCGACGCTGCCGGGTTGTTGACCGATCGCCGGGGCGGCGACCTGCGCAGGCTGCGCGCGGAGGCGGAGGGCGGGGTCCCCGAACTGCGCCGTCTGCTCCAGGAGTTCCCCGGTGTGGGACCGGCCGGTGCCGACATCTTCCTGCGCGAGGTGCAGCGCGTCTGGCCCGAGACCGCCCCCTGCCTGGACGCCAAGGCGCCGCAGGGCGCGCAGCGGCTGGAGCTGCCGCGGGACCCGGACCGGCCGGCCGCCCTCGCGGGGCGGACCGAACCGGCCGTCCTCGCGGCCGCGTTGGTGCGGGCGGCGGTCGACAAGGACGTGGCCGAGGACGTGCTGAGCCGGGCCGTAGCCGGACCCGGAGCGCTCCGCTCCCTCGCCCCTCCCCTCTTCCCGGTCCCCTCATTCCCGGGACAACGTGATCATCACGCGGCACAATGACCGGTACGGCCGGACGCGGCCGTACCGGCAAGGGAGAGGGAGAGACCGTGAGTGAGAGCCACACCCCGCCGAGCGGCTCGGCGAGGCTGAACACCGGTGTGGCGCACAACGCGCGCGTGTGGAACTACTGGATCGGCGGCAAGGACAACTACGAGGTCGACCAGCAGGTCGGCGACCACGTCGCCTCGATCATCCCGATCATCCGGGACATCGCCCGGGCGGACCGGGAGTTCCTGGGCCGGGCGGTGACGTACCTGGTCGGCGAGCGCGGCGTGCGGCAGTTCCTCGACATCGGCACCGGGCTGCCGACCGCCGACAACACCCATGAGATCGCCCAGCGGATCGCGCCCGACGCGCGGATCGTGTACGTCGACAACGACCCGATCGTGCTGGCGCACGCCCGCACCCTGCTCACCGGCACCCGCGACGGCGCCACCGACTACATCGACGCCGACGTGCACGACCCGGACGCCATCCTCGAGCGGGCCGCCGACACGCTGGACCTCACCCGGCCCGTCGCGGTGATGATGCTGGGCATCCTCAACTTCGTCCTCGACACCGACGAGGCCCGCGACATCGTGCGCCGCGTCATGGCCGCGGTGCCCTCCGGGAGCTTCCTCGTCCTCACGCACCCCACCTTCGACCCCGAGGTCGGCGGCGAGGACCAGGTTCCCGCCATGAAGTTCTGGAACGAGAACGCCACTCCCCCGATCACGGCCCGCGGCGCCGCGGACATCGCCGCGTTCTTCGAGGGACTGGAACTGGTCGAGCCCGGCCTGGTGTCGTGCTCGCAGTGGCACGCCACGTCCGGCTCCGCCGTGGTGCCCCAGTACGGCGCGGTGGCCGTGAAACCCTGACGGGAACGGCGTCGTGCCGTCCTACGGCGACACGGCGGGCGTCGACCGGGTGGAGACGGTCCCGACGGCCCGCCTCCCGGACTCCGGACGCGGCGGCCGGACGGAGGGGAGCCGGTCGCAGGAGGTGCGGGGCGGATGCCCCCACGAGCGAACCGCTGAAAGTATGATCAAGCAATGTCTGACATGACCGAGACCACGCCCGGTTGGCTGTCCTCCGACGATCTGGAGATGGCGCGCGCCCGCATGCCGATCCTGTACGTCGAGGCCGTCCCCGTGCGCGTGGACGACAGCGGCGAAGTCACCAGCGTCGGCCTGCTGCTGCGCATCGGGCCCGACGGGACGGTCAGCCGGACTCTGGTCTCCGGCCGGGTGCTGCACCACGAGCGCGTCCGCGACGCCCTGCTGCGCCATCTGGAGAAGGACCTCGGACCGGTGGCGCTGCCCCGCGTCCCGGCCTCGCTCCAGCCGTTCACGGTCGCGGAGTACTTCCCCACCCAGGGCATCACCCCCTTCCACGACCCCCGCCAGCACGCGGTGTCGCTGGCCTACATCGTGCCGGTGACGGGTGACTGCCGGCCCCGGCAGGACGCCCTCGACCTGGTGTGGTTCAGCCCGCAGGAGGCCGTGTCGCAGGCGGTGCAGAGCGAGATGCCGGGCGGGCACGGGGTGCTGCTGAAGCAGGCGCTGGCGCACGCGGGCTGCGCGGTCTGACCACGGCCGGAGGGCCCTCGCACGAGGACCCTCCGGCCGTGGTGTCAGGGGCCGCCCGTGCCGTCCGGGTGCGTGAGGTTCGCGCCGGTCGACGGGTCGAAGACATGGGCCTTGCCCATGTCGACCCGGAGGTCCACGGGCGCGCCCTCGCGGGCGCGGGTGGCGGCGTCCAGCCGGGCCACGATCTGCGGGGCTGCCCCGGCGCCGGTGTCGCGCACGCCGGAGTCCGTGGCGAGTTCCTCCAGTTCGGCGGTCGTCACCGGCCCGCCCTCCGCGCTGAAGTAGACGTACGCGTCCGAGCCCAGCGACTCCAGTACGTCCACGGTGACGGTGATCGCGGGGCCGCCCGCCTCGCGCGCCAGGCTCGCGTCCTCGAAGGCCTCCGGACGCAGCCCGACGATGACCTCGCGGGGCGCGTTCCGCCGTTCCAGCACCCTGCGCACGCGGTCGTCGAGCGGCAGTTCGCCCAGCGGGGTGCGCAGGACGCCGCCGGACAGGGAGGCGTTGACGAAGTTCATCGCCGGGGAGCCGATGAAGCCGGCGACGAACAGGTTGCGCGGCATGTCGTAGAGCTGGGCGGGGCTGCCGATCTGCTGGACCAGGCCCTGCCGCATGACCACGACCCGGTCACCGAGGGTCATCGCCTCGGTCTGGTCGTGGGTGACGTACACGGTGGTGGTGCCCAGACGGCGTTGCAGCCGGGAGATCTGGGTGCGCATCTGCACCCGGAGCTTGGCGTCCAGGTTGGACAGCGGCTCGTCCATCAGGAACGCCTTGGGGTCACGGACGATGGCCCGCCCCATGGCCACCCGCTGGCGC
This sequence comes from Streptomyces sp., assembly GCF_031181555.1. Lineage (GTDB taxonomy): Bacteria > Actinomycetota > Actinomycetes > Streptomycetales > Streptomycetaceae > Streptomyces > Streptomyces fimbriatus. Next base: position 29,667 of record NZ_JAPSKQ010000054.1, on the reverse strand, counting down.
TGGCCGCCGGAGAGGTTCGCGGGCTTGCGGTCCAGGAACTCGGTGAGGTCGAGCACCCGGGCGGCCTCCTCGACCTTGCGGTCGACGGTGGCCTTGTCCACCTTCGCCAGCCGCAGCGGGAAGCCCATGTTCTCGCGCACGTTCATGTGCGGGTACAGGGCGTAGCTCTGGAACACCATGGCGACGTCGCGCTCCTTGGGGGCGAGGTCGTTGACGACCCGGCCGCCGATGCGCAGGGTGCCCTCGGTGATGTCCTCGAGCCCGGCGATCATGTTCAGGGTGGTGGACTTGCCGCATCCGGACGGGCCGACCAGGATCACGAACTCGCCGTCGGCGATGTCGAGGTCCACGTCCTTCACGGCGAGGGATCCGTCGGGATAACGCTTGGTGACTCCCTCGAGGACGATCTCGGCCATGGGTGGTGCCTCCTTGCCTTCGGGCCTGCCGGATCCGGGGTGGTGCGGGACGGCTCGGTGCGGCCGGTCATCCCTTGACCGCTCCGGAAGTGAGTCCGGCGACGATCCGCCGCTGGAAGAGCAGGACGAAAACGATGATCGGGACGGTGATCACCACGGCGGCGGCGGCGATCGACCCGGTGGGCTGCTGGAACTGTGAGCTGCCGGTGAAGAACGCGATCGCGGCGGGCACCGTGCGCGCGGACTCGGTGGACGTCAGTGAGATCGCGAACAGGAAGTCGTTCCAGCAGAAGATGAACACGAGGATGGCGGTGGTGAACACGCCCGGCGCGGCGAGCGGCACGATGACCAGCCGGAAGGCCTGTGCGGGTGTGGCCCCGTCCACCTTGGCGGCCTTCTCCAGGTCCCAGGGGATCTCCCGGAAGAAGGCCGACAGGGTGTAGATCGCCAACGGCAGCGAGAAGGTCATGTACGGGATGATCAGCCCGAGCCAGGTGTCGAAGATGCCGATGATCCGCTCGATGTCGAACAGCGGGGACACCAGCGAGATCGGCGGGAACATGGCGATCAGCAGGGACATGCCGATGAGGACCTGCTTGCCGGGAAAGCGCAGCCGGGCGACCGCGTAGGCGGCCATGGTGCCGAGGATCACCGCGATCACGGTGGCGATCAGGGCGATGCCGATCGAGTTGACGAGCGCCCGCGTGAACTCGGCGGTCCGGAAGATGCCCCGGTAGTTCTCCCAGGTCCAGTCCCGGGGGAAGTAGTTGCCGTCGGAGAGGGTGCTGGGGTCCTTGAACGACAGCGCGGCGATCCACCACACCGGGAACAGGGCGTACAGCACCACCACGACGTTGACGACACCCCATCGGGTGGCATGCGTCTTGCCTGCGGCGGCCATCAGCGCTTCACCTCCGCGCCCGGTGCGGCGGCGCCGAACAGTTTGACGAAGGTGAAGGCGATGATCCCGACGCAGAGGAAGATCAGGACCGAGATCGCCGACCCGATGCCCAGGTTCAGCGCGGTGAACAGGTTGTCGTAGCCGAGGATGGACAGGGAGCCGGTGCCGTGGGCGCCCGAGGTCAGGACGTAGATGTTGTCGAAGATCCGGAACGCGTCCAGCGTGCGGAAGAGCAGCGCCACCAGGATGGCCGGCTTCATCAGCGGCAGCATGACCTTGATGAACCGCTGCCAGGGGGTGGCACCGTCCACCATGGCCGCCTTCAGGGTCTCCTCGGGGACCAGGGCGAGGCCGGCGAGCAGCAGCAGCGCCATGAACGGGGTGGTCTTCCACACCTCGGCGAGGATGATCAGCCACAGCGCGGGCCACTGCTCGGTGAGCGGGGCCTCACCGCTGGGCAGCAGTTCGGCGAGATAGCCGAGCTCGGGGGTCCAGGCGTACTGCCAGGAGAAGGCGGCGACGACGGTGACGATGCCGTAGGGGATGAGGACCGCGGTGCGGATCGTGCCGCGCAGGAAGAGCGTGCGGTGCATCACCAGGGCGAGCCCCATGCCGAGGACCAGTTCGACGGCCACCGACACGGCGGTGACGAAGAGCGTGACCCAGAAGGCGTCCCACCAGTACGGGGAGGACAGCACCGCCCCGTAGTTCCTCAGCCCCACGAACTCCGCCTGCGCCGGGAAGCGCAGGTCGTAGCGCTGGAGGGACAGGTAGACGGCGTAGCCGATGGGATAGGCGGTCACGGCGAACATGACCAGGACGGCCGGTGCGCACAGCAGCCAGCCCAGGCGCCGCTCCTGCTTGGCGCCGGCCGAGAGGGCCGCTCGGCCCTTCCCCTTCCGTCCGTTCCCTCCGCTGCGCCCGGACCGCGTCCCGCCGGACGGCGGGGGGCCGGCCGGGTCCGCCATCGTGCTCATCTCGGACCGCCCGGGCGGAAGGCCGCCCGCGGGCCGGCGGGGTGCTGCGGGAGGTGGTGGTTCACGGGATCACACCCTCGGATCGCAGGGCCTCGTCGATCTGCTCCCCGATGGTGCCGACGGCCTTCTCCGGCTGGATCGCGGACGGCGGGGACAGTGTGTGGGAGATGACGATCGACACGTTCTGGTAGGCGGGGGTGAGCGGCCGCACGCTCCCCGACTCCAGGGCGGCCAGCACCTCCTCGGAGAAGGGGTACGCCTCCCTGAACGCCGGCTCGTCGTACAGGGCGCGCAGGGTGGGCGGCAGCCCGCCCTCGAGTGCGGCGGTGAGCTGGTTCTCCCGGTTGCGCAGGCACAGGGCCGCCTCGAAGGCCAGGTCGGGGTGGCGGGAGTGGGCGCTGACGGCCAGGTGGTTGCCGCCGACGGTGGGCCGGGCCGGGCGGCCGGCGTCGACGCGGGGGTAGGGCGCCCAGCGGAAGTGCCGGAACAGCCGCGGGTTGTTCGCCTTCATGGACGGATAGACGAACGGGTAGTTCAGTTCGAAGGCCGCCACCCCCGACTCCATGGCGAGGCGGTTCTGGTCCTCCATCTGGTTGGGCAGGGACGGGTCCGCGGCCGGCGAGTCGGCGAGGTCCCGCATGATCGTGGCGGCCCGCACGGCCGGCGGGCCGAGGGAGGGCTCGGTGGCGCCCGGGTCGAGGATGGAGCCGCCCGCGCTGTTGACCAGGGTGTTGAACCAGACGGTCAGGCCCTCGTACTGGGCGCCCTGGATCTCCACGTAGTGCGGTTTGCCCTGCCGGGCGAGGCCGCGGGCCATGTTCAGCATCTCGGACCAGGTCCTGGGCGGGGTGGGCACCAGGTCCTTCCGGTACCACAGGAGCTGGGTGTTGGTGTTGTACGGGACGGCGTAGAGCCTGTCCTTCCAGGTGGCGGTCCGCAGCGGGACGCGCAGGGTTCCCTCGGTGGCCCGCCGCTTCGTCTCCCCCGTCCACTCCCGGATCCAGCGGGCCTCGGCGAACTCGGCGGCCCAGGTGACGTCCAGGCCCAGGATGTCCATGGAGTCGTCCTCGGCGGCGAGCCTGCGCACCAGCTGCTGGCGCTGGCCGTCGGCACCCCGGGGCAGCTTCCGGTAGCTGATGCGGTAGCGGCCGCCCGACGCCTCGGTGCAGCGGTCGGCGGCCCTCTGCAGGGCGCCGGAGTCGTCGGGGAAGTTGTACCAGTCGAGGGTGGGACGGCCGCTGTCCTCGTCGCCGCCGCAGGCGGCGAGCGCCGATGCCAGCAGAGTCAGCGCGACCAGCGCCCGCGTCCGTCGCACCACGCGCTCCACACCTCGCTTCCGGGACGGCGGCGCGGGTGTCGGACCCCGCGGCTGTGCCTACCCGGCGACGTTAAACAGTACATAGGGGGACATCAAGGACATACGGCAATGACTCGCCCATGGCGGCCGACGCCACGGCGAGGAAGCCCGGCCCGCGGGATCCTCGGTCGGCGCCGCATCCCGGGGTATACCGAAAAGGCCGTACCGGAATCTCCGATACGGCCTCTGACCTGCTGCTTCACAAGTCGGGACGACAGGATTTGAACCTGCGACCCCTTGACCCCCAGTCAAGTGCGCTACCAAGCTGCGCCACGTCCCGTTGCCCGCCTGACCTGGGGATTCCCCCGGCCGAACGCGCACGGAAACCATACCGCACTCGAGGGGGTGATCGCGCGCCCGTTCATCGGGGATCGCCGCCCGGCAGGGCTTGACCTGAAGCTTGGTCGAGGTTGCACGATCGCCGTATGACGATCATCGAGGAACACGCACGTTCGTACGGATACACGGATCTGCCGGCGCTGATGGGTCTGATGACCGGCGACGAGAAGCACGGCCCGGCCGCGACGTCCACGCTGGATGTGCTGTGGGTGCTCTACGACCGGGTGCTGCGGGTCGGGCCGGAGCGGATGGACGACCCCGGGCGGGACCGGTTCCTGCTGTCGAAGGGACACGGGCCGATGGCGTACTACGCCGTACTGGCCGCCAAGGGGTTCCTGCCCGTGGACTGGCTGACCGGTTTCGGCTCGTACGACTCGCCCCTCGGCCACCACCCCGACCGCCTCCTGGTGCCGGGCGCCGAGATCGGCAGCGGGTCGCTGGGGCACGGGCTGCCGATCGCGGTCGGCACGGCGCTGGGGTTGCGCGCGCAGGGACTGGACGAGCCGCGGGTGTGGACCCTGATCGGGGACGCCGAACTGGACGAGGGCAGCAACCACGAGGCGATCGCCTTCGCCGGGCCCGCCGGTCTGGAACGGCTGCACACCGTGGTCGTCGACAACTCCTCCGCCAGTCACGCCCGGCCCGGCGGGATCGTCGCCCGCTTCGAGGCGGCGGGCTGGTCCGCGCTCACGGTCGACGGCCGGGACCACGAAGCGCTGTACACCGCGTTCACCGCACCGCATCCGGGCCGGCCGCACGTGGTCGTGGCCCGGGTCGAACCCAAGAACGCCTGAACGCCCCTGCACCTCCTTCCTGTTGGTTCGAATGGTGGAAAGGACCGATTCCCGTGGACACCATGCGTGATCGTTTCGCCCCTGTCGTCACCCGGCTGCTCGACGAGGATCCGCGGGTCGCGGTCGTCCTCGCCGAGATCGGCACCGACGGCTTCGCCGAGGCACTGCGCCGGCACCCGGACCGGGTCGTCAACGTGGGCATCCGCGAGCAGCTCCTGATCGGGGCGGCCTCCGGCATGGCGCTCACCGGGCTCCGGCCCGTCGTGCACACCTTCGCGAGCTTCCTCGTCGAGCGGCCCTTCGAGCAGGTCAAACTGGATCTCGGGCACCAGGGCGCGGGCGCGGTGCTGGTGAGCGCCGCCGCCTCCTTCGACTGGCCGGCCGGCGGGTACACGCACATGGCTCCGGGGGACGTGGCGCTGCTGGACACCCTGGACGGCTGGACCGTGCACGTGCCGGGACATCCGGACGAGGCCGAGGCGCTGCTGCGGCACGCGGTGGCCGCCGGCGACGACAAGGTGTACGTGCGGCTGTCCGTGCAGTCCAACGCGCAGGGCCTGCCCGTGGACGGGGAACGCTTCCGCACCGTCCGCGAGGGGCGCTCCGGCGTCGTGGTCGCCGTCGGGCCGGTGCTGGACGCGGTGCTCCACGCCACGGAGGGCCTCGACGTCACCGTCCTGTACGCCACCACCGTCCGCCCCTTCGACGCGGCCGGCCTGCGCCGCGCCACCGGGACGGCCGGGACGGACGTCGTCCTCGTCGAGCCGTATCTGGCGGGTACGTCGACGGCGGCGGCGAACGACGCGCTCGCCGACGTGCCGCACCGGGTGCTGGGACTGGGCGTGGGCCGGGCCGAGCTGCGGCGGTACGGGCGGATCGAGGAGCACGTCACCGCCCACGGCCTCGACGCGCGGTCGCTGCGGGAGCGCATCGGGGGGTTCCTGGCCGCGGGCGGGGCGGTGCCGACGGGGGCGTGAGGCGGTCCCCCCCTTCCCGGGCGCGCCCCTCGGGGCCGCCTGTGCGCCGGCGTCCGTGACGGCCGGGACCGCTTCGGCGGGGACCGGGGTGCGCATCGCGGGCATCACGAGCAGGGCGGCCGCCACGACGAGGCCGGTCGCCCCGGCGACCGGCCGTACGTGCCGCGTTCCGAGCACCGGGGCGGCGGGGCCCGCGGGGGCCTGGCCGGCCGGCGTCATCGCGAGCGAGCCCGCCGCGTCGTAGGCGTGGATGCGGTTGAGGGCATCGGGCGGGACCTGCGTCCGCACCCTGGTCGCCCACCGGCACCCCCGGAGCGACAGTCCCGCCCCGGCGACGGCCGCGATGACGCCCCCGTCAGGTGCGCGCTCCGAACTCCCGCCGTCCTTCGACGAGGTCGGCACGGAAAGCCCCGTCCTCCGTGCGCCGGCCGGCTCCCCCCGGTGAGCGGCGGCAGCCGGAGCCCCCCTCCGGCCCCGGCTGCCGCTCACGGTCCCGGATCATGCCACGGGGCACTGACAACGTCCCGGGAATTTCAGCCCGCGTGCGGGAGGCCGAGGCGGGGGTGCGCCTCCAGCAGGCGCGGCGGGGCCGCCTGGCGCCAGGAGTCGGCGAGGATGTCGCGGAGTTCGGCCTCGTCCTCCAGGGCGGCGAGGCGGACCCTGACCCAGGCGAACTGCGCCTCGTGGCCGGCGATCCAGAACTTCTCCGGCTCGGCGAGGGCCAGTTCGTCGCGCTCCTCCTTCGGGCAGCGCACCGCGATGGAGGTCTCGTCCTCGGGCAGGGTGGCGAACATCTTCCCCGCGACCCGGAACGTGGGCATGCTCCAGGCGACCTTCTCCGTCGTGTCCGGCAGGGACAGGGCGATCCGTCGTACGTCTTCGGCTTCGAGCATGGCAGGGACCGTAGTGGCCACCACTGACAATCACCTGGTGGAAGGGGAAATCGCGCCCGCTCCCAGACGTTTGTAGTAGATCGTCGTCGGCCGCAGCACCCCGCCCGGATCCGCCGCGTAGTCGGGGATCGCGCCGACGGGGGTCCAGCCGGCCGAGCGGTAGAGGCGCTCGGCGGGGCTGTCGGTCTCGGTGTCCAGGTGCAGCAGGGTGATGCCCCGCGCGGCGGCCTCCTCCTCCGCGACGGTCAGCAGCCTGCGGCCGAGACCCCGGCCGCGGGCCGTGCGGTGCACCATCAGCTTCACCAGTTCGGCGCGGTGGCGGCTGTTGGGCCTGTCGGGCAGGGCGAGGCTCACCGTGCCCAGCACCCGGCCCGGCCCCTCGTGCGCCACCCACACCACGAGCCGGCCGTCGGCGACGGCGGCGGACCGTTCCTGCCACCATGCGGCCGCCTCCGCGCGGTCGAGCGGCGCGAGGAAGCCGACGGAGGCGCCGCCGTCCACGGTGTCGGCCAGCAGGTCGGCCAACTCACCGATCCGCTCGAGCAGTCGAGTCCCGTCCGGGCGAGTGATGTTCACGGCCGCACCACCGCCAGTACGTAGCGCGCGCCTCCGGGCCCGGGGCAGCGGAACCGGGTGGGCCCCCAGACGCGCAGCCTGAGGCAGTCACCGGCGGCGAGGTGGTGCTCGACGTCCTCGGTCGTCACGGCGAGGGTTCCGTCCAGGACCCAGATGTGCTGTTCCAGGCCGGGCACGGGCGGCCGGTCGTAGGCGAGGTCCGCTCCGGCGACGAGCCGCCCCTCGACGAGCTCGCCGCGCAGCCCGCCGTGCGGCGGGGAGACGGAGCGGCGGACGAAGCCGGAGGCGCGGTCCTCCCACACCGGCTGCTCGGCGGCCCGCACCACCGGCTGGGGCTCCGCTTCGACCTCGCTGAGCAGCTGGGACATGGTGCGCCCGTAGACGGCGCACAGGCGGTTCAGCAGGGAGGCGGTGGGACTGGTCTCCGCCCGCTCGGCCCGGGACAGGGTGGACCGGCTGATCCCGCTGCGCTCCGCGAGCTCTCCGAGGGACCAGCCGTGTTCGCCCCTGAGCTCGGCCAGTCGCGCGCCGAGCCGGACGTCGACGGGGTCCGGAACCGGCCCGGCCTCATCGTGTTTCACATCCGGGATGATATCCCGGAACAGAGACGGAGGGCTGTGGTTCCCGTCACCGGCGGCCTCCGGGGGCCGCCCGCGTACGCGAGGTGCCGCATCCCCTCGGGGTGGCCGGCCGGGCCGCCGGGCCCCGCCGGACGGCCGGCCCGGCGGTGGAAGTCGCGGCAGGCCCGCCGGCAACCGCCCGCCGGCTGACACGCCGTCATCCCCCTGGGGCCGTAGACGACATGGCGGGTGCCGTAGAGGTCCCGGTCGCGGTGCCTGGTGCGGTTCCCGGACTCCGGAAGAGGGCGTCCTCGCAGCGGAAGCCCCTCAGGAACAGCGGCCAGGTGTCCTCGCCGGGACCGGTGAAGACCGTGTCGGCGTGCGCCGCCGCCTCCTCGGACAGCGAGGTGACGTGCGGCCCGCCCCTGGCGACGGGGACGCCGACCGGTTCCCTACGCCACCCCGGCCGCCGCGCGGAGCGCGTCCAGCACCGGTCGGATCAGCGGATGCTCCTCGGCGCCCCGGCGCACGGCGGCGAAGACCCGGCGGGTCGGCGCCACACCGTCGACCGGGCGGACGACGACGCCCGCGAGGTCCATCCCGCGCAGCGCCGAGCGGGGCACCAGCGCGACGCCCACGTCCGCCGAGGCGAGGGCGACCACCGCGCGGAAGTCGTCCGAGGAGTGCTCCAGACGGGGCTGGAAACCGGCGTTCTCGCAGGCCAGGACGACCACGTCATGGCAGGGGTTACCGGGGTACGGGCCGATCCACGGGTCCTTGGCCAGCTCGGCGAGCGGCACCTCGGCACAGTCGGCCAGCCGGTGGGTGACGGGGACGACCGCGTCGAACGGCTCGGCGTACAGCGGTACATGGGTCAGCCGCGGGTCGTCGGCGGGCGGTGCCCCGCGGTACTCGACCGCCACGGCGACGTCGACCTGCCGGTCCAGCACCATCGGCAGGCTGGCGTCGCCCTCGGCGTCCTGCACCCGGATGCGGATGCCGGGCGCGGACGCGGCGAGACGGGCCACCGCGGGCGCGACGACCTCGGCGATACCGGTCGCGAAGGCGGCGACCGTGACGGTGCCGGCCGAGCCCGCGCCGTACGCGGCGAGCTCGGCCTCGGCCCGCTCCAGCTGGGCGAGGACCGCGTTGGTGTGGCTGAGCAGGATCTCGCCCGCCGGGGTCAGCCGTACGCCCTTGGCACCGCGCTCCACCAGGCGGTGGCCGGTCTCCTGCTCCAGCGCGGCGAGCTGCTGGGAGACGGCCGAGGGGGTGAGGTACAGCGCGGCGGCTGCCGCCGTGACCGTGCGGTGGTCGGCCACCGCACGGAGGATGTGGAGCCGCCGCGCCTCGATCATGGGACCGATTCTCTCAAATGCCGCGATGTGCTCCGCTCAGGCGTCGAGCTCCGCCCGGGCCGCCACGAAGGCGTCCACCGCGCGGTTCACGTCCGCGGTGGAGTGCGCGGCGGACAGCTGGACGCGGATCCGGGCCTGGCCCTGCGGCACCACGGGGTAGGAGAAGCCGATCACGTACACCCCGCGCTCCAGCAGCAGCTCCGCCATGCGGCCGGCGCGGGCCGCGTCGCCGATCATCACGGGGGCGATGGCGTGGTCGCCGGGGAGGATGTCGAAGCCCTCCTCGGTCATCCGGCGGCGGAACAGGGCGGTGTTCTCGGCGAGCCGGACGCGCAGGTCGTCGGCCGACTCCAGCAGGTCGAGGACCTTCAGGGAGGCCGCGGCGATCACCGGGGCGAGCGTGTTGGAGAACAGGTACGGGCGGGAGCGCTGGCGCAGCAGGGCGACGATCTCCGCGCGGGCGGCGACGTAGCCGCCGGAGGCTCCGCCGAGCGCCTTGCCGAGGGTGCCGGTGATGATGTCGACGCGGTCCATCACGCCGTGCAGCTCGGGCGTCCCGCGCCCGCCGGGGCCGACGAAGCCGACGGCGTGCGAGTCGTCGACCATGACCATGGCGCCGTGGCGGTCGGCGAGGTCGCAGATCTCGCGCAGCGGTGCCACGTAGCCGTCCATGGAGAAGACGCCGTCGGTGACGATGAGCGTGCGCCGTGCACCGCCCTCGGTGGCCTCCTTCAGCTGCCGTTCCAGGTCCGCCATGTCGCGGTTGGCGTAGCGGAAGCGGCGGGCCTTGGACAGCCGGATGCCGTCGATGATCGACGCGTGGTTCAGGGCGTCGGAGATCACCGCGTCCTCGGGGCCGAGCAGCGTCTCGAACACGCCGCCGTTGGCGTCGAAGCAGGAGGAGTACAGGATCGTGTCCTCCTGGCCGAGGAACGCCGACAGCCGCGCCTCCAGTTCCTTGTGCACCTCCTGGGTGCCGCAGATGAAGCGGACGGACGCCATGCCGTAGCCCCAGCGGTCGAGTGCCTCGTGGGCGGCGGCGATCACCTCGGGGTGGTCGGCGAGGCCCAGGTAGTTGTTGGCGCAGAAGTTGAGGACCTCGCCGGGACGGCCGCCGGCGGTGACGTTCACGGTGGCCGACTGCGGGGTGCCGATGACGCGCTCGGGCTTGTGCAGTCCGGCGGCGCGGATCTCGTCGAGGGTGGCGCGCAGGTCGTCGCGCACGGAGTCGAACATGGGGGCTCCCTGAAGGTGCGTGCGGGTGAGGTGGGGAAGTCAGGCGGTCCAGTCGAGGATGACCTTGCCGCCCCGGCCGCTCGCCGCGTCCTCGAAGGCCGCCTCGAAGTCGCGGTAGCCGTAGCGGCCGGTGATGACGGGCGCGAGGTCCAGGCCGCCCTCCAGCAGGACCGACATGGCGTACCAGGTCTCGAACATCTCACGGCCGTAGATGCCCTTGACGGTGATCATCGAGGTGACGATCCGGGCCCAGTCGACCGGGAACTCCTCGGCGGGCAGGCCCAGCATCGCGATCCGGCCGCCGTGCGTCATGTTGGCGATCATGTCCCGCATGGCCTCGGGACGGCCGGACATCTCCAGGCCGATGTCGAAGCCCTCGCGCAGGCCGAGGGCGTGCTGACCGTCGGCGATGGTCGACTCGGCGACGTTCAGCGCCAGGCTCACCCCGATCTTGCGGGCGAGTTCCAGACGCTCCTCGCTGACGTCGGTGATCACGACGTTGCGCGCGCCGGCGTGCCGGGCCACCGCGGCGGCCATCAGGCCGATCGGGCCGGCCCCCGTGATCAGGACGTCCTCGCCGACGAGCGGGAAGGACAGGGCGGTGTGCACGGCGTTGCCGAACGGGTCGAAGATCGCGGCGACGTCGAGGTCGACGGGGACGCGGTGCACCCAGACGTTGGTGGCGGGGAGCACGACGTACTCGGCGAAGGCGCCGTCGCGCCCGACCCCGAGCCCGACCGTGGCCCGGCACAGGTGCCGGCGTCCGGCCAGGCAGTTGCGGCACTTGCCGCACACCAGGTGCCCCTCGCCGCTGACCCGGTCACCGGTCTTGATGTCGGTGACGTCCCGGCCGGTCCCGACGACCTCGCCGACGAACTCGTGCCCGACGACCAGCGGGGTGGTGATCGCCTGCTGGGCCCAGCCGTCCCAGGCCCGGATGTGCAGGTCGGTGCCGCAGATACCGGTGCGCAGCACCTTGATCAGCACGTCGCCGGGTCCGACGGCGGGCTCCGGGACGTCCGCGAGCCACAGCCCGGGCTCCGCCTTCTCCTTGACCAGCGCCTTCAACGCTACGGCTCCTGAGGGTGAGTGCCGGCGCCGGGGCACGCCGAAGAGGCCCCGGTCCGGGAAGGGAAGTGGAATCGCACTGCAATCTGCCGTACACCACCCTCACCGGTCCATCGAGGTTTTCTTAAGCTCGGCCACAGCTTTCCTTCACGCCGTCACCCGTCCGGCCGCGCCGCCCGGGCTCACCGCGGCAGCCCGTCGTCCTCCCGCCGCTCCAGCCGTACGACGAGGTCCGCGGCCTGCTCCTTGATGGCCGCGAGCCCCGGCCGCCCCCACGCCCTGGGCCGGACGTCGGTGACCGAGACGGTGCCGAGCACCATGCCGGTGCTGTCGACGAGCGGCGCGCCCAGGTAGGAGCGGATGCCGAACTCGTCCACGACCGGATTGCCCGCGAAACGCGGATAGTCCGTCACGTCCTCCAGCACCAGCGCCTTGCGCCGGACCACCACATGGGGGCAGAACCCGTGGTCGCGGGGCTGTGCCCGGCCCAGCAGGGCGCCGGTGCCGTCGCCGCGCACGACCGGCGCGACGGCCGGGGTGTACAGGCCCGCGAAGAACTGCCCGTTCTCGCCGAGGAAGTTGACCATGGCGTACGGCGCCCCCGTGAGCTCGGCGAGGCCGTACGCGAAGGCGTCCAGCGCGGGCTCGGGACGGTCCCCCAGTCCCAGCCGGCGCAGCCTGCGGGTGCGTGCCGGGGCCTCCTTGTCCTCGGGGGTGAGCAGCAGACGACCGGCCGGGCGCGGCGGGTCGTAGCTCATGGGCGGGCTCCCGGGGTGTGGGCGAAGATCATGGGCGGGCTCCGTGAGGTGTGCGGGGGTCACATGTGGGCGCCGTACCCGGTCGCGGGAGCCGGGGCGTGGGCGATGAGGTGCCGGACGAGGGTCAGCAGGGTCTGGACGCCGGAGCTGGAGATCCGGGCGTCGCAGCACACCACGGGGACCTCCTCGGGGAGGTCGAGGGCGGCGCGCACCTCCCCGGGGTCGTAGCGGAAGGCACCGTCGAACTCGTTGACGGCGACGATGAAGCCGAGGCCGCGCTGCTCGAAGAAGTCGACCGCGGCGAAGCACTCCTCCAGGCGCCGGGTGTCGACGAGGACGACCGCGCCGAGCGCGCCCTCGCAGAGCTCGTCCCACATGAACCAGAACCGCTCCTGGCCCGGCGTGCCGAACAGGTACAGCACGTGCTCCGCGTCGAGGGTGATGCGGCCGAAGTCCATGGCCACGGTCGTCTCGACCTTGTTCTCGATGCCGTCCAGGTTGTCGGTGCCGGCACTGACCGTGGTGAGGAGTTCCTCGGTGCTGAGCGGCGCGATCTCGCTGACCGCGCCGACGAAGGTCGTCTTGCCCACACCGAACCCGCCCGCCACGAGGATCTTGAGTGCCGTGGGGAACGGGTCGGCGCCGTCGACGCGGTCAGAGCTGTCGTCGTAGTCCATCGAGCACTGCCTCCAGAAGGGCCCGGTCCGTCGGATTGTGGTGGAACGCGGGGGGTTTGTCGGTCAGCGCCCCGCAGTCGACGAGGTCCGCCAGCAGCACCTTGGTGACGGCCACCGGCAGCCTGAGGTGGGCGGCGACCTCGGCGACCGGGACGGGTGCGCGGCACAGGTCGAGCGCCTGCGCGTGTTCGGGGCCGAGGTAGCCGAGGGGGGTGGAACCGGTGGCTCTCACCTGCGACATGAGGTCGAGCGCGACGGTGGGCCGGGTGCGGCCGTTGCTGACCGTGAACGGGCGCACCAGCCGCCCGGCCGCGTCGTCGAGCCAGGGTCCGTCACCGGCCGCCGTCACGCTCAAGGCCTCATCGCCGTGGGTTCGACGGCCGGCTGCCGGGGGGCGGTCATCAGATACGGCCGGACGCTCTTGACCAGCATCGCCATCTCGTAGCCGAGCACTGCCGCGTCGGCCTCGCGGCCGGCCAGCACGGCGAGGCAGGTGCCGGAGCCGGCGGTGGTGACGAACAGCAGCATCGAGTCGAGCTCGACGACGACCTGGCGGACGTCGCCGCCGTCGCCGAAGCGAACGCCTGCGCTGCGGCCGAGGGAGTACAGGCCGGAGGCCAGGGCGGCCATGTGGTCGGCGCTGTCCGCGTCGAGGCCGTGCACGGACTTCACCAGTCCGTCGCACGAGAGCAGTACGGCGCTGCTGGTGTGCGGTACGCGTTGCACGAGGCCGCTCATCAGCCAGTCGAGATCGGATACATGGGCGGTCGGCGCATCGCTCGCCATGGTGGATCGACTCCTTGGGATACGAGGGTCTGCCGGAGCGCTGGGCAGGGGTGCGGGGGTGGGTGTGGGCGTCGGGGTGGAGTGCGGCGTGGTCATCCGGCGGGTGCGCTCCCGTCGTGCCGGACGGCGTGGCCGGTGCGGGGTGCGGGTCCCGCCGGCCCGGCCCCGTCGGGTGCGGGGCGCTCGCCCGTGGGGCGGACCGAGTCCGCCTGGTCACGCTCCATCTGCTGCTGGGACTCCGCGAGGCCGAAGCCCCGTTGGAAGGCTGCCATCAGGTCGGGGTCGTGGCCGGCGACGTGTTCGGCGCCCTGGCGGGGGGCGGGGGCGTCGCGCAGTTGGGGTGCGATGTGCTCCTGGGCGCGGCGGCGGGGCAGTTGAGGCTTGCCCATCGTGCCGCGCACCGTGCCGGGGCGCGGGGTGGGGGAGGTGCTCCCGTTCTCCGCGAGGTCGTGCCGGTCGTCGTGGTGGGCGCCGGGCACGGCCTCGGCTGGGTGGGGCCGCACCGCGCGGGCACCCCGCACGGGCAGCGGCGGGGCGGCCGCGCCGCGCTGCGGCGACGTGGCCGGGGCGGGGACGCTCTCCCTGCGGTGCCGCCGCGGGACGGCGGGGGGTGCCACGGGTGTGAGGGGCGCCCCGGGACCCGGCACCGGCCCGCCGCCGTGCGCGGTCCCCGGTGCGGACACGTCCCCGGGTGAGGGGGCGGACGGCGTGTGACGGGGCGTCGGGACCGTTCCGGTGCCACCGTCGTGCGGCTGCCGGTCCGCCTCCTGTCCGCCGTCGGCGGTCCCCGGCTCCGTACCGAGCAGTGCCTGCGGCACCACGAGCACGGCCTGGACCCCGCCGTAGATGTTGGTCTGGAGGCGGACGCGGATGCCGTGCCGCCTGGCGAGTTGCGAGACCACGAACAGACCGATGCGGCCGTCGGCCAGCAGGCTGGCGACGTTGACCTGGCCGGGGTCGGCGAGCAGGGCGTTCATCCGGTCCTGTTCGCCGACCGACATGCCGAGTCCGCGGTCCTCGACCTCGACGGCGAGCCCGGAGGTGACGAGGTTGGCCCGCAGCAGCACCTGGGTGTGGGGGGCGGAGAACACCGTGGCGTTCTCGACGAGTTCGGCGAGCAGGTGGATGACGTCGGCGACGGCGTGCCCGCGCAGGGTGCCGTCGACCGGCGGTACGAGCTTGACCCGGGAGTACTGCTCGACCTCGGCGATGGCCGAGCGCAGCACCTCGGTCATGGAGACCGGGTTGCTCCACTGCCGCCGGGAGACGGCCCCGCCGAGCACGGCGAGGTTCTCGGCGTGGCGGCGGATGCGGGTGGCCAGGTGGTCGACGTGGAAGAGGCCCTTGAGCAGGTCGGGGTCCTCGATCTCGTTCTCCAGCTCGTCGAGGATCGAGATCTCCCGGTGCACCAGGGACTGCAGGCGCCGGGCGAGGTTGACGAACACCTCGAGCTTCTGTTCGCTGTCCGTCTGGCCGGAGAGCCGGGACGCCTGCACGACGGCGGTGACGGCGCCGTCGTGCGCGCGGGCGAGGTCGGCGGCGAGCAGGTCGAAGTCGTCGGCGTCCGCGGCCGGTTCCTCCTGCTGCCGGTGCGGGGGCGGGCCGTCCCCCCGGTGCAGCGTCTCCACGAGGGTGCGCAGGTCGGCCTCGCGCCGGGCGGTGCTCCGGCGCAGCGCGCCGATGCGGTCGTGCACGGACCGGGCGGCGCGGTCGGCGGCCACGGCGGCGATGACGATGCCGGCGAGCGTCACCGACGTCGCGCCGCCGAGCACGCCCCACAGGGTGAGGCCCGGCCGCACTCCGGTCGAGCGAACGGTGAACAGCACGGCCGCACAGGCGCTGAGGGCCACCGCGATGGGCGGGAGGACGGCGAGGCGCAGCAGGTGGGACCGTATGTGCGTCTCGGGCAGCGCGGGAGCGGTCCGGGCGGGCGGACGCCCGTGGCGCCCGCCCTCGCGCCGGTCCGGGCGGGCGGCCGGAACACGGGGGTCGGGCATCGGCGTCCTCGAACCGGTCCGTCGGTTCCGGTTTCCGGGGGAGCGCACGGCGGTACGGCCGGGCTCCCGGGCCTCGGCCATGGTGCCGGTGGACACCGGCGTGCCGGTCGTGCCCGGGGCGTCCGCCGGGCCCTGGCGGCGGGGCCCGTCGCCCCGCCGGCTCCCTCGTCCGCCTTGTGCCTGCACGTGCCCGTCCCCGCTCCCTGATCCGACCTGATCGACGCCGATCGACGCGGCCCGGCGGCGCGGTGCGCCCGTCGACCCGAGTCGTCAGCGGTGTCGCCGTACCGGTCGGGAGAGCCCGGGCAGGCCGAAGGTGCCGGCCATGCGCCGCCCGACCGACACTCACCGTAGTCGCCACCGCATCATCCGCGGTGGGCAGTTGACAAACTCATGCGGACAGCATCCCGCTCTGGTATGAGGTTCCGTACGACAGACCGATAACCCTCCGGGGTGAGGGGTCACAATCGAAAGAAGGTCGATTCGACCTGGCCACAAGCGATCACACGGAGGATGCGGGGCCGGGGAGCCCTCACCCCTCCCGGTCGCCACCCTCCCCGCCCCGTCCGCTCGCGGCCGGCCCTCCGACCCCGCGAGGAGGCGCCGGCCCGTCCGATTCCACCGGCCAGAACATCACTCAGAGTAGCTGCCGACGCCCGGCTCACGGCGGCCGCCCGCCGAACCGCCGGTGGTGGACCTCGATGTCGGCGTACCGGTCCCGGGTCAGGACGCCGCGTGCCGTGTCCGGGTCCGGCGCCCGCACCGGCGCCGCCGTGCCCAGCCGGGTGTCGCCGTCGTCGGACAGCAGCGGCCCGTACGCGATCAGCTCGTCCCGGCCGGGCGGCACGGCGAGGCCGGCGGCCTGCCCCGTGCCGAGGCCGAGCACCAGGTACCGGTCGCCGCCGGTCCGGCCGCCGGGAGGTCACGCATGGTGCGCCCCGGTGTGCTGCGCCCCCGGGTGCCGGATCCCCGTCATCACGCGGTCCGGCGTCCGGGCCGTGGCGGCGGGGTCGCCCCCGCCGGCGTCACCGCTCGCCCGCCGATTCCAGACCGGCCGGAGGGGAAACCTCGGCCGCCGGTGCCGTACGGCGGCGCCACGGCCGCCCGATCGGTGCGGAAACGGTCCGCCACCAAGGATCGGCGGGAAGCTCCCCGGCCGGTTCGAAGGGCTCTCCGGGCCGCGGGAGGGCGACCGCCGTCCCGGCCTCCCCCGCGGCGTCCCGCATCCACTCCGCGGGCTCCGCCCACGGGTGCGGCGCGAGGTTGAAGGTGCCCCAGTGGATGGGCAGCAGCACGCCGGCCGCCGGATCGCCGTCCTGCAGGTCGAGATGCGACCGGACGCCCTCCTCGGGCGTCATGTGGATGTCGGGCCAGAAGTCCGAGTACGCGCCGACCTGGATCATCGTGACGTCGAACGGGCCGTGCTCGGCGCCGATGTCCCTGAAGCCCTCGAAGTAGCCGGTGTCACCGCTGTGGTAGATCCGGTGCTCCTCCCCGGCGACCACCCAGGAGGCCCACAGGGTGTGCTGGGTGTTGCGCAGGCCACGGCCGCAGAAGTGGCGGGCCGGGGTGGCGGTCAGGGTGAGTCCGCCGATCCTCGTCGTCTCGTGCCAGTCCAGCTCGCGCAGCCGGCCGGCGGACACGCCCCAGTGCTCCAGGTGCGCACCGACGCCCAGCGGTACGGCGAACAGGGTGTCCGTGCCGGCCAGCGCCCTGATGCTGGGCAGGTCCAGGTGGTCGTAGTGGTCGTGCGAGATGACGACGGCGTCGACCGGTCCGAGCGCGGCCAGCGGCAGGGGCGCGGGGTGCAGCCGCCTGGGTCCGGCGAAGGGGAACGGGGAGCAGCGCTCGCCCCACACCGGGTCGAACAGGACCCGTTGCCCGTCGATCTCCGCGAGCACGCTGGAGTGGCCCATCCAGGTCAGGCGCAGCCCGGTGACGGGGGGCCGGGAGAGGTCGGCGAGGGTGGTGGCGTGCACCGGCACCGCGCCCCTGGGGGCGCGCCGCGACCGGGAGTCCTTGTCGAGGAAGACCTTCGCCAGGTCCCGCGTCGAGCCCGACGGACGGGTCCGGGCGGTGCCGCCGGGATTCTGGAACACCCCGTCCTTGAAGTGCGGGGATCTGCGGATGCGCGCCATGCGCTCACCGCTGGGGTCCGCGCCGAAGGCCGCGGGCCGCAGCGCGCGGAGCCCGGGGCTCTGAGAACGGAGATCGGCCACGGTGCCTCCCAGTGGAGTCGGTCGGGCATTCCATTATGTGCGGCCGGTCCGGCGCCGGAGGCCGGACGGGGTGCACGGGCCCCGCGGGACGGCCTGTGATCACGGCCCTCGGGAGCGGCCCCTCGCACGAACACCCGTGAGGGACGGGGTCGTTGGGCGGCGCATGGGGCGGCGGACTAGGGTGAACGGCGTGACCAGGGTGCGGTTGAGCGTGGCCGAGCGGCGCGGGGAGATGCTGCGGGCCGCCGTCGAGCAGATCGAGATGCGGGGTGTGGCGGCGGTCAGGGTCTCCGACGTGGCCTCGGCGCTCGGTGTGAGCAACGCACTGGTGCTCTATCACTTCTCGACGAAGGAGAAGCTGGTCGCCGCCGCCTTCGCCCACGCGGCCGAGGACGACCTCGCGCATCTGCGCAAGCTGCTCGGCCGTCGCACGACGGCCGTGCGCCGGCTGCGGGCGGCCGTACGGTGGTACGCCCCCACGGGCCGGGCCAAGGGCTGGCGGCTGTGGATCGAGGGCTGGGCGATGGCCCTGCGCGAGCCGGCGCTGCGGGAGGTCACGCGGGACCTCGACCGGCGGTGGAAGGCCGCGCTCACCGAGGTCATCGCCCAGGGTGTGGCGGCGGGCGAGTTCCGGTGCCCGGACCCCGCCGCGTCGGCCCTGCGGCTGACCGCCCTGCTCGACGGACTCGCGGTGCAGCTGACGTCCTACGACGGCGCGGTGTCGCGGGCGCGGGCACGCGCGTGGGCGGACGAGGCACTGGCCCGGGAACTGGGCCTGGACCGGAGGGCGCTGACGGCGCCGGCACGCTGAGCCGGGGCCGGCGCGCCCCGCGGGGCCCGGTGGCCGGCGCCCCCGTGCGCGGCCGGCCCCGCGGCGCGTCGCGTTTCCGGCGGAGTTCCGGGGGCGCGCCGGTGAGCCGCGTCCCGTCGTCCGGTGACGCGGCTCACCGCACCGGGGCTCACGCCACCGACGCGATCCGCACCTTGATGTCGTCCGGCGACAGTGTCCCCTTGGCCGTCACGTGGTCGCCCGACGATTCCCCGCGCAGGCGGCGCCCGATCCACGGCACCAGGTACTGACGGGCCCAGTGGACGTCGTCCCGCCGGATCTCGAGCGTGCCGCGGGGCGGCAGGGGCGGCCAGGGCTGTTCCGGGTCGGCCGGGACCTCCAGGCCGAGGACCTGGCCCGCGCGGAGCGCCACGCGCGTGTGCCCCTCGGGCGACAGGTGCAGCCGGTCGGCGTCCCAGGCCCTGCGGTCCTGCACGCTCTTGAGGGACCACAGGTCGAGCACGGGGCAGCCGTACCGGTCGGCGATGGCCCGCACATGCCCGTTGTACGTGGCGATCTTGCCGCGCAGATGCTTGAGCACGGGCACGCCGCGGGTGTCGAACCCGGTCGTCACCATGACCGTGCCGCACGCGGCCGCGAGGGCGGCGATCGCCCGCTCGAAGCGCTCGGCCACCTCGTCCGGGTCGCTGCCCGGGCGGATGATGTCGTTGCCGCCCGCGCAGAAGGAGACCAGGTCGGGGGCGAGTTCGACGGCCCGGGGAAGCTGGTCCGCCACGATCTGGTCCAGCAGTTTGCCGCGCACCGCGAGATTCGCGTACCGGAAGTCGCCCTCGGGCCGGCGGTCGGCGAGAAGCACGGCGAACCGGTCGGCCCAGCCGACGAACGCCCCGTCGGGGCCGGGGTCGCCGACACCCTCGGTGAAGCTGTCCCCCACCGCCACGTACGACCCGATCACTGCTCTGCTGTCACTCTTCGAATCGTCTGCCACAACAGCACATGATTCACCTTCGAATGTGACTTACGCGACCGTAGGAAGGGGTTGACGGACGGTGAGATAAGCCACTTCCCAGGACTCGGTCGGTTCCGGAACACGCCGAAGGCCGGATCCGGGGATCGGGATCCGGCCTTCGGCGGCGTGTCAGGCAGGTCGTCTCGCGGGGGTCAGAGGGAGACGCCCTTCGAGCGGAGGTACGAGACCGGGTCCACGTCCGAGCCGTAGTTCGGCGAGGTGCGGATCTCGAAGTGCAGGTGCGGGCCGGTGGAGTTGCCGGTCGAGCCGGAGAGGCCGACCTGCTGACCGGCGCTCACGGTCTGGCCGGCCGAGACGGACAGCGAGGACAGGTGGGCGTACTGGGCGTAGTAGCCGTCGTTGAGCTTGATGACGACCTGGTTGCCGTACGCGCCGGCCCAGCCCGCGGAGACGACCGTGCCGGCGCCGACGGCCTTCAGGGAGGTGCCGGTCGGAATGCTGAAGTCGACACCGGTGTGGTAGCCGCTGGACCACATGCTGCCGGCCACCTTGTAGCCGGTGCCGACGCCGCCGCCGGGCACCGGGGAGCTGTAACCGGAGGCGCTCGCGGCCTGGTTGGCGGACGTGGTGTCCGAGGAGGCGGACTGCGCGGACTCGGCGGACTTCTCGGACTCCGAGGACTGCGACGGCTGGGCGGCGGGCTTCTCGGACGACGAGGACTTCGAGGCGTCGGAGGAAGCGGACGCGGACGCGTTCGACGGGGAGGACTTCTGCGGCGCGCTGTTGGCGGCCTCGCCGTCGATCGAGAGCTTCAGACCGGGGTGGATGAGCGAGGGGTCGTCACCGATGGCCTCGCGGTTGTCCGCGTAGAGCTTCTTCCAGCCACCGTCGACGTCCTCGTTCGTGGCGATCTTCGCGAGGTAGTCGCCGGCCTTCACGGTGTACGTGCGGGCCTCGCCGTTCTTCTCCGCGGCGGCCTTCTGGCCGGAGACGGAAAGGGACTGGACGGCCTTTTCGGGAGCCGCCTGCGGCGTGGCGGCGTGAGCGCCGGTGGCGCCGAGGAGCGGCAGGGCGAGCGCGGCGCCACCGGTTCCGGCGACGGCGATGGAACGGGTGAGACGCTGGGTCTTGGTACGGCGGTGCTTACCCTTCGCGGGCATGACGAATTCCTCTCCGGCGCCTACGAGGTGAGCTGTCGGGTTCGGGCTGGAGATGCCCGGCCGCGCTGCGACGCGACTTAACCCCAAGCCGTTCCGGAGACCGGAACAGGCAGTCGTACCTGTGGGTCCCCCGCTCCTGCCGTACACGGGTCAGTGTGTGCGGGCCCCGGACGGCGGCAGGATTAGGCGTCCGTCCGGATCGGTGGCGAACGTAAGCGACCAGGACGCGAAGGGACAAGCGCGAGGTTCCCCCCGAACCCCTTTTTCCGTGATCCACAGGCACGAAAGGCGTCACCGAGCGTCAACCGGGATTCCGATTCCTCTCCGAATTCCCTTGTCATCCGGCTGAATTACGTGAGCATGGCGACAACACATCGTCACGGATATGACGATGCTCACGCACCCCTCCCCCATCTCCCTTTCTTTCGGGGCACGTTATACCTAATGCACCTAATCGGACAGAACGCCCGAATCAGCCGATCACAGGCGCCGCAATCGGAACACCGCGGCGTCCAGATCGCCGCGCAGACCGGTGCGCAGACCGTGGTGCAGCAACACGGCACCCCGGTGCACTTCGCCCTCCCCCAAGCCCTCGGCTCCGCTCGAGCGGGAGGGACCCCCACCGCGGCATTCGTACGAGGACGTCGCGTCGAGGCCCCGCAGCCGGAGCGCGGGCACGGGCTCCCCGTAGTGCTGCGCCTGGAGCCAGGCGAGGACGACGGTCTCGTCACCGAGGACGTACTGCACCGCGCTCAGTCCGCCCTCCGGGGCGCGCAGCCGGTACAGCTCACCGCGCTGGACGACGGGCCGGATCTCCTTGTAGAGCGCGACCCACTCCCGCGCCTCGGCCAGTTCCTCCTCGGTCCACCGCGTGAGGTCACCGCCGACCCCGAGCACCCCGGCCATGGCGCTGACGAACCGGAAGCGCAGGGAGCTGACCCGTCCGTTCAGCATGGCGTTCGGGCTGTCGGTGACCCAGGCGGCCATGACCCGCGCCGGGTGGATCTGACTGAAGCCGTACTGGATGGCGAGCCGGTCGAGCGGATCGGTGTTGTCCGAGGTCCACACCTGGTCCGTGCGGCCGAGGATGCCGAGGTCGATCCGCCCGCCGCCGCCCGAACAGGACTCGAAGGACACGCCCGGGTGGGCCGCCCGCAGCCGGTCCAGCAGGGCGTACAGGGCGTGCACGTGCTCGGTCCACAGCCGCTGCGGGTACGGGTCGCCGGGCCAGCCCGCGTCGGTGAAGCAGCGGTTGAAGTCCCACTTCACGTAGTCGATCGGGGCACTGGAGAGCAGTCCGTCGAGCTGTTCCCAGAGGTACTCCCGGACATCGGGGCGGGCGAGGTTGAGGACGAGCTGGTTGCGGAACTCCGTACGTCTGCGCCCGGGCTGGAACTGCACCCAGTCCGGGTGGGCGCGGTACAGGTCGCTGTCCGGGTTGACCATCTCCGGCTCGACCCAGATGCCGAACCGCATGCCCAGCCCGTGCACATGGTCGGCGAGCGGCTTCAGGCCGCCGGGGAAGCGGTCGGGGTTGGGCGTCCAGTCGCCGAGTCCGGCCCGGTCGCTCGTGCGGGCCCCGAACCATCCGTCGTCGACCACGAACAGCTCCACGCCCATCGCGGCGGCCCGCGCCGCGAGCACCCGCTGCCGCTCCTCGGAGATGTCGAACCCGGTGGCCTCCCAGGAGTTGAACAGCACGGGCCGGTCCCGCTCCGCGTCCGGGACGACGTACCTCCGCTGGTAGGCGTGCCACGCGCGGCTGGCGCCGCCGAAGCCGCCGTCGCTCCACAGCCCCGCGAAGACCGGAGTGACGTGGGTCTCGCCCGTGCCCAGCATCAGCAGACCCGAGTCGTCGTGCCCCGCGCCACCGGTGATCTGCACGCGCGCGTCGGGCAGCCGGGCGACCGCGATCCGCCAGGAGCCCGACCAGCCGAGGGCGCAGCCGTAGACCTCGCCGCGCTCCTCGGTGGCGTCGGTGTCGAGCGCGACCCACGGCAGGTGCTGGTGTCCGGTGTGGCCGCGGCGGCTGCCGATGACCGCCTCGCCGTGGTCGAGCGGGGAGCGTGTCAGCCGGGACTCCGCGGCCCAGCGGCCGTGCAGCCGGGACAGCCGCCACGGCTCGCGGTCGGGCAGGGTCCAGGTGGCGGAGTCGGCGCGCAGCACCTCGACGGCCGGCCCCTGGTTGTCGAGCGTCACCCAGCGCTCGATCACGTCGTCGCGCATCCGGTAGTGCAGGGTCACGGTCAGCCCGCCGTCACGGAAGCGGAGCCGGAGCTCGCCGGCGTCGCTCTCGTGGCCCTCGAAGGCCCACTCGGTGCCGCGCCGCTCGCGCGTGCGCACGGACAGGGCGGGGCGGACGAAACGGGGACCGCCTTCGACGGGGTACTCCTCGCGCCCGTCCAGCGGGGACTCGAACGGCCAGTAGTCCGGCAGCGGGCGCCGAGCGAGGGCCTGGGCGTCGGCGAGCGCGATCCTCGGGCCCCAGTGCAGGTGCACCAGCTCGTCGCGGTCCGTGAGGTGGACCGCGTAGCTGCTCGTCGGCCCCGACAGGAGCCACGTGCGACCGTCCTCCGACACCTCCGGCATCGATCCCCCACAGACTCGAACAGACACGATCAGGCACCAACATCATCGGGGGCGCCGGGGCCGGCGGCAATGCCTGTGGACAACTCATTGCCCCGGGCAGCCATGTCGTATCGTCAAGTGGTGTCCGTCGACGAGCCGCGCCGGCGGCACCGAGTGGGAGGAGCCCCCGTGACGCAGCAAATCCCGTCGACCGAACCCGAGCTGGCCGGCGTGCGCAACTTCCGCGACGTGGGCGGACTGCCGACCGTGGACGGTCGGCGGGTGCGGCACGGGGTGTTGTTCCGCAGCGGTCATCTCGCCCACGCGACCGAGGAGGACGCCGCCTTCCTGTCCTCCCTGGGACTGCACACGATCTTCGACTTCCGCAACTCGGCCGACCAGAAGCTGGAGGGGCCGGACGTCGAGCTGCCGGGCGTGCGCAATGTGAACCTGCCGCTGAGCGACCCGGCCGACGGCGCGGAGTTCTGGAAGATGGTGCGCGACGGCGACCTGGACCAGCTGCGCTCGATCCTCGCGGACGGCAAGGGCGCGGACCGGATGATCGCCTCGTACCGCATGACCATCAAGCAGCGCACCGCCGAGCACTCCCGGGTGCTGCACGCGCTCGCCGAGGACAGCGTCCCCGCGCTGATGCACTGTGCGGCGGGCAAGGACCGGGCGGGCCTGTCGGTGGCGGTGACGCTGCTCGCGCTGGGCGTCGAGCGGGACGCGATCTTCGACGACTACCTGAAGTCCAACGCCAAGCACCGCCGCTACAAGGTGCACCGCAGCAGCAGCTCCGCCTCGGCCTATTCCCCCGAGGTCATGGAGCTGCTCAACCCGCTGTTCGACGCGCGCGCGGAGTACCTGTCGGCCGCCTTCGAGACCATCGAGGAGACCTGGGGCGGCGTGGACCCCTACCTGGAGAAGGCGCTCGGGCTCACCCCCGAGACCCGGGAGCGGCTGCGCGAGCGCCTTCTCGACTGAGGCCGGGGCCTACTTCTTCGGAGCCACCTCGAACAGGAAGTAGATGAAGGCCGCGAAGAGGTGCCCCACGACGACGTAGATGAACAGCCTCACCCACAGGGCGCGGGGGAACTTCTCCTCCATGTTCTTGCCGGTCATGGCGCTTCTCCGTGGGTCGGGCCCAGGCACAGCGCGGCCGTGGGACTCTGCAGCAGGGTGTGGACGAACAGGAGCTCGACCCCGTCGGCGTCGGCGGCGGCGATGCGGTGGGGCGTCAGCGAGTCGAAGTGCGCGCTGTCGCCCGGGTCGAGGCGGTGCAGGGTGTCCCCGAGCCGCAGCCGCAGCCGCCCCTTGAGGACGTACAGCCACTCTTCGCCGGGGTGGACGCGCACGATGTCGCCCTGGGAGCCGTGCGGCACCCGCACCCGCAGGGCCTGCATGCCGCGCCCGGGGGCGCCGGCCGGCCAGTACGTCCAGCCGCCCGCGGCCGTGGGCTCCATGTCGGCGGCGCGCACCACGGCGTCCCGGTCGGCGGCCGTCTCACCGAGCAGCTCGGAGACCGTCGTACCGTAGGTGCGGGCGAGGGAGAGCAGCATCGGGAGCGAGGGCTGGCGCTGCCCGGTCTCCAGCCGGGAGAGATGGGCGGGCGACAGACCCGCGTCGCGGGCGGCGGCCTCCAGTGTCAGGGAGGCCCGCCGCCGCAGGGCGCGCAGCTGTGGCGCGACCACGGGGAGCGCACCGGCCGGCTCGGCCGGCGGCTCCGTCTCGGAGGGGCTCATGCCTCCATTCAGCCGGAGTTTTACCCCAGGGGCAATTTTCTTGCCTCGCAGGCAAAGCGGGCCGGGTGCGGTCAGCGGTGGGCGACCGCCTGCTTCACCAGCGTCCTGCCGAAGTCCCACACCAGGCCGCCGTCGTGCGCGTCGTCCATCACCGCGGTGAAGGCGTCCACGAACCGGTCCACCTCCCGCTCGCCGATGATCAGCGGCGGGATCAGCTTGATCACCTCCATGTGATCACCGGAGACCTGGGTGAGGATCCGGTGCCGTTGCAGCAGCGGTACGACCACCATCTGCGCGAAAAGTCCCTTGCGGGCGGCCTGGAGCATGGCCCAGCGGCCGCGCAGCTTCAGCGACCGGGGCCGGCCGAACTCGATGCCGATCATCAGGCCCCGGCCCCGGACCTCGGCGAGCAGCTCGTACTTCTCGGTCAGTGCGGCCAGCCGGGTGCGCAGCAGTTCTCCGGTGGCCCGGACGTTCGCGACGATCTGCTCGTCCTCCATGACCGACAGCACCGCGAGGCCGGCCGCCATCGCCTGGGCGTTGGCCCCGAAGCTGGCCGAGTGGACCAGCACCCGGTCCATCGACGAGTAGACCTTCCGGAAGATCCAGTCCCTGCCGATCGTGGCGCCCACCGGCACATATCCGCCGGAGAGCGCCTTGGCCACGCACACCAGGTCCGGCTCGACCCCCTCCTCGTGCTGGTAGGCGTAGAAGTCGCCGGTCCGCCCCAGTCCGGTCTGCACCTCGTCGGCGATCAGCAGCGCCCTGTGCCGGTGCAGCAGCTCCTGCGCGGCGCGCAGATAGCCGGGCGGGGCCTCGTGCACGCCCTTGCCCTGGATCGGCTCGACGATCAGGGCGGCGACGTCCCCCTTCCGCAGCTCCCGCTCCAGCGCGTCCAGATCACCGAGCGGTACGGCCGTGTCGGGCAGCAGCGGGGCGAACCCGTCCCGGAAGCCGGGCTCGCCGTTGACGGACAGGGAGCCGGTGGTCAGGCCGTGGAAGGCGTGCTCGCAGTACAGGACGCGTGGCCTGCCGGTCACGTACCGGGCGAACTTCAGCGCGCCCTCGACCGCCTCCGTACCGCTGTTGCCGAAGAAGACCCGGTCCAGGTGGGGGCTGTGCGCGAGCAGCTTCTCGGCCAGCAGCCCGGGCAGCGGCTGGCAGTCGAAGCGGGTGAGGTCGGCGAGGGAGGCGTCCAGGACGTCGTGCAGCGCCTTGCGGACCACGGGGTGGTGCCGGCCCAGGCCCATCACCCCGAACCCGGCGAGCATGTCCAGGTAGTCGTTGCCGTCCGCGTCCCAGAAGTGGGCGCCCTCGGCACGCTCGTAGACCTTGTCGAAGCCGATGGTGTGCAGCATGCGCGGGAGCTGGTGGTTGAGGTACCGGGCGTGCAGCTCGTAGCGCTCGGCCCCGCGCTCGGCCAGCAGCGCGCCGAGGTCGAAATCCCCCGTCCGCGACGACTCCGACGCTGACTCCGCAGTGGTCATGCCTGGTGCTCCTGTCGGTCCGGTGACTGTTCCGGCTGTCGGTCCGGTGGCTGTTCCGTCAGCCCTGCCTTGACGGCGAGGCTCGCGCTGATCCGTCCGGCGATCTCGACCGGTGTCAGGCCGATGTCGGCGAGCACCTCGCCGCGCTTGGCGTGCGCGAGGAACTGCTCCGGGATGCCGAACCGCCGCACGGGCACGTCGACCTCGGCGTCGCCCAGCGCCAGCGCCACCGCCGAACCGACCCCGGCCGCCCGGCTGTTGTCCTCGACGACGGCCACCAGACGGTGCCGGGCGGCCAGTTCGGGCAGGGCCGGGTCGACGGGTTTGACCCAGCGGGGGTCGACCACGGTGCACCCGACGCCGCGCGCCTCGAGCAGTTCGGCGGCCTGCAGGCAGACGGTGGCCATGACGCCGACGGCGACCAGCAGCACGCGGGGATCGTCGGCGCGGTGCAGCACGTCCAGGCCGCCGACCCGGTCGAGCGCCGGGACGGCCGGGCCGACGGACTCCTTCGGGAACCGCAGCAGGGTCGGCGCGTCGTCGACGGCGACCGCCTCGCGCAGCTGGGCGCGCAGCTGGTCGGCGTCGCGGGGCGCGGCGATGCGCAGGCCGGGGACGACCTGGAGGACGGACAGGTCCCACATGCCGTTGTGCGAAGGCCCGTCGACGCCGGTGACACCGGCCCGGTCCAGCACGAAGGTGACCCCGCAGCGGTGCAGTGCCACGTCCATCAGCAGCTGGTCGAAGGCGCGGTTGAGGAAGGTGGCGTAGACGGCGACGACCGGGTGCAGGCCGCCGGTCGCCAGGCCCGCCGCGGACACGGCCGCGTGCTGCTCGGCGATGCCGACGTCCCACACCCGGTCCGGGAACCGCTCGGCGAAGGCGCCCAGGCCGACCGGATGCAGCATGGCGGCGGTTATCGCCACCACGTCCTCGCGTTCCTCCCCGATCCGGACGATCTCCTCGCCGAACACCGAGGTCCAGGACGGTCCGCCGGACGGCGCGAGCGGCGCGCAGGTGAGCGGGTCCATGACGCCGACGGTGTGGAAGTGGTCCTCCTCGTGGGCCAGGGCGGGTTCGTAGCCCCGGCCCTTCTCGGTGAGGCAGTGGACCAGGACGGGGCCGTGGAAGCGCTTGGCGCGGCGCAGCGCGGACTCCACGGCCTTGATGTCGTGACCGTCGATCGGTCCCACGTACTTCAGGCCCAGGTCCTCGAAGAGGCCCTGGGGGGCGAACGCGTCCTTGAAGCCCTTCTTCGCGCCGTGCAGGGCCTCGTAGAGGGTGGGGCCGATCACGGGCGTGCGCTGCAGTACGTCCTTGCCCCAGGCCAGCACGCGTTCGTAGCCGTCGGTGGTGCGCAGGGTCGCGAGGTGGTTGGCGAGGCCGCCGATGGTCGGGGCGTAGGAGCGCTCGTTGTCGTTGACGACGATGATCAACGGGCGGTCCTTGGCGGCGGCGATGTTGTTCAGCGCCTCCCAGGCCATGCCGCCGGTCAGCGCGCCGTCACCGATCACCGCGACGACGTGGCCCCGCTCCCCCTGCACCTGGCGGGCCTTGGCGAGCCCGTCGGCCCAGCCGAGCGCCGTGGAGGCGTGGCTGTTCTCGATGACGTCGTGCTCGGACTCCTCGCGCGAGGGGTAGCCGGACAGGCCGCCCTTGCCGCGCAGCTTGGAGAAGTCCTGACGGCCGGTCAGGAGCTTGTGCACGTAACTCTGGTGGCCGGTGTCCCACAGGATCCGGTCGACCGGTGACTCGAAGACCCGGTGCAGGGCGACGGTGAGTTCCACCACCCCCAGGTTGGGTCCGAGATGGCCACCGGTTCTGGCCACCGCGTGCACCAGGAACTCCCTGATCTCCTGGGACAGTTCGCCGAGTTCCGCCTCGGACAGCGCCTTCAGGTCGCGTGGTTGCCGGATGCTCTCCAGAATCGTCACGCTCGGGCCCCCTTCGGTTCCGTGCTGTTCAGCTCACGGTGACGGCCGGCTCCCCCGGCGCTGCGCCGTCCTTCTCCATCTGCTCGGCGAGCTTCATCGCCTCGTCGATCAGGGTCTCCACGATCTTCGACTCGGGGACGGTCTTGATGACCTCGCCCTTGACGAAGATCTGCCCCTTGCCGTTGCCCGAGGCGACACCGAGGTCGGCCTCCCGGGCCTCGCCGGGACCGTTGACCACACAGCCCATCACCGCCACGCGCAGCGGCACGTCCATCCCGGTCAGACCCGCGGTGACCTCCTCGGCGAGCTTGTAGACATCCACCTGGGCCCGCCCGCAGGACGGGCAGGAGACGATCTCCAGACCCCGCCGGCGCAGGTTGAGCGACTCCAGGATCTGGATGCCGACCTTGACCTCCTCGACCGGCGGCGCCGACAGCGAGACCCGGATGGTGTCACCGATGCCCTGGGAGAGCAGCGCACCGAAGGCGACGGCCGACTTGATCGTGCCCTGGAACGCCGGGCCGGCCTCGGTCACCCCGAGGTGCAGCGGGTAGTCGCACTGCTCGGCGAGCTGCCGGTAGGCCTCGATCATCACGACCGGGTCGTTGTGCTTGACGGAGATCTTGATGTCCCGGAAGTCGTGCTCCTCGAACAGCGACGCCTCCCACAGCGCCGACTCCACCAGCGCCTCGGGCGTGGCCTTGCCGTACTTCTGCAGCAGCCGCCGGTCCAGCGAGCCGGCGTTGACGCCGATGCGGATCGGGGTGCCGTGGTCGCGGGCCGCCCGGGCGATCTCCCTGACCTGGTCGTCGAACTTCTTGATGTTGCCCGGGTTCACCCGGACCGCCGCGCAGCCCGCCTCGATCGCGGCGAAGACGTACTTGGGCTGGAAGTGGATGTCGGCGATCACCGGGATCTGCGACTTGCGGGCGATGGTCGCCAGCGCGTCGGCGTCGTCCTGGGTCGGACAGGCCACCCGCACGATCTGGCAGCCGGACGCGGTCAGCTCGGCGATCTGCTGGAGCGTCGCACCGATGTCGGACGTACGCGTCGTCGTCATCGACTGCACGGACACCGGAGCGTCCCCGCCCACCGCCACCGACCCGACCTGGATCTGCCGGCTC
>NZ_JAPSKQ010000053.1 GCF_031181555.1 Streptomyces sp. | reverse complement strand
CCGGTCGCGAAGAACCGGGCCAGGTCCGTCCGGCCCGTCCCACACGTCCCGCCGGAGACCTCGGTGCCCGGCGGGACACCCATCTCCCAGTCGAGCCGGTAGCGCTTGAACAGCTCCGCGCGCAGCACCGGAACGGGCATCGGCACGCCCGGGACCAGGGCCGCGAACACGGCCCCCATCAGCAGGGCGCGCAGCATCGGATAGTCGGTGTCGACGTCGCAGGAGCCGTGCCGGGCGACGGTGTCCCTCAGCAGCTCGGCCAGCCGCCGCTGCTCGGGGCACATGACGAATCCCTCGGCCTGCAGCAGGCCGGCCATGTGCTGGCGCATCAGCACCGGCCGGTCCCGCGCCAGGCCCAGGATCGCGTCGATGGCCCGCGCCATCCGCTCCCGGCCGTCCTCGGTGCGCGGCTCGCGCTCCAGCGCCTCCTCCAGGGTGCGGTGCATCAGCCGGTGCACGGCGGACTGCACGAGCTGGCGTTTCCCCGGGAAGTAGTACGAGACCAGGCCGCGCGCGGAGCCCGCCCGGTCGGCGATGTCGCCGAGCGTGGTCGCCTCGTACCCGTGCTCGTTCACGAGCTCGACAGCCGCGTGCAGAAGCCGCTCCTTCGAACGCCTCCGCAACTCTTCATTGACCAGGGCGCTGCGCGGGGACATGCTTGACTCCTGCGTTGACTGGCTGACAGCCAACTATACTCAGCGCATCCGGTCGGACCCTCCGGGGTCCTCTTCCGGGCTGCCGTCCGTCTCGGGCGACGCGGGGGATCGCCCGAGACGGTCGGCAGGGGCCGGTGGAAGCCCCGGGCCGCCACCGCCGGGACCCCGCGGTGCGGGTGCGCGGCTCACGGGTGCCGGCGCCGGTGGACCCACACCGCCGCGGCCACCACCAGCGCGCCGAGCAGCCAGCCGCCGAGGACGTCCGTGGGCCAGTGGACGCCGAGCCAGACGCGGGTGAGGCCGACGCCGGTCACCGAGAGGACCGCCAGGAGCAGCGCCGTGCGCCACGCGAGGCGGCCCACGCCGTGGCGGTGCAGGAGCCACAGCAGGAGTCCGCAGACGACCGTGGCGGTCATGGCGTGGCCCGACGGGAAGGCCGCGTAGTGCGCGGAGTCGACCGGGTCGGGCCAGACCGGGCGGGCGCGGTCCACCGCGGCCTTCAGGCCCTGTTGCACGGCCGTCCCGAGGGCGACCGTCACCACCAGCCACATCGCCGCCCACCGGGCCGCGTACCGCCACGCCAGCAGTGCCGCCGCCACGCCGCACAGCACCCGCATCGTCCACGGGTCCCAGACCCAGTCCGTCAGGACCCGGGCCGCCTGCGTCAGTCCGGGTTCCTCGACCGCCCAGCGGTGGGTGGTGCGGGAGATGTCGCCGTCCAGATCGAGCAACGGACGCCACTCGACGGCGACCAGGGCCAGCAGCAGCGCCGAGCACAGCGCCAGGACACCGGTGGAAAGCGCCAGGACACCGGTGGAAAGGGCGGAGGGACGGTGGTTTGTGGACCGGGCTGGGGAATCGACGTGGGGGGTGTGCATGCGGCGATCCTCGCCGACCGGTGGGGTCCGGGGCCAGTCGCCCGTCTCCGTCCTGCCGTCCGGGGCCGGTCACCCGGGTCCGTCGGGCCGTCCGGGGCCGTCCCCGGCCCGCCCCGGGACCACCGGCTATCCCAGTGCCCGCAATCCCGGGACGAACGCCACCAGTACGGGGACCACCGGCACCAGTGACGCCGCGGCCGTCAGCCGCAGCCGCCGTCCCGCCGTCAGCCGGTCCGGCGGAGTGAGCAGCCGGCGGACCCGGGCCGGGACGTGTGCCTGCGCGGTCGGGCAGGGGCCGAACACCCCCCGGTGCTCGTTGAGTTCCACCAGGGCGAGGGCCGTGGTCAGCCGGCCGAAGCGGCGGGACGCGGTGTCGTCGGCGGCGAGTTCGACCAGCCGGTGCATCTCGTCGCGGAACGCGGCGAACACCGGCACCTGCGGGAACCCGTCGGCCAGCGCGGAGGAGCAGTGCAGCAGCCAGTCGTGCCGGGCCTGCGCGTGCCCCCGCTCGTGTGCGAGGACGGCATCCAGCTGCCGGCCCTTCAGCCGGCGCAACGCGGCCGTGGTGACGACCAGTTGGGGCGGGGCGCCGGGAAGCCACCAGGCGTCGGGCCGCTCTCCCTCCAGGACCACCAGCCGGTCGGAGCCCGGCTCCTCCTCGGGCAGCAGCGGGGCCCGTACCCGCAGTTCGGCCCGGCGCGCCCGGCGCCGGGCGCGGGCCCGTGCGATCTCCCGGGCCAGCATCGCCGCGCTCCACATCCCGCCGCAGGCCAGTACCACCGCGGTGGTCGCCGCCCAGGGCCCGGCCGTCCCCAGGGCGTACGCCTCCGCGACCGCGCGGGGTGCGGTGGCGAACACCCGGCCGCCCACCGCCCGCCAGGCGGCCGCCGCGCTGAACGTCATCGACAGGGCGCAGCACAGCAGCACCGCCGCGATCACGCACTGCCACACCCACAGCGCCACCACCGGTTCACGGTCCGGCCAGTCGGCCCGGGCGAGCAGCCGGGGGCCGGCGACGGCGGTCAGGATGCCGAGCAGCAGCAGGGCCGCGGGGAGCATCATGCGTGCAGCCTATGAGCACCTGCCGCCCGTGAGCACGGCTCGCCGGGGCGAAGTGACACAGCCGACGGTCCCGCGTCGTGACCGCCGGACCCCGGCTCGCCTCACATCGTCAGCAGCATCGCCACCATCGCCATCCCCATGGACAGCCGGCAGACCCGGGCCAGCTCCGGCCGGTCGCCCCATCCGGGGGATCCCCCGGTGACCGCCACGGCGGGCACGGGCACCAGCCGGACGCCCGTCACCAGCACGTATCCGGTGAAGTAGAGCAACAGGATTCCGGTCAGCAGGGGGATACCCGAACCGCCGTGCCCGTGACCGGGGGACGTGGCCATCGTCACCGCCATGTAGACCATGGCCCCGGCCCCGACCAGGTGGTGCAGGTGACGCGCGCTCGCACGGGCCGTCCACAGCGCGTGCAGCCCGGCCACGCCGAACACCACCGCATGGGCGGACCAGGCCCACGACGGCGGGGTGAACACCGCCGCCGGCACGGCCATCGCGGCCATGCCGAATCCCATGAGCGCCTCACCGCCCGCGGCGCGGCGCTGCTCCTCGACGCTGCTGCGCATCCGCAGCAGGCAGTAGGCCCCGGCCGCCGCGCAGAGCGCGACCAGCAACCAGCCGGACGACGCCGGTCCGTGCACGCGCACCTCCCCCTCGACCCGTTCCAGCGGACGGTCAAGGGATGCCCCGGCCCGGCGGCGTGCACGCGAGCGCGAGGAAGTGCACGGGGAGCGTTCGGGGGAGCGCGGCCGGCCGGCGCGGGGGTGGCGCGGGGCGGTGCACGCCAGACACATGATTTACAAGTAAAATACCTGTTAACCTTGCTCTTCATGAGCAGTGCGAGCCCCACCCCCGCCGTCCCGCCCGCCCGGCGCCTCCCGGTCGCCGGTGCGCTGCGCCTCGGACGGCCCTCCGACATCTGGTTCAAGCCGGCCCTCAGCGTGGTCGTCGCGGTCGCACCGCCCAGCCTGCTCCTGGTGGCGCTCGGCCGGCTCGACCTGGCGGTGTACACCATGGCCGGGTCCCTGTGCGCCCTCTACACCCACAACCGCCCGTACGCAGCCCGGGCCAGGGCGCTGGCGGGAGTGGTGCTCGGCATGCTCGGCGGCCTCGCCGTGGCCCTGGTCGCCGCCTCCCTCACCGGGAACGCGGCCGTCCTGGTCACCGTCGGCGCCGTGCTGGCCGCCGTCCAGAAGGTGCTGTGCGACGCCACCCGCATCGGCCCGCCCGCCCATGTGGTCCTCACCTTCGTCAGCTCGGCCTCGCTGTTCGTCCCGCAGACCCTCGGCCAGGTCCCCGGCCATCTCGCGCTCGCCGCCGCGGCCGGCGTGTGGGCCTGGCTGGTCGGCATGGCGCCCGCGCTGGTCCGGCCGCACGGCCCGGAGCGCCGGGCCACCGCCCACGCCCTGAACGCCGCCGCCGCGTACGCCGAGACCGCGGGCGCCGGCGACGGTCACCCCGGGGCCCGTGCCGCCGCCTACGCCGCCGTCCAGGCCGCATGGCAGTCGCTGTCGGCGGGGACCCGTTCCGCGGCCACCCGCCGCGCCCTCGAGCGGCTCGTGGTCCGTGCCGAGGTCGCGCTCGCCGCGCCGGCCGACGTGGACCCCGCACGCCTGCGCGCCTGGGCCCGCGCCCTGCGCGGCACGGGCCGCGTCCCGCACACCGACGACCCCCGCACGGACGCCGACGAACTCCTGGGCGTGGCCGCGGAACGCGCCACCGCGCCGCGCCCCCTGTGGAGCAGGCTCGGACCGCTCACCCCGATCGCCGTCCGCACCGGGCTCGGCTGCGCGCTCGCCGGCCACGCCTCCCTCGCCCTCGGCATCGGCCGCCCCTACTGGGCCCTGGTCACCGCGGCGTCGCTCTACCAGGCCAACCTCACCCTCACCTGGAACCGGGCCGTACAGCGCGTCGTCGGCAACCTCGTCGGCGTCCTGCTCTTCGCCGCCGTGGCGCCGATCGCCCACCTCGGTCCGCTCGCCCTCGTCCTGTGCTGCCTCGCCTTCAACTTCGGCGCCGAGGCGCTCATCGGCCGCAACTACTGGCTCGGCAGTGTCTGCGTGACCCCGCTCGCGCTGCTCGTCACCGAGTTCGCCGGCCGCCAGCACCCCGGCGACCTGGTCACCGAGCGCGTGGTGGACACCCTCGTCGGAGCCCTGGTCGGGTTCGCCGCCGCCGTGGCCGTCACCAACCGGCGGGCGGGCGATCGCGTCGAGCGGGCGCTCACCGCCGTCGACCGTGCCCGCGAGGGCGCCGCCCGCCTGCTGGCCGATCCGCAGGCCGCGCCCACGGCCCTGGAGGGCGCCCGCCGCGGCCTCGTCACCGCACTGGTCGACCTGCGGGCCACCGCCGACGCCGCGGCCGGTGAATGGTGGCAGCGCGCGCTGCCGCAGGAGCGGGTCGTGCTCGCCGAGCAGGCGGCACACCGTACGCTCGCGGCGACGGTACGACGCCAGGGGCTGTTTGCGGACCCCGGCACGAGCACGCACACGGAGGACGTACGGCCATGACGGCGACCGAAGGACCATCGGCCGGCGAAGGAGCACCGGTGACCGGCGGCGACGGCCCGACGGCCACCGAGGGGGCGTCGGCCGCCGGAGGGACGGGGCCGGCGAGCGGGCCCGAGCCCGGCCGCGGGCGGGGCGACACCGTCGCCGCGGTCGTCCGGCAGTGGCGGGCCGTCCACCCCGGCCTCGACACCGGCCCCATGGAGGTGATCGGCCGCATCAACCGCTGCGCCGCCCTCCTCCAGCAGGCCGAGGACGCCCCGCTGCGCCGGGCCGGTCTGACCCGCCCCGAGTTCGACCTGCTCGGCGCGCTGCGCCGCACCGGCCACGAACTGACCCCGAGCGAGCTGGCCCGGGAGACCTTCTCCTCGGGCGCCGCCGTCACCAAACGCCTCAAGCAGCTCACCGAGCGCGGGCTGGTGGAACGCCGCGGCGACACCCGTGACCGCCGTGTCGCACACGTCCGCCTCACCGACGCCGGGCGCGACCTGGTCGACGGCGTCCTGCCCGCGCAGCTCGCCTACGAGACCACCGTGCTGTCCGGCCTGGACGGACCGGAACTCGGCGAACTCGCCGCCCTGCTGGGCGAATTGCTCGGGCAGCTGGAAGGCCGCCTGGGCGCCCTGCGGGCCTGAGACCGGCCGCGGCACCGGGCCCCGGGACACCGCCGGGCCGGGGGTTCCGCCCGGTGCGCGTCGCGCGTTCCGGCCCACCGGGCCTCAGTCCCAGTCGCCCGCCCGGTACACGCCGAACATCGCCCCCTGCGGGTCCCGGAGCACCGCGATGCGCGGGCCGTCGGCCAGGGAGGTGGGCTCCATCAGCACGCTGCCCCCCGCCCGCGTCGTCGTCAGGGCCGCGGCGTCCACGTCCTCGACCGCGAAGTACGGCAGCCAGTGCGCCGGCACCTCGTGCGGGAACTTGTCGTCCATCGGCACCATGCCGCCGAACTCCGTGCCGTCGACGCCCCACCGGGGGTACCGCGGGGAGGGCCCCACGCTCCAGCCGAACACGCTGGTGTAGAAGGCCACGGCCTCCTGCGGCGCGCGGGTCAGCAGTTCCACCCAGCCCAGCGACCCGGGGGCGTTGAGCAGCCCGGCGCCCGGGAAGGTGCCGGGCTGCCACAGCTGGAAGACGGCACCGGACGGGTCGGCGGCCACCGCGGAACGGCCCGCGTCGAACACGTCCGCCGGGCCGAGGAGCACCGTCCCGCCCGCCGAGGCCACCGCGCGGGCGGCGGCGTCGGCGTCGGCCACCGCGAACGACACGTTCCAGGCGACCGGCTGCGACTGCCGGTACAGCGGTGCCAGCGCGGCGACCGCGGCGTCGCCGCGATACGCGACCGTGTGACCGCCCGCCTCCTGGCGCGGATCCGTCTTCGGGCGCCAGCCGAACAGCCGCGTGTAGAACCGCTGGGCGGACTCCGGGTCGCTGGTCCCCAGCTCGGCCCAGCACGGCCCGCCGGTCACCGGCGCGGTCAGCTTCATGGCGCTCCTTCCGCGGGGTCCCCTCCCGGGTGCACCCTCTCCAGCACGCTAAGCCCGGCTCCCGCCCCCGGCCATCCGGCGCGAAAACCGCTGGTGCGGGGCGACGGCAGGCCCTATCCTCAGGCCCGTACCGCATCGCATGGCGGCCACCGGTTCTTTCACCCCGCCCGGAGGTACCCCATGCCCGCACCTCAGGTGCGCCCCTTCCGCCGTGCCGACCGCGACCAGCTCACCGCCCTGGTCAACACGCATGTGGCGGCCGTCGTCCCCGGCGTCTCCGTCTCCATGAACACCGTGCTCAGCGACCTGGAGCGCCAACCGGACGAGTTCGTCACGGACCCCTGGGTGGCCGAACGGGCGACGCTCGTCGCCGAGCAGCACGGACACGTCGTCGCCGGGGCCCATCTGCTGCGCTACCGCGCCGACGCCGAGGTCGGCGCGTCCTATCGGGACGCCGGCGCGATCGACTGGTTCGTCTGCCGTCCGCCGGCGTCCTTCCGGCCGGACGCGCGGGAGGCCGCCGATCTGCTGATGCGGGCCTGCCTGGCCCTGCTCGCCCGCTGGAACGTCCGCGTCGGGTACGCCGACGGCGCGCTGCCCGCCCCCGTCGTGTACGGCCTCCCCCGGAACTGGCCGCACATCCGCGCGGTCTACGAGGACGCGGGCTTCCGCCACGTCGGGGACACCGAGGTGATCCTCCTGGCCCGGGTGGCCGACCTGCCGCGCACCGAGCCGGGCGAGCGCCTCGCGGTCGAACGGACCGTGGGGGAGTGCGGCACCCGCCTCACGGCCCACGCCGACGGAAGCGCCCTCGGCTTCATCGAGGTCGACACGGCCCTGGCCCGCCCGGAACGCCACACGCGCGCCGCCGGCCTCGCGGACATCGGCAACCTGCACATCGACCCCGCCGCGTACGGCACGGGTCTGGAACGCCGGCTCCTCGCCCACGCCGCCGACTGGCTGCGCCTGTGCGGTGTCGACCGCCTGGTCGCCTACGAGGCGGAGACCGACCGCGCCGCGCTCGGACACCTCACCGGCGCCGGTTTCCGCGAGCTGACCCGCACCGACCGCGGCTGGGAGCACCGCCCCGGCTGACCGGCCGCGCTCAGATCCCCGGCCGGTGGCGCAGGGGGTGGTCCGACGGGACCTCGACCAGCACGATCGGTGTCCCGTCCGGATCCGCGATCCACATCTCGACCAGCCCCCACGGCTCCTTCACCGGCGGCCGGACGATCTCGACGCCCCCGTCCCGCAGCTCCTCGTGCGCCGCGTTCACGTCCTCGACCTGGAGCCACAGGCGCACGGCGGGGGACGGGACCGTCTCCGAGCGGCCCGAGAGCTCCAGGAAGCCGCCGCCCAGGAAATAGACGGTGCCGCGCTCCGGACCCGTGCCGAACTCGCGGTACACGGCCAGGCCCAGTTGCCCGCCGTAGAAGGCGCGGGAGCGTTCGGGGTCGGTGGGACGCAGGAGGATACGGCTGCCGAGTACATGCACCATGCGGCCGAGCGTAGCGCCCGGGTTAGTCTCGTCCCCGGCCGAGCCGCGCCGGAACGCGCCACAGACGCAGCAGAGAAATCGGAGAAGCGCCCCATGGAATTCGCCACCGACACCGCGCTGACCTTCCGCGACGCCACCGACGCCGACGTGGACGCACTCGTCGCGCTGATCGAGTCGGCCTACCGGGGGGATTCCAGCCGCGTCGGGTGGACCACCGAGGCGGACATCCTCCAGGGGCAGCGGACCGACCCGGAGGGCGTGCGGGAGGTCGTCGCGTCCCCGGGCAGCCGGCTGCTGACGGTGGAGCGCGACGGCCGGATCGTCGCCTGCTGCCAGCTCGAGCACCGCGGCGCGTACGCCTACTTCGGGATGTTCGCGGTCAGCCCCGCCCTCCAGGGCGCCGGACTCGGCAAGACGATCATCGCGGAGGCCGAGCGGCAGGCCCGTGAGACCTGGGGCGTGCGCGAGATGCACATGACCGTGATCTCCGTGCGCGAGGACCTGATCGCCTGGTACGAGCGGCGCGGCTACCGCCGTACGGGAGAGACGAGCCCCTTTCCGTACGGCGACGAGCGCTTCGGCGTCCCGCTCCGCGACGACCTGGAGTTCGAGCTGCTGGTGAAGGAACTGGCCTGACGGCTCACGCGGTGAAGCGCCCGGTGCGTTTGATCTCCGGGTAGTCGGTGGTCGCGCCGTCCAGCCCCAGGGCCCGGACCAGTCTGAGGTGGTCCTGGGTGTTGACCACCCAGCCGATGACCGCCAGCTCCGCCTCGCGCGCGTGCTCGACGATCTCCAGGGTGAGCCGGCGGATGTTGAGACAGACGGTCGAGGCACCGGCCGCGACCGCCCGCTCGACGATGTCGCCGGGGGTCCCCCCGCTCGAGCGGGTTCGAGAGGGGGAGAGGCTGTCGATGAGGGCGGTGCGCACGCCGGGCACCAGCCGTGCGATCTCGATGATCGCCTCGTCGTGGAACGACGAGACCTCGACCCGGCCGGCCAGCCCCCGTTCGTTCATCACCTCGGCCAGCGCCCTGGCCGCCCGCACGTCCTTGATCTCGGCCTGCAGCGGGGTCCGGACGGCGTCGAGCACCTCTTCGAAGACGGGGACCGGCTCGCCGCGCCCGGCGTCCAGGGCGCGCAGCTCGGCGAGGGTCTTGTCGGCGATCGGGCCCGTGCCGTCCGTCGTGCGGTCCACATCCGTGTCGTGCATGACGACGAGCGCGCCGTCCTTGCTCAGATGCAGATCGAGTTCGATGACGTCGAGGCCCGCCTCCTGGGCGGCGGTGAAGGACCGGAGGGTGTTCTCGGGTTCGACACCCATGACTCCGCGGTGACCGATGGTGAGGAAGTTCAAGATCCGACTCGCTTCCGTCGACGGCGGCGGGGGCCGCGTCCCTACGGCCCTCCTGGACCGTATCGCCTGTGCCCGCCCCGTCCAGGGGGTGAACCCCGGTCGCGCGGAGCGTCGCCCGTATGCATGGCCGACAGGAAAAAGTGCGGTGAACGCGGGGTCGAGGCAGGATATTTTCCCGAGGTGCCCCTTGCTGGGAGAAACCTCGTATGTATACGGTCTCCTTACGCGAGGTTCTCCTGTGGAGGATGGGACATGACGGAAATTCTTGTGCAGGTGGGTGCGGAGGAGAAGGTTCCTTCGGTGGGCAGGGTGGTGGAGCACCCGGCGTGGCCCGTGCTCAAGGATGCCGTGGAGCGGATCAGGCCCTGGCAGTCCAAGGACGGGTCGATCGACTTCGACGCCGAGGGCGCCCCGGACCGCGCCGACGCCGAGCGCGCGGTGCGGGAGGTGGTCGAGGCCGTCGAGCGGCTGTCCCCGCTGCTGCCCCACGACCGCGCCTACCACGAGGCCCTGGCGAAGGACCTGAACCGCTGGGCCGAGGGCGGCTTCGAGGTGCCCGACTTCCTCGACTCGCTGCTGGCCTTCCAGCCGGCCGCGCACCGCGAGGACGGACTGCAGCACCTGGTCGTCTTCCCGATGTACACGCAGAACGGCAACCCGGACCGCAACCTCGAGGCGGTCGTGCTGCGCATGGTCTGGCCTGACTGGCTGGCCGAACTGGAGCGGACCCGGTACGACAACCCGCTCTTCTGCGGCATCACCTTCGAGGACTTCACCGCGGGCTACGACACCAACTCCGCGGTCCTCTTCCCCGAGACCATCGCCGTGCGCGAGGCCCCCGAGCGGTTCACCTGGGGCGGCATCTTCTGCGACCGCGAGGCCGCCCGCTTCCGCCGGGTCACCGCCGCCGCCGTCGACATCCTGGGTCTGGAGCTGCCCGAGGACGTCGCCGCGATGGTCCACGACCAGAAGCGCTGCGAAGAGGCGTTCGTGCTCTGGGACATGATCCACGACCGCACCCACAGCCACGGCGACCTGCCGTTCGACCCGTTCATGATCAAGCAGCGCCAGCCGTTCTGGATGTACGGCCTGGAGGAGCTGCGCTGCGACCTCACCGCCTTCAAGGAGGCCGTGAAGCTCGCCGGCGACGGCGTCCCGCAGGCCCGGGACGTGCAGGTCGCGGTGCTCTTCGACCGGATGTTCCGCTTCCCGGTCACCGGTGAGCGGGTCCGCAACTACGACGGCCTCGGCGGCCAGCTCCTCTTCGCCTACCTGCACAAGCACGACGTCGTGCGCTGGACCGACAACAAGCTCTCCATCGACTGGGAGCGCGCCCCGCAGGTCACCAACCAGCTGTGCGCCGAGATCGAGAAGCTCTACCGCGACGGCATCGACCGCCCGAAGCTCGTCCACTGGTTCGCCGGGTACGAGCTGGTGTCCGCCTACCTCTCCCCGCACCCGGGCTCGAAGTGGGCCAAGGGGCCCGAGGCCCTGGACCTGTCGCAGCCGCCGCGGAAACTCGTCGACGACGTGCTTCCGGACGAGTTTCCGCTGAGCATGTTCTACGAGGCACTCTCCAAGAAGCTGAAGAACGTGATCGCCTCCACCAAGGGCATCACGGCGGACGGTGCCGAGCGGGTCGCCGCGTGAGCGATCGCGTATCCACAACTGCTCAGGAGGCGAGGACCATGGGGCACGGGGCGCTCGACGGTGCGGTGATCGCGGTGGCCGGCGCGGGGGGACCCGCGGGGCGTGCGGCACTGCTCAGGCTGGCCGAGGCGGGGGCGACCGTCATCGGCTCCGACAACGACCCGGAGCGGCTGGCCGAGGCGGTGGACGCGGCGCGCTACGCGCACGGCGGCGCCACCGTCACCGGTGACACGGTCGACCTGCTCGACCTGGACTCCACCCGCGACTGGGCCGCCCGCACCGAGAAGGAGTTCGGCCGCGTCGACGGCCTGGTCCACCTCGTCGGCGGCTGGCGCGGCAGCGAGACCTTCACCAAGACCAACCTGGACGACTGGGACCTGCTGGAGCTGCTGCTGGTGCGCACCGTGCAGCACACCTCCCTCGCCTTCCACGAGGCGCTCCAGCGCAGCGACCGCGGCCGGTACGTCCTGATCAGCGCCGCCGGCGCGAGCAGGCCCACCGCGGGCAACGCGGCGTACGCCGCCGCCAAGGCCGCCGCCGAGGCGTGGACGCTCGCCATGGCCGACTACTTCCGCAAGGCCGGGGGCGAGCAGGGGCCGACGTCGGCGGCTGCGATCCTGGTGGTGAAGGCGTTGGTGCACGACGCGATGCGCGCCGACCGCCCCAACGCGAAGTTCGCGGGCTTCACGGACGTCAGGGAGCTGGCCG
Source organism: Streptomyces sp. (assembly GCF_031181555.1). Lineage (GTDB taxonomy): Bacteria > Actinomycetota > Actinomycetes > Streptomycetales > Streptomycetaceae > Streptomyces > Streptomyces fimbriatus. The sequence continues at coordinate 24,549 of NZ_JAPSKQ010000053.1, read as the reverse complement.
AGGCCATCGCCGGGGTCTGGGAGAAGCCCGCCGCGGAAGTGAACGGAAACCGTCTGTGGCTGACCGAGAAGCCGTGAACCCACCGAGGACCGACGCGCGTCGTCATCACGACCCGGACGTCCGCGGATTCGCCAGCGACAACTACGCCGGGGCCCACCCGGAGGTGCTCGCCGCCCTGGCCCTGGCCAACGGCGGGCACCAGGTCGCGTACGGCGAGGACGCGTACACCGAGAACCTCCAGCAGGTGGTCCGCAGTCACTTCGGCCCCACGGCCGAGGCGTTCCCGGTCTTCAACGGCACCGGCGCCAACGTCGTCGCGCTCCAGGCGGTCACCGACCGCTGGGGCGCGGTGATCTGCGCCGAGAGCGCCCACATCAACGTGGACGAGGGCGGCGCGCCGGAGCGGGTCGCCGGGATCAAGCTGCTCACCGTGCCCACCCCGGACGGCAAGCTCACCCCCGAGCTGATCGACCGGCAGGCGTACGGCTGGGAGGACGAGCACCGCGCGATGCCGCAGGTGGTGTCCATAGCCCAGGCCACCGAGCTGGGCACGGTGTACACCCCGGACGAGATCCGCGCCATCTGCGAGCACGCCCACGCCCACGGCATGAAGGTGCACGTCGACGGCTCCCGGCTGGCCAACGCCGCCGCCACGCTGAACGTGCCCATGCGCACCTTCACCAACGCGGTCGGCGTCGACATCCTCTCCCTGGGCGGCACCAAGAACGGCGCCCTGTTCGGCGAGGCGGTCGTCGTCCTGAACCCGGACGGCATCCGTCACATGAAGCACCTGCGCAAGCTGTCCATGCAGCTCGCGTCCAAGATGCGCTTCGTGTCCGTGCAGTTGGAGGCCCTGCTGGCCCGGGACCTGTGGCTGCGCAACGCCCGTCACGCCAACGAGATGGCCCAGCGCCTGGCCGAGGGCGTGCGCGCCGTGCACGGTGTGGAGATCCTCTACCCGGTGCAGGCCAACGCGGTCTTCGCGCGCCTGCCGCACGACGTGAGCGAGCGCCTGCAGAAGCGGTTCCGGTTCTACTTCTGGGACGAGGCCGCGGGTGACGTCCGCTGGATGTGCGCCTTCGACACCACCGAGGACGACGTGGACACGTTCCTGGCGGCGCTCAAGGAGGAGATGGCGCGCTAGCAACACATGCATAGGTATGCGGCCGATCGGAAATGCATTGACTGTCGATCGGTCGCTTCCCTATGCTCTGACCGCATGCAGCTGATCCAGGAAACTCCCGACCTCTCCGCCTACTTGGCCGCCGACGAGGCCGTCGACCATCACCATCCGCTGGTCCGGGAGACGGCCGCGAGCCTCGCCGAGGGGGCAGCCGACTCGTATGACTATGCGCGGGCGGCGTTCGAGTACGTACGCGATCGCATCCCGCACTCGCAGGACTCCGGCGATCTCCGGGTCACCTGGCGCGCCTCCGACGTGCTGGAACGGCGCACCGGCATCTGCTACGCCAAGGCCCACGCGCTGGCGGCGCTGCTCCGGGCCGAGGACATCCCGACCGCGTTCTGCTACCAGAACCTCGGAGTCGTGCACGGGCTGGTCGCCGTCCGCTTCCACGGGGCCTGGCACCGGCAGGATCCGCGGGGCAACAAGCCGGGGGTCGACGCGCAGTTCTCCCTGGACGGCGAGCGCCTGGCCTTCACGCCCGATGCCGCGTCCAACGAGATGGACTACCCGGTCCTCCATGCCGCACCGCATCCGGTCGTGCTGAACGCCCTCCGGGCCGCCTCCGACCGGCCGCACCTGTGGCGGACACTCCCCACCGCACTCCGAGCCGAGGCGGGACCATGACGCTCACCCTGACCGTGTCGGACGAGGTGCGCGCCCTCGCGTCCGGCTTCCCCCACGTCGCCGTCGAGGCCCACGACCTGGTCAGCGGGCCGTGCGCTCCTCGGCACGCCTGTCGAGTACCTGTCTGCTGAGCGTGGTCGTGCCCGGAACGCTGTGCGACTCCCCGTTCATCCTGGACGCCACCCGTGCCCGCGACGGCGGTCCGAAGCCGGAGACCGTCATCACGGACACCGCGTCGTACTCGGACATCGTCTTCGGCCTGTTCGCGATCTGCGGCTACCGGTTCCCGCCGAGGATCGCCGACATCTCCGACGCGCGGCTGTGGCGGACGAACACCGCGGCCGACTACGGCCCGCTCCAGCCGGTGTCCAAGCACGCCGTCCGCCTCGACCGCGTCCGCGCGCACTGGGGCGGCATGCTCCGCGTGGCCGGCTCCCTCACCCTGGGCGAGGTCCGCGGCCACGACCTGATCCGCATGCTCTCCCGAGACGGCAAGCCCACCGGACTGGCAGACGCCTTCGCGCACTGCGGGCGGATCTTCAGGCCCTGCACCTGCTCCAGTTCCTCTCCGACGAGGGGTACCGCCGGATGATCGGAGCCCGGCCCCGGGGCGCGGATCACCGTGCACCCCGCCGAACCGGCGGCGCTCGCCGGCCCGCCGGGCACGCGTGACGGGGGACGGGCCGGACGGGCCTCGGCGGACGTGCGACCGGGGCGCCCCGCTCCCGGGATCCCGTCGGAGCCGCCGACGGCGAAGTGCGCGGCCTCGCCGGCACAACGGGCGGCGGATCCCCGTCACGGCGGGACCCTGTCGACCGCGCGGGGCACCCGGGGCGGTGGGTGTCAGCCGGCCTCGGCCGCGCGGACCTGCTCCGGCGTCGGAGCCGTGCCACCGAGGTGCGCCGGCATCCACCAGGTGTCGTCCGGGCCCTTGGGGCGCACCGGGTAGGCGCGCTGCGCGGCCTCCAGCAGTTCCTGGACCCGCTCGCGCAGCTGCCGGGTGATCGCGCCCGCGTACTTGTCCCTGGACGCCTCGATCGCCTCCCCGACGCGGATGGTGATCGGGGTGTGGCTGCGCTTGAAGTTGCGCGGGTGGCCCTTGGTCCACAGCCGCTGGGTGCCCCACACCGCCATCGGGATCAGCGGCACGCCCGCCTCCTGCGCCAGGCGCGCGGCACCCGACTTGAAGCTCTTCAGCGTGAACGACTGCGAGATGGTCGCCTCCGGGAAGACGCCCACGATCTCGCCCGACCGCAGCGACTGCAGCGCGTGCGCGTACGCCGCCTCGCCCTGGTTGCGGTCCACCGGGATGTGCTTCATCCCGCGCATCAGGGGGCCGGAGACCTTGTGCCGGAAGACGGACTCCTTCGCCATGAAACGCACGAGCCGCTTCTGCGGGAGCGCCGCCAGGCCGTTGAAGACGAAGTCCAGGTAGCTGATGTGGTTGCTCACCAGTACGGCGCCGCCCGAGCGCGGGATGTTCTCCGACCCCTGGCAGTCGATCTTGAGGTCCCACACCTTGAACAGGGTACGGGCGAAACCGACGACGGGGCGGTAGACGAGTTCTGCCATGGGCGGGTTGGAACCCTTCCTTCTCTGCCTGGGAAGGGGGAACTCCCAGTCGAAGTTACGCAGCCGTAGGTTTACGGCTTGTCGCAGATGGTGCCCCAAGAACGGCTCGTGAACCAGCCCTGGTGCCTGTCGGCAGAGAGATTCTCGTCACGTCCATCCCCTGATCCACCTCGGGCTTTTGCGTCACCGTTACCCCGCGCGCACCGTCGTCCGCCACCTGAACAGGCGCATTTCGCGGCCCGGGCGGTGACGGGACGTACGGTGACCGGACCCGTCCCGTCCGCCGCAACGCGGGCGAACGCGGGGAAGACTGTCCGGGCGGCCGGGAATCCTCGCGGTCGCGTGGGCGCTTCAGGCTGGTGGGCACCGGACCGGTGGTGTCCACGGCGACGGACCGGAGGGAACGGGTGCGACGGGTGCGCGGACGGGACGACGGCGAGCGGCTGGCGGCGGCCGAGCTCGGCGCGGAGCTGGGCGAGCGCGCCACCCTCGTGCAGTTCTCGAGCGCCTTCTGCGCGCCCTGCCGGGCGACCCGGAGGGTGCTCGGCCAGGTGGCCGGCATGGTCGAGGGCGTGGCCCACGTGGAGATCGACGCCGAGGCGCACCTGGACCTCGTACGACGGCTGGAGGTCCGCCGGACCCCCACGGTGCTGGTCCTCGACGCCGGCGGCCGGGTCGTCCGGCGCGCCGCCGGCCTGCCGCGGAAGGCCGATGTCATCGCCGCGCTCGGGGAGGCCGTGGGGCGGCCGGGGGACCCGTCGTGAGCCATCTCCCACCCGCCGGGACCGGCTTGACTGTGCGCGCCAGCTATCGTCAGTCTGACGGCATGTCTTCGGAACGCCTTCGCCCCAGGCGGGTACCCAGCCGTCCGGCGGCCGGCGTCCGCGCCGCGCGTGTGCGCCGGCCCGGCAGCCGGTGAGCAGCCGAACCGCACGTCACCTCCCGCAGAAGGACAGTTTCATGACGGCCACGTCCGACCTCGGCACCGCCCGGCCCGCCTCTCCCGATCTGCTGCGCTCCGTCTTCCGGAAGCACGCGGCGGGCGTCGCCGTGATCACCGCGCGTGGCCGGTCGGGTCCGGTCGGCTTCACGGCCACCTCCCTCGCCTCCGTCTCCGCCGACCCCCCGATGCTGTCCTTCGCCGTCGGCACCGGGGGCTCCAGCTGGCCCGCGATAGCGGTGAGCGGTCACGTCGGCGTGCACGTCCTCGGGGAGCACCAGCAGGAGCTGGCGGCCACCTTCGCGCGCAGCGGCGCCGACCGCTTCGGCCCGGCCACCGCCTGGCGGGAGGGGCCCGAGGGCGTTCCCGTGCTGGACGACGTGCCGGCCTGGATGGTGTGCAAGGTGGTGACGCGGGTGCCCGCCGGGGACCACCGGATCGTGCTCGCCGAGGTCCTGGTGGGCGATCCCACCGGGCACGGCCGCCCGCTCCTCTACCACCAGGGGCGCTTCAACGGGCTGCGGGACTGAGCCGGAGCCCCCGCCCCCTGCTGCGGAGCCGTCGAGTTCCGGTTACGCTGCGTTGCGAAGGTCACAGTTCAAAGCGCTTGCTTAGCGGGGAAGAACTGGATGTACTGACGAGTAATATTTCGCTCGGAGCGTGGGCCGCCCCGACCGGGATCGCCCGCTTCAGGCGCCTATGCTGCCTGCAGGCAGGCAGCCAGAAATGACGATGCAGTAGGAGAGCCGGCGTGAGCTTGAGGATCGTTGTCACCGTGAAGTACGTGCCCGACGCCACTGGCGACCGGCACTTCGCCGATGACCTGACCGTCGACCGTGACGACGTGGACGGTCTGCTCTCCGAGCTGGACGAGTACGCGGTCGAACAGGCGCTGCAGATCTCGGAGAACTCCGACGACGACGTGGAGATCACCGTCCTGACGGTGGGCCCGGAGGACGCCAAGGACGCCCTGCGCAAGGCGCTGTCCATGGGTGCCGACAAGGCCATCCACGTCGAGGACGACGACCTGCACGGCACCGACGCCATCGGTACCTCCCTGGTCCTGGCCAAGGCGATCGAGAAGGCCGGCTACGACCTGGTCATCTCCGGCATGGCCTCCACCGACGGCACCATGGGTGTCGTCCCCGCGCTGCTCGCCGAGCGCCTGGGCGTGCCGCAGGTGACGCTGCTCTCCGAGGTCTCCGTCGAGGACGGCACGGTCAAGGGCCGCCGCGACGGCGACGCCGCCTCCGAGCAGCTCGAGGCCTCCCTGCCGGCGGTCGTGTCGGTCACCGACCAGTCGGGCGAGGCCCGTTACCCGTCCTTCAAGGGCATCATGGCGGCCAAGAAGAAGCCCGTGGAGTCCTGGGACCTGTCCGACCTCGACCTCGAGGCGGAGGAGGTCGGCCTGGAGGGCGCCTACACCACGGTCGACTCGGCGGCCGAGCGTCCGGCCCGCACCGCCGGCACGATCGTCAAGGACGAGGGCGAGGGCGGCAAGCAGCTCGCCGAGTTCCTCGCGAGCCAGAAGTTCATCTGAGCCAAGAGGCTCGACTCGCTTCCCGCCCCTCTAACTTCGCAAGCAGGAGAGAAGAAGTCCCATGGCTGAAGTTCTCGTCTACGTCGACCACGTGGACGGTGCCGTCCGCAAGCCCACCCTGGAGCTGCTGACGCTGGCCCGCCGCATCGGTGAGCCGGTCGCCGTCGCGCTGGGAGGCGGCGCCGCGGACACCGCCGCCGCGCTGGCCGAGCACGGCGCGGTGAAGGTCCTCACCCACGAGGCCGCCGAGTACGCCGAGTACCTGGTCGTGCCGAAGGTGGACGCCCTGCAGGCCGCGGTCGAGGCCGTCTCCCCGGCCGCCGTGCTGGTGCCGTCCTCCGCCGAGGGCAAGGAGGTCGCCGCCCGCCTGGCGCTGCGCATCGGCTCCGGCATCATCACCGACGCCGTCGACCTGGAGGCCGGCGACGAGGGCCCGGTGGCCACCCAGTCGGTGTTCGCCGCGTCCTACACCACCAAGTCCCGCGTCTCCAAGGGCACCCCGGTCATCACGGTCAAGCCCAACAGCGCGGCCGTGGAGCCGGCGCCGGCCGCCGGTGCGGTCGAGGCCCTCTCGGTGACCTTCTCCGACAAGGCGACCGGCACCAGGGTCACCGGCCGTACGCCGCGTGAGTCGACCGGCCGCCCCGAGCTGACCGAGGCCGCGATCGTGGTCTCCGGCGGCCGCGGTGTGAACGGCGCGGAGAACTTCGCGATCATCGAGGCGCTCGCCGACCAGCTCGGCGCGGCCGTCGGTGCCTCGCGTGCCGCCGTCGACGCCGGCTGGTACCCGCACACCAACCAGGTCGGCCAGACCGGCAAGTCGGTCTCGCCGCAGCTCTACATCGCCGCGGGCATCTCCGGCGCGATCCAGCACCGCGCGGGCATGCAGACCTCGAAGACCATCGTGGCCGTCAACAAGGACGCCGAGGCCCCGATCTTCGAGCTGGTCGACTACGGCATCGTCGGCGACCTGTTCGACGTCGTCCCGCAGCTGACCGAGGAGATCAAGACCCGCAAGGGCTGATCGGCCCCCGGCTCCACGAGGCCCCCGCGACCACGCCGGTCGCGGGGGCCTCGGCCCGTCCGGGTGCCGGTGACGCCCGCCCGCTCGCGCCCGGGTGTTCCTCCGCCGGGGCGGGCCCGGGAGGCGGTGCTGTACTGGTGAGCGGAAGGGCGGCGGGTGGACCGGGACGCAAGACGGGTGTTGACCGGTGGGAAGCCGCCCGATAACTTCATTCTACGGATTATTGATTCCGTATGACGGAAGTTGGGAGTGTGTGGAATGGGGCAGGGTCAGCAGGAGCGGGTGGCGACGAGTCTCGCGGGCGCCGTCAGCGAGGAGATCAGCGCCTCCCTCGCGTCCGTCGACACCGAACTGGAGCGCCGCTACCCCGGAGACCCCGGCACCCGCCAGCCCGTCCACACCGTCTACGTCCCCGGTGACGCCTTCACCGCCCGCACGCTCCGTTCCTGGGGGGACCAGGCGCTCGCCGCACTCGACGAACACGCCCCGGACGCCGCCTCGTTCGCCGCCGTCCTCGGCCTGGAGGGCCGGCTGGCCGAGGACGTGTACGCCCGCGTCCGCGCCAAGCTGGAGCGCGAACCGGTCGAGGATCTGCGCGTCGACTTCGAGGACGGCTACGGCAACCGGCCCGACACCGAGGAGGACGAGACCGCCGCCCGCGCGGCACGCCTGATCGCCGAGGCGTACGGCAACGGCACGGCCGCCCCGTACATGGGCATCCGCATGAAGTGCATGGAGGCCGCCGTCCGGGACCGGGGCATCCGCACCCTGGACATCTTCCTCACCGGTCTGATGGAGGCGGGCGGCCTGCCGGACGGACTGGTCCTGACCCTGCCCAAGGTCACCTGTCCCGAGCAGGTCACCGCCATGGTCCGCCTCCTCGAGGCCTTCGAGAAGGCGCGCGGCCTCGAGCCGGGCCGGATCGGTTTCGAGATCCAGATCGAGACCAGCCAGTCCATCCTCGCCGCCGACGGCACCGCCACCGTCGCCCGCATGATCCAGGCCGCCGAGGGCCGGGCCACCGGTCTGCACTACGGCACCTTCGACTACAGCGCCTGCCTCGGCGTCTCCGCCGCCCACCAGGCCAGTGACCATCCGGCCGCCGACCACGCCAAGGCCGTCATGCAGGTCGCGGCGGCGGGCACCGGGGTGCGGGTCTCCGACGGCTCCACCAACGTCCTGCCCGTCGGCCCCACCGAGAAGGTCCACGACGCCTGGCGGCTGCACTACGGCCTCACCCGCCGCGCCCTCGCCCGCGCCTACTACCAGGGCTGGGACATGCACCCCGGCCACCTCCCCACCCGCTACGCGGCCGTCTTCGCCTTCTACCGCGAGGGCTTCGAGCAGGCCGCCGCCCGCCTCGCCCGGTACGCCGGCCGGGCCGGCGGCGACATCATGGACGAGCCCGCCACCGCCAAGGCCCTCGCCGGGTACCTGCTGCGCGGCCTGGACTGTGGCGCCCTCGACATCGCCGAGGTGGCACGGCTGACCGGTCTGACCCGCGCCGACCTCGAGGGTTTCGCGGCGCCCCGGCGGGGCGACCTCACGGCCTCGGTGCGGTAGCCGGCCCGGCGGCCCCGGTCCGCGGCGGGTACGTGGTCGCGGACCGGGGTCGTCCGCTTGCCTCACCTATCGAATCTCGATAGGTTTCCATCGTGACTCGATCAGAGGAGGGGCGATGGGACAACTGACCGTGCTCGCGCTGCGCGCCGTGCTCGTGACGCTGTTGGCGGGCTCGGTGTTCGTGCAGGCGGTGATGGTGCCGCTGCTGGCGAGCGACCTGGAGGGGCTGGACGCGGACTACGCGTACCTGCGCACCCCGCTCCTGGCCGTCGTGGTGCTCGGAGTGGTGACGGTCCAGGTCGTCCTGGTCTGCGTCTGGCGGCTGGTGACGATGGTGCGACGCGGAACCGTCTTCTCCCACGCCGCCTTCCGGTACGTGCACATCGTGATCGGCGCGTTCGTGGCCGCCGCGCTCCTGGTGTTCACGCTCGGGGTACTCCTGGCGCCGGGCGAGGCCGTGGCCCCGGGCGTCGTGCTCCTGGTGGGCGGGGTCGGCCTGGCGGTCCTGGGCGTCGCGCTCATCGTGCTCGTGCTGCGGATGCTGCTCGCCCAGGCCGTCGCGCGCGACGTCGAGGCGTCGCGGATGCGGGCCGAGCTGGCCGAGGTGATCTGATGCCGATCGCCGTCGACATCGATGTGATGCTGGCCAGGCGGAAGATGTCCGTGGGTGAGCTCGCCGAACGTGTCGGGATCACGCCCGCCAACCTGGCGGTCCTCAAGAACGGCCGCGCCAAGGCGGTACGGTTCACGACGCTCGCCGCGCTCTGCGAGGTGCTCGAGTGCCAGCCGGGCGACCTGCTGCGCTGGGAGCCCGAGAACCGCGAGAACCCCGATCGTCCCGAGGTCGCGAAGGCGCCCCTCGCGAGCGAGGCCGGCCGGCCGTGACGGCGGGGCCCGCGGCCGGGGGTCCGCCGGGCCTCTGCGCGGCGGGCCCGCCGCGAACGGCGCGGATCCCGTTCCTGTCGTGCGCGCCCTTCGGGTGGTACGGCGCCACGGCCGGCGGCCACGGGAACGGGACGGCGGCGTCGTCGGCGGAGTGCGGGCGGCGCACGGAACAGGCGGGCTGCCGGCCGTCCCCGGATCGCGGCGCTGCCGTCGGCGCCGGCGGCTCAGTCCGCCGGGGGCAGTTCGCCGGAGCCGCGCGTGATCAGCCGGGTCGGCAGCTCGATGCGCTCGGGACGGAGCAGGGTGCCGTCCAGCTGGCGGAAGAGGCGCTCGGCGGCGGTCCGGCCGAGGGCAGCCGCGTCCTGGGCGACGACCGTGACACCCGGCTGGAGCAGATCGGCGAGCTCGATGTCGTCGAAGCCGACGAGCGCGACCCGGCGCGCGTGCTCGGCCAGCACCCGGATCACGGTGACCGTCACCCGGTTGTTGCCCGTGAAGATCGCGGTGACCGGGTCCGGGCCGGAGAGCATCCCCTCGGCCGCCCGGCGCACCCGCTCGGGGTCGGTGACGCCCAGCGACATCCAGGAGTCCGCCACCGGTATGCCCGCGTCCGCCATGGCGGTCCGGTAGCCGCGCAGCCGCTCGGCCGCGGTGTGGATGCGGGGCATGTCGCCGATGAAGCCGATTCTGCGGTGCCCGTGCGCGATCAGGTGCGCCACGCCGTCGCGGGCACCGCCGTAGTTGTCCGACACGACGACGTCCGCGTCGATCTTCCCGGCCGGCCGGTCCACGAACACGGTGGCGACGCCCGCCTTCAGCTCCGGTTCCAGATACCGGTGGTCGTCGCCGGCGGGGATCACCACCAGCCCGTCCACCCGGCGGGCGCACAGCGCCAGCACCAGCTCCTGCTCACGGTCGGCGTCCTCCGCGCTGGAGCCGTTGATCAGCAGGGCGCCGTGCGCGCGGGCAACCTCCTCGACCGCCCGGCTCAGCGGCCCGTAGAACGGGTCCGCCAGGTCCTCGAGGACCAGTCCGATGCTGGCGGTGCGGCCCTTGCGCAGCACCCGCGCGCTGTCGTTGCGGCGGAAGCCGAGCGCCTCGATGGCCTCCTGGACGCGACGCTCCGTCTCCGCCGTGACCCCGGGTTCGCCGTTGACCACCCGGGAGACCGTCTTGAGTCCGACCCCGGCGCGGGCGGCCACGTCCTTCATCGTCGGACGGCTGCCGTAACGGGTCCCTGGGAGGCGGTCGGTGCGGCGGGGCGTCTCCGGCACGGTGCGGTGTCCTGTCCTGTCGTCCACGGGGGTGCGTGGGGCCGTGGGGTGTATGAGGATGTGGCGTCGAGCATAGAGCCTGGACAACGTTGTCAGGCTCGGGGGACACTGTCCACCGCACCCTCCGGCCCGCGCGTCACCGCGCGACCGGGGATGTTGTCTGCCCCATGTGCCGCCTCCTGGCCACATGGTCCTTCCGGGCGTTTTCTGATGGTTGACGGGGAGATCCGACACTGATGCACACCGACCTCGTGGCTGCGCTCGACATCGGCGGCACCAAGATCGCCGGCGCGCTGGTGGACGGCCGGGGCCGGATCCTGGTCCGCGCCCAGCGGCCGACGCCCGCGCAGGAGGACGGGGAGACCGTGATGCGGGCGGTCGAGGCCGTGCTCGGCGAGCTCCACGCGTCCCCGCTGTGGCGCAGCGCCCGTGCCCTGGGCATCGGCAGCGCCGGCCCCGTGGACGCCTCCGCGGGCACGGTGAGCCCGGTGAACGTGCCCGGCTGGCGCGACTACCCGCTCGTCGCCCGGGTCCGGGACGCGGCCGGGGGCCTGCCCGTGGAGCTGATCGGCGACGGTGTGGCGATCACGGCGGCCGAACACTGGCAGGGCGCCGCCCGCGGCCACGACAACGCGCTGTGCATGGTCGTGTCGACCGGGGTCGGCGGCGGTCTGGTGCTGGGCGGCCGGCTGCACCCCGGACCGACCGGCAACGCGGGCCACATCGGCCACATCAGCGTCGACCTGGACGGCGACCTGTGTCCGTGCGGCTCGCGCGGCTGCGTGGAGCGCATCGCGAGCGGTCCGAGCATCGCCCGCCGCGCCCTGGCCGACGGCTGGCGTCCCGGCCCGGACGGCGACGCCTCCGCCGCCGCGGTGGCCGCGGCCGCCCGGGCCGGGGATCCGGTGGCCGTCGCCTCCTTCGAACGGGCCGCCCGGGCGCTGGCCGCCGGCATCGCGGCCACCGCGACCCTGGTCGAGATCGACATCGCCGTGATCGGCGGGGGAGTGGGCAAGGCCGGCGAGGTCCTCTTCGCCCCCCTGCGCAAGGCCCTTGCCGAGTACGCCACCCTGTCCTTCGTCCAGCGCCTCGCGGTGACTCCGGCGCGGATGGGCACCGACGCCGGTCTCGTGGGCGCCGCGGCGGCAGCCTTGGCCGACCGGACGGACACGGCGGCCCTGGGCGTCTGAACGCGGGCCGCCGGGCGCGGGCGTCGCACGGGGGCCGCGCCCGGGTGCGGGAACGTCCGGGCCCGCCCGGGCGGCCCGCCGGGGCGGAGCCGGACACGGTCCCCGGCACGACCGCGTGAACCCGTGCGTGACCCCGGGGCCGTTCCGGCAGTTGAGCCCGTCATGAAGAAGCGCAGCATGCTCGCCATCGCCTCCCTCGCCACCGGCTTCGTCGTCGCGGCGGTCACCCCCTCGCACGCGCTCGGTGGAAGCCTCGGCGGCCTCGGCGCCGACGATGCCCTCAGCACCCTCGACCAGGCCGTCGACGCCGACGACGTCCTGGGCCTGGACGGGGCCCAGGAGGACAAGGGCTGACGGGCCCCCACGGCAGGACCGCACGGCGCCGGTGCCCCTCGGCCAGGGGGGCCGGCGCCGTTGTCATGCGTTCTCAACTGGATCTGGTTTCCGTGGCAGGGTGGAGCGGGCAAGCCACAGGGGGCCAACAGAAGAGGGGGAACCGTGATCGTCTGGATCAACGGCGCGTTCGGTGCGGGGAAGACCACCACCGCACGCGAACTGATCGAGCTGATCCCGAACAGCACGCTCTTCGACCCCGAGGTCATCGGCGGAGCGCTGGGCCGTCTGCTGCCGCCCAAACACCTCGCCGAGGTCGGTGACTTCCAGGACCTCCCGATCTGGCGACGACTCGTGATCGACACGGCGGCAGCGATGCTCGCCGAGCTCGGCGGGACCCTCGTGGTCCCCATGACCCTGCTGCGCCAGGAGTACCGCGACGAGATCTTCGGCGGCCTCGCCGCCCGCCGGATCCCGGTCCGGCACGTCCTCCTCGCCCCGGCGGAAACGATCCTGCGGGAGCGCATAGCCGGCCGTGACGTCCCGCGGGACCTGCCCGACGGCGAGCTGCGCGTCCGGCAGTGGTCCTACGATCACATCGAGCCGTACAAGTCCGCCCTCGCCTCCTGGCTCACCGCCGACGCCTACCCGATCGACACCGGTGCCCTGACCCCGTACGACACCGCCCTGCGGATCGCCGAGGCGGTCGGCAGCGGGGCGGTGCCCGCCTGCGACATCGTGCAGACGCCCGAGCCCACCGCCGAGACCGTCGCCGCCGGGGTCCTCCTGTTCGACGAGCAGGACCGGGTGCTGCTCGTCGACCCGACCTACAAGGCGGGCTGGGAGTTCCCGGGCGGGGTCGTGGAACGCGGGGAGGCACCCGCACGCGCGGGCATGCGCGAGGTCGCCGAGGAGACCGGGATCCGCCTCGACGACGTACCGGCGCTGCTCGTCGTCGACTGGGAGCCGCCCGCGCCGCCGGGATTCGGCGGCCTGCGTCTGCTCTTCGACGGCGGCCGTCTCGACTCCGCGGACGCCGGACGGCTGCTGCTGCCCGGACCCGAACTGCGCGACTGGCGCTTCGTCTCCGAGGCGGAGGCCGCCGAGCTGCTGCCGCCGGTCCGCTACCAGCGGCTGCGCCGGGCGCTGCGGGCGCGGGAACGCGGAAAGGCGATGTATCTGGAGGCCGGGGTGCCGGTCGGATGAGCGCGGGGCCCCGGCCGGTCCCGCAGGCCGCGCCGGGCCACGGACCTCGCAGGCCGCGCCGGGCCTGCGACCGTCGGTCAGCGGCCCGTCTCCGCCACGTCCGCCGCCGCATCGCCCGTGTCCGCCCCATCCGTGTCCGCGGCGTCCACCCCCGCGTCGTCCGCCTCCGCCGCGGTCGCCGCCGCGCGCAGCGCCCGCGCCGCCCGGGCGAGCACCGGAGCGCCGTGGCCGAAGCAGGCCACCTCCGCGTCGAGAGCGGCCAGCCGGTGGCAGGCGGCGAGCACCTGGTGCCGGTCGAGGTTGAACACGCCCGGCATCACGGTGCCGTCCACGGGCGAGGCGGCGACCGTGTCCCCGGTGAACAGCACGCCGTGCCGGGGCAGATGGAGCGCGATGCTGCCGTGCGTGTGCCCCGGCACGTGCACGACGTGCGCCCCGCCGCCCAGGTCGAGGACGTCACCGTCGGACAACTCCGTGACCCGGGCAGGGCGTTCGAATTCCGGCGGGGGCAGGAGCCGCACCGCCTGCTCGTGCAGGGGACGCTCCCAGTCCTCGAACACCGGCGACGGGCCGGGGACTTCGCCGCGCACGTGCGGCGCGTCCAGCCGGTGGGCCAGTACGTCGGCACCGGTGAGCGCCGCCACCTCGGCCGCGCCGCCCGCGTGGTCCTCGTGGAAGTGGGTGAGGACGATCCGGCGTACGTCCCGCGGGTGCCGGCCCAGCGCGGTCAGCGCCTCGGCGATCGGCGCGCCCGAACCCGCCGGGCCGGCGTCGACCAGCGTCAGCGCGGCGCCGCCGGCCGGGCCGTCGCGCCACAGGTAGGCCTGGCCGACCGGGAAGCGCAGGAGGTGGAGGCGGGGGAGGAGCTCGATGACGTCCATGGGACGACCGTAGGACCGGGCCCCCGCCCGGGGCGGGGGTTCTGCCAGGGGCAGAGCGGCGGACCGCCGCGCTCAGCTCGCGCCGGACGCGTAGTTGCGCAGGAACAGCGCCTCCGCGACCGACAGCCGCTCCAGTTCGTCGGGGGACACGCTCTCGTTCGCCGCGTGGATCCGGGCCTCCGGCTCGCTCAGACCGATGAGCAGGATCTCCGCCCGCGGGTAGAGGGAGGCGAGGGTGTTGCACAGCGGGATGGAGCCGCCCTGGCCGGCGTACTGCATCTCCTGGCCCGGGTACGCCACCGCCATCGCGTCGGCCATCGCCCGGTAGGCCGGGCTGGTGGTGTCCGCGCGGAACGCCTGCCCCTGACCGACCTGTTCGGTGCTCACCCGCGCGCCCCAGGGCGTGTGCGTCTCCAGGTGCGCCTGCAGCAGCTTGGTCGCCTCGGCCGCGTCCGTCCCCGGCGGCACCCGCAGGCTGATCAGCGCGCGGGCACTCGCCTGGACGGACGGCGTGGCATTGGCCACCGACGGGCAGTCGATGCCGAGCACGGTGACCGCCGGGCGCGCCCAGATGCGGTCGGCGACCGTGCCGGAGCCGATCAGCTCCACGCCGTCGAGCACCTTCGCGTCCTTGCGGAACTGCTCGTCGTCGTACTGCAGTCCGTCCCAGGAGGCGTCGCCGGTCAGCCCGTCGACGGTCGTGGTGCCGTCCTCGGCGCGCAGCGAGTCCAGGACGCGGACGAGCGCGGCCAGCGCGTCGGGCGCGGCACCACCGAACTGGCCGGAGTGCAGGTTGCCCTCCAGGGTGTCGATCCGCACCCGGACGAGCGTCATACCGCGCAGGATGGAGGTGACCGTCGGCAGACCGGCGCGGAAGTTGCCCGCGTCGCCGATGACGACGGTGTCGGCCTCCAGCAGCTCGGGGTGGTCCTCGGCGTACCGCTCCAGGCCGCCGGTGCCCTGCTCCTCCGAGCCCTCGACGATGACCTTGACGTGCACGGGGATGCCGCCGTTGGCCTTCAGCGCGCGCAGCGCCAGCAGGTGCATGACCACGCCGCCCTTGCAGTCGGCGGCCCCGCGCCCGTACCAGCGGCCGTCCCGCTCGGTCAGTTCGAAGGGCGGGGTGGTCCAGGCGGCCTCGTCCAGCGGCGGCTGCACGTCGTAGTGCGCGTACAGGAGCACGGTCTTCGCGCCCTCGGGGCCGGGCAGGTAGCCGTACACCGACTGGGTGCCGTCCGGGGTGTCGAGCAGGGCCACGTCCTGGAAGCCCTCGGCGGTGAGCGCGTCCGCGATCCAGCGCGCGGCGCCCTCGCTCTCCTCGCGCGGGAACTGGTCGAAGTCCGCCACCGACTTGAAGGCCACCAGTTCGGCGAGCTCCTCCTTCGCCCGGGGCATCAGCGAGGCGACGGTGAGGGCGACCGGATGCGACGACATGGGCACGCTCCTTGTGGGTGCGACGTTGTACTCCTCGCGTACCCCTGTGTACGCGAGGATCGTGCGGCGTGTGCGAGGGCCCGTTGTACGGGGGCACTCACGCGGCCGATCCTCCCACAGCGGCCTGCGGTGATCGCCGCCGTAGGATGCGAGGGACAGATGGGGTACCCCCTGCTCGGGCGACGCCGGGAGCTTGGGGGAGGCAGGCGGCTGATCGGGAGCAGTAGACCATCGTGAGCAGCGAGAATTCTTCGGCGGACGACGTGCGGCAGGTGTGGGACGTCGTCGTGGTGGGCGCGGGACCCGCGGGGGCCTCGGCCGCCTACGCGGCGGCGGTCGCGGGGCGGCGTGTGCTGTTGCTGGAGAAGGCGGAGCTGCCGCGCTACAAAACCTGTGGCGGCGGCATCATCGGTCCCTCGCGCGACGCGCTCCCGCCCGGCTTCGAGCTTCCGTTGAAGGACCGGGTGCACGCGGTGACGTTCTCCCACAACGGCCGCTTCAGCCGCACCCGCCGCTCCCGGCAGATGCTGTTCGGGCTGATCAACCGGCCCGAGTTCGACCAGCAGCTGGTGGAGCACGCGCAGAAGGCGGGCGCCGAGCTGCGCACCGGCGTCACCGTGCAGCGGGTCGAGCAGCACGGCTCGGCCGTACCGGACCGGCGCACGGTCGCCCTCGTGCTGCAGGGCGGCGAGACGGTGCTCGCGCGGGCCGTCGTCGGCGCGGACGGCAGCGCGGGCCGGATAGGAGCACACGTCGGGGTCAAGGTCGACCAGGTCGATCTGGGCCTCGAGGCGGAGATCCCGGTGCCGGAGACCGTCGCCGAGGACTGGAAGGGCCGGGTGCTCATCGACTGGGGCCCCATGCCCGGCAGTTACGGCTGGGTGTTCCCCAAGGGCGACACGCTGACCGTCGGCGTGATCTCGCGGCGCGGGGAAGGCGCCGCGACCAAGCGGTACTTGGAGGACTTCATCGGGCGGCTCGGCCTCGCCGGATTCGAACCGAGCATCTCCTCCGGCCACCTGACCCGCTGCCGCGCCGACGACTCGCCGCTGTCGCGCGGGCGGGTGCTGGTGTGCGGGGACGCGGCCGGGCTGCTGGAGCCGTGGACCCGCGAGGGCATCTCCTTCGCGCTGCGCTCGGGCCGGCTGGCGGGGGAGTGGGCGGTACGGATCGCCGAGGCGCACGACGCCGTGGACACGCGCCGGCAGGCGCTGAACTACGCCTTCGCCGTCAAGGCGGGCCTCGGCGTGGAGATGAGTGTCGGCAAGCGGATGCTCGCGGCGTTCGAGCGGCGCCCCGGGGTGTTCCACGCGGTCCTCACCGGTTTCCGCCCAGCCTGGAAGGCGTTCAAGGACATCACTCAGGGCTCGACGACGCTCGGCGAGCTGGTCCGCACCCACCCGATGGCCCACCGCGCGCTGCTGGCACTGGACCGGCGCCCCGCCGGTGACGAGGTCAGCTCCTGACCGTGATCCGGAAGACCGGGTGGTCGGGGGTGATGCGGCGCAGTTCGTCGTCGGAGGAGTCGGGGCCGACTCCGTCGAAGAAGACCCCGACCTCCGCCTTCCACCGCTCGAGGTAGGCGCGCAGCAGCGGCGGCTTGTCGTCGTCGGCCACCTCGGCGGCGGTGAAGACCTCCACGTTCCCGCCCAGGTGCAGTTCGCCGCCGCCGGCCACGCGCATGTTGCGGGTCCACTGGACGTGGCCGCGCGGCGCGACGAGGTACTGCTCGCCGTGCACGGTGAGGAGGTTGACCGGGGTCGTCCGCCACTGCCCGCTCTTGCGGCCGCGCACGGCGAGCACCCGCGACCCCCGGACGCTGAGTCCGCGGCGGGTCAGCCACGCGACGAGGCGGTTGAGGACGTTGACGGTGAACCAGCCGGGCTTCTTGACGTGCGTGGACATGTGCGGACCCCCGTGGGCGCGATCGCTTTCGTGAGCGGTGCTCTCCTGTGTGAGCGGTGCTCTCGTCGATGAGTGCCAGTCTGCCCGGATCGGCGACCCAAAGCAAGAGCACTGCTCTCTTTTCGATCCAGTGCTCTCCTTTGTGTGCGGTGCTCTGCTTCCGTGGGACACTGATCCCCATGAGCACCGCACACGGCGCCCGTGCCCGGGCCAGGATCGAGGTCACGGCGGCCATCAAGGAGGAGGCCCGCAGACAGCTCGCGGCGGAGGGCGCCGCCAGGCTCTCCCTGCGGGCCGTGGCCCGCGAGCTCGGCATGGCCTCCTCCGCCCTGTACCGCTACTTCCCCAGCCGCGACGACCTGCTGACCGCCCTCATCATCGACGCCTACGACTCCCTCGGCGAGGCAGCCGAGGCGGCCCACGAGGCGGCCGCCGGCGCCGGGCCCGCCCGGCGCTGGACGGCGGTGTGCGAGGGCGTGCGCGGCTGGGCCCTCCGGCATCCGCACGAATACGCGCTGATCTACGGCTCGCCGGTCCCCGGCTACACCGCGCCCCGGAGCACCGTCCCGCCCGCCTCCCGTGTCGCCCTCGTCCTCATCGGCATCCTCCGTGACGCCCACCGGGGCGGCGGACTGGCCCGGCCCCCGCTGCCGGCCGACCTGCGGCCCGAGGCCGTGCGGATGGCCGCCGACTTCGCGCCCGACCTGCCGCCCGAGGCGGCGGCGGCCATGGTGGCGGCCTGGGCACAGCTCTTCGGGCTCGTCGGCTTCGAGCTGTTCGGGCAGTTCAACCGGGTCGTGGAGGACCGCGAGACGTTCTTCCGGCACGCGGCGGGCCAACTCGCCCGCACCGTCGGTCTGGAGCTGCCGCAGCAGGACGGAGGCGGACGGACTCCGGCTCCTCAGGCCGCCGGAACCGGCGGCGAGGGCAGCAGCGCCGGATCCTGACGGAGCACCCGGGCGTGCAGCGACCGCAGCCCGGGCCCCGGGTCCGCGCCCATCGCCTCGGCGAGCCGCCGCCGCGTCTCCTCGTACACGGCGAGCGCGTCCGCAGGACGGCCGGTGCGGCACAGGGCCAGCATCAGCAGCTCCGCGAGGCGTTCGCGCAGCGGGTGCGCCGCCACGAGCCGGACGAGTTCGTGCAGGTGCTCGGAAGACCGGCCGAGGGCGATCTCGCCCTCCAGCCGTCCCTCCAGGACCGTGAGCCGCTTCTCGGCCCACCGCAGCCGCTCGGCCTCGAGGTACGGCGCCCGCAGCCCCTCGACGAACCCACCCCGCCACAGCTCCTCGGCACGGCGGGCCAGTTCGACCGCACGCCGCACCTCACCGGCGCGTCGCGCGGCGAGCGCCTCGTCGACCAGCCGTCGGCGCTCGGCCAGATCGTCGGCGCGGACACCGGTCAGCCGGTACCCGGCGCCGGTCCAGCGCAGCTCCGGCCCGTCCCCGAGCGCGCGGCGCAACCCGGAGACGTACTTCTGCACCAGGTTGCGCACATGCGCCGGCGGTGCCCCGCCCCAGACGGCCTCCACCAGACCGTCGTAGGAGATCGGGCGGCCCTCCTGGAGCAGGAGAACCGCCATTACCACGCGCTGCTTCGGCGGCCCGAGCGGAATCTCCGTGCCGCCGCGCAACGCCCGCAGCGGGCCCAGCAGTTCCACACGCGGCCCGCGCGCCCCGCCGACCGCCGCCTCCTCGTTCGCCCCCCACGTCCATGCCGTCGGCCCCCTCACCCACGCGTCGAGCGTATCCCGGTCCCTGCGTTCCAGCGGATCTTCCAGCGGCCGGGCGGACGGTGTCCCCCGTCCGCGATGCCCTTCGTCGAAAGGCCCTTCATGCTCACCCGGTCCGGCCGACTGGCCGCGCGCTGGGTGCCCGCGACCGGGCCCAACTGGTGGTCCTCGCCTACGAGTCCGGATTGGTACGGCCGGGCTGGCTGGGCTGAGCCGGCCGCCTGAAGCGGACCAGCACGCCGACCGTACGGACGGCGAACAGGACCGGTGCGAGCACCAGCCCGGTGCGGAGCAGCACGGTCTCCAGGGTGTCCGGCAGCGCGAAGAGCAGCGCCGGTCCCGCCACGGCCCCGAAGACGACCGCCGCCGCGAAGGCCGCGCTGCACAGCGCGTACCCGATCTCGACGGTGATCGCGTCCCGCTCGGCCTGGGACCGCCGTCCTCCGTGACCCGTCACACGCGCCTCCCGTCCGCGGTCGTCCGGCAATGATTCCCCGAAGGCCAGGCCGCGGCAAGGCACCGGCGGTCCTGCTACGGTGCGCCCATGGCGGCGGAGCAGGCCGAACAGGCGCTCGGGGAACGGTGGCGGGACATGCTCGCGCTGCATGCGCGGACCCAGTGCGAGCTCGACCGCGCGCTGCACCCACACGGGTTGTGCGCCAGCGACTTCGAGGTCATGGACATACTCGCCGCGCATTCCGCCGCCCGCGGCTGCTCCTACCGCGTCCAGGAGATCGCCGAGCGCGTCCACCTGAGCCAGAGCGCGCTGTCCCGGCTGATCGCCCGTCTGGAGAAGGAGGGGCTGGTCGAGCGCGGGATCTGCCCGGAGGACCGGCGGGGGGTGCGGGTGTCCCTCACGGCGAAGGGGCGCGCGCTGCACGGCGAGGTGCTGCCCGTGCAGCGCGCGGTGCTGGCCCGGATGCTCACGGACGGCTGAGCGGCCGGGGCGTCAGGTCACGGCGGACGTGCCCCGCCAGAGCGCGGCGAGCGCCGGGTCGCCCGAGACCTCCGGCACCGGCAGCCGGTTCCACAGCGCGAGGTACAACCGCTCCGCCGGACCGGCCAGTTCGCACTCGGCGTCCCCGAGCCCGTCCCGCACGGCCACCGGCGGTTCCGGGGACAGCCGTACGGTCCACACCGCGTCGGCGTCGGTGGCCCGCACCCGCAGGACGCGCGGCGCCTCGGTGCGCACCCGGCTCTTGCCGCGCGCGTGGAAGCCGCGCAGCAGTTCGTCGATGCCGTCCACGGCGAAGTCCGTGGCGACCGGCGTGGAGGCACCGCCGCGT
Source organism: Streptomyces sp. (assembly GCF_031181555.1). Lineage (GTDB taxonomy): Bacteria > Actinomycetota > Actinomycetes > Streptomycetales > Streptomycetaceae > Streptomyces > Streptomyces fimbriatus. The sequence goes on along the minus strand of NZ_JAPSKQ010000053.1, from coordinate 3,977 downwards.
GCCGACTCCGCGTCGAACCGGTGCACGGCCGTCTCGTGCGCCTGACGGCGGGCCCAGAAGGCGAGCGCGGAAGGCGCGCCGGGCAGAAAGGTGAAGCACTCCACGTCGGGTGCCGCGCCGGTCAGGACGTCGAGGAGCCGCCGGTGGCTGTCGCGGTACCAGTCCACGAGGTCCGCACCGTCGATCTCCGGCGGCTCGTCCATCGGGCGGGGTGCGGTCCACCGGTCGGCGACGAATCCGGCGGCCCACCGGTGGACCACGCCGGTGTGCCGCAGCAGGTCGCGTATCCGCCAGCCCGGGCAGGCCGGCACCGCGGCGTCCACGCCCGCCTCCTCGGCCGCGGTGGCCAGCAACTGGCCCTCTTTGTCCAGGATTTCCAGGAACCAGGAAGTGTCCATGCACAGGAGTCTGCCGTACGCGGCCGGGACGCACCCCGGATCGGCCCGCTCCGCGGATTCTCCGCGGTTCCCCTACGGCAGGGGCGTCCCGCCCGTCGCGTTGACGATCTCCGCGGTGATGTACGACGCCTCCTGGGAGGCGAGGAAGACGTACGCCGGGGCCATCTCGGCCGGCTGGGCCGGCCGTCCGATGGGCGCCTGCTTGCCGAACTCCTTCGTGTCCGGCAGCGTCGCCGGGATCAGCGGCGTCCACACCGGGCCCGGCGCCACGGCGTTGACGCGGATGCCGCGCTCGATCACCATCTGCGCCAGCCCCTGGGTGAAGGTGACGATCGCCCCCTTGGTCGTCGCGTAGTCCAGCAGGTGCGGGCTCGGCTTGTAGGCCTGCACGGAGGTCGAGTTGATGATGCTGCCGCCCTCCGGCATGTGCGGCAGCGCCATCTTGCACAGCCAGAACATGCCGTACAGGTTGGTGCGCATCACGCGGTCGAACTGCTCGGTGGAGATCGCCTCGATGCCGTCCGGCTGCGACATCTGGTACGCCGCGTTGTTCACCAGGACGTCGATCCGGCCGAACTCCGACACGGCGCGGTCGATCAGCGCCCGGCAGTTCTCCTCCTCCCGGATGTCGCACGAGACGGGTACGGCGCGCCGGCCGGCCTCCTCCACCCAGCGCACGGTCTCGGCGGCATCGTCCTTCTCGTCCTCCAGGTGGGTGAAGAGCACGTCGGCCCCCTCACGCGCGAACGCCAGGGCGACCGCCCGGCCGATCCCGGAGTCCCCACCGGTGATCACGGCCTTGCGGTCCGCGAGCCGGCCGCTGCCCCGGTAGGAGTCCTCCCCGTGGTCCGGCGGCGGGTCCATGGGACCGGTCCAGCCGGGATGCGGCTGGTCCTGGGAGGGGAGGTCGGGGGTCGGGTGCTGCTCGGCGGGGTTCTGCTGTTCGGTCACGGTCTCTCCCTGTTCCGCGGGGGTCGGTCGTGTGCGCGCCGTCCGCCGACGGGCGATCGACGGGCGCGGAAGATCGGGTACCCCGACAGAGGGCGGCCGATCCGGCGGTCTGCGCCGAACGGCCGAACGACCGCGGGGCCACGAGGGCCGTGAAGGCGTGGAGGCGTGGAGGTCACGCGGAGCGAATCCGTGAGGCGGCCGTCCCCGGCGGCTCGAAGGGCGCGTTGCCTCAGCCCGTGGTCACCCGGCGCGTCGCGAAGCCGATGACCGTGGCCACCGCGGCCAGCACCGCCACGCTGGTCAGGGCGACCGGCAGACTGAACCAGTCCGCCATGAACCCGATCGCGGGCGGGCCGAGGAGCATGCCGCCGTAGCCCAGCGTGGAGGCGGTGGCGACACCGCTGGGACCCGCGAGCGCGCCGGCCCGTTCGACGGCCACGGGGAAGAGGTTGGCGAGGCCGATGCCGGTGACCGCGTAGCCGAGCAGGGTGGCCCACAGGGAGGGCGCGAGTGCGCCGAGCAGCATCCCGGCCGTCGCGGTGGAGCCGCCCGCGAGCACGGTCCGGGTCCGGCCCAGCCGTTCGAGCAGGGTCGTGCCGGTGAGCCGTCCGAGCGTCATCGCGAGCGCGAAGCAGGAGTACCCGAGGGCCGCGACGCCCGGTGAGGCGCCGAGGTCCTGCTCGAGGTGCAGCGCGCCCCAGTCGGCCAGCGCTCCTTCACCGTAGGCGGTGCACAGCGCGATGAGCCCGAAGACGACCACCAGTCCGCGGGTACGGCCCGATGGCCGGTGCGGGGCGGCCGGCCCGGGCCGGCCCCGGTCCGCCGGGGTCAGCGGCTCGCACCGCAGGAGCATCCGCCCCGCCGCGGCCGTCACGAGCAGCCCGACGGCGGCGAGCCCCCACAGGTGCCGGGTGGGCGAGAGGGAACCCGCGACCAGGGCGCCCAGGCCCGCGCCGATCATGCCGCCCAGACTGAACGCGGCGTGGAAACTGGGCATGATCGGCCGCCGCAGCGCGGCCACCAGATCGACGGCGGCGCTGTTGAAGGCGACGTTGATCCCGCCGTAGGCCGCGCCGAACAGCAGGAGCACGGCGCCGAGGGCGAGGGCGGAGTGGGTCAGCGGGGGCAGCCCGATGCTGAGGGAGAGCAGGACCGCGCAGACGACGGTGACCAGGTGACTGCCGTAGCGGCGGCACAGGCGGCCGGTGAGCGTCATGGTGACGACGGCTCCGGCGGAGACGCCGAGCAGGGCGAGGCCCAGGGCGCTGGCGGAGGCGCCGGTCTGTTCCTTGATGGCGGGGATGCGCACCACCCAGCCGGCGAAGACGAAGCCGTCGAGGGCGAAGAAGAGGGTCAGGGCGAGTCGGAGTCGGGCGAGGTCGGTACCCGGCACGGCGCTGTGCGATCGGGTTTTGTTTATCAGCGGCACAAAGTCAGGCTAGGTGCGTGTAGGGGCCAAGGGCAAGTGCGCCGACGGTCGCGACGCGCAAGGCCGCGTGGACCCCGGGACGGTTCGCACGGGTCCCCGTACTCCCTCCCGAGTGACGCCGACGGGACCCGCGAGCGGCTCCGGCGCCGTGACGGGCCCGCCGTCAGCGCGCGTACCGGTCGCCGGTCCAGCCCCGGAGCAGCGCCTCGCGTTCCCTGCGGCCAGGAGTGCCGGCGACGGCGTGGTCGCGACCCCAGGCCAGGAGGTCGTCGAGGCCGGTGCCCCCCTCGGTGAGACGCCCCAGCACCGCGGTGGACAGCTCGTACTCCGCCGCCTCGTAGATCCCGCCGGTGGCGGCCGCGAAGACGCCCACCTCCACCATCCCGTCCCCGGTCGTCAGGCGGACGGTGAAGCCGGGCGGCAGTTCGCCGTCTCCGGTCAGCGCGACGACCACTGAGTCGAACGCCATGGAGGCGAGCCGCCGCGCCGCGGACCGAACGGGGACGTCGTCGACGTCGATCCCGATGATCCCGTCCCAGGGCCAGAAGCCGCCGGGACCGGTCCCCAGTGCTTCGACGCCGTCCTTGGTGAGCCGGACCCCGGGGGGCCGATCCACGGGGTTCGGCCCCCAGGTGCACGGCGTCCTCGGTGATCCAGAACAGGCCGACCATGGCCATGGATGCCTCCAGCAGCTCGTTTCCGGCGAAGATCGTCTTCGCTCCTCCGCCAAGAGAGACGGTGGCGGTGGCGCGGTGGTTTCGGGCTTTTCCGGGCTCCGGTGCGGCGCCGCGGGGCCGTCGACTGCTCCGTAAGGGCGCCGGGATTAACCCGTGTGAGCCTCTCGGATGGTGGGGCCGGACCGCATGGCCGACTGTGGATCACACGCGGCCGGGTTCACCGTGCTGACGAGGCGTCAGCAGCCCGGTTGCCGAGGGAAGGACTCTCAGATGCGCTCTGCCCGCATGGTGCTCGCCACCGCGACGGCCACGGCGGCCCTCGCCGTCGCCGCCCCCGTGGCCTACGCCTACCACACCGGTGACGAGGACCACGACAAGTCTTCCTACAGCGAGGAGTACGACAAGGGCGACAAGGAAGAGAAGGACAGCAAGGACAACGGGTACGAGAAGGACAACGGGCACGAGAAGGACAACGGGCACGAGAAGGACAACGGGTACGAGAAGGACAACGGGTACGAGAAG
>NZ_JAPSKQ010000052.1:32044-36707 GCF_031181555.1 Streptomyces sp. | reverse complement strand
TGGACCGGCACCGGCGCGTCGATCGCCGCCAACAAGGTGCCGGGCGTCCGGGCCGCCCTGTGCACGGACGCCTATACGGCGGACGGCGCGCGCCGCTGGAACGACGCCAACGTGCTGGCGCTCAGCCTGCGGCTGACGTCCGAACCGCTGCTGAAGGAGATCCTCGACGCCTGGTTCGCCGGTGCGCCCAGCGATGACCCGGAGGACCGGCGGAACGTGGACCGGACGGGACGGCTCGACCGGGAGCGCACCGGCCTCTGACGAGCCGCCACCCGACGCACCGGCTCCCCGCCGGGCCGGTCACGGCCGCACCCGCGCTCACAGCCGCACGACGACCAGCGCCGTGTCGTCGGTGGCGCCGCCGGGCGGCAGCAGCTCCAGCAGCACGATGTCCGCGAGCGTCTCGGGATCCTGTGTCCGGTGGCGGCGCAGCGCCTCGGCGAGACGGAGCAGTCCCGTGTCGATGTCCTCCCGGCGCCGCTCGATCAGACCGTCGGTGTACAGCACGAGCGTCGCCCCGGGCGTGAACGAGGTCGTCGCCTGGGGCCTCGGCGTCGGGTCGGGGCGGGCGTCGAGCGGGGGGTCGGTGGCCCGGTCGAGGAACTCCACCCGCCCGTCGCGGTGGAGCAGAACGGGCGGGAGATGGCCGGCGCTGCTGTAGGTGATGGTGTGCCGGTCGAAGTCGATGAAGGTCGTCACCGCGGTCGCGGACTCGGCGCCGTCCACCACGTGGGCGTAGCGGCCCACCACGTTCAGCGCCTCGGCGGGCCCGTCCGCCACCCGGGAGGCGGCGCTCAGCGCGCTGCGCAGCTGGCCCATGACGCCGGCCGCCTCCAGACCGTGCCCGACCACGTCGCCCACGGACACGCCGATGCGGTGCCCGCCCACCAGGTCGACCAGGTCGTACCAGTCCCCGCAGACGTTGAGCGCCCCCACCGCGGGCCGGTACCGCACGGCGGCCCGGTGGTGGCCGACCTGACGGCGGGCGGGCAGCATCGCCTCCTGCAGCGCCAGGGCGACCTCCCGCTCCCGCGCGTGCGCCTGGCGCAGCCGGTTGTTGAGCTCCTGGAGTTCGCGGGCGCGCGAGTACAGCTCGGCCTCCAGCACCCGGCCCTGGCCGCCGCCCTCGTGGCCACGGGCCCGGACCAGCTCGGTGACCTCCTCCACCCGGTGCACGATCAGTTCGGTCTTCCCGTCGGGACCGAGCACCGGTGTGTTCACCGGGCTCCAGAACCGCTCCTCCCACTCCCCGGGCCGTTCGGGGTTCTCGACGCCGTAGCGCTGCAGGGCCATGGTGTCGCGCTCACCGGTGGCCAGGACCCGAAGCAGCGAGGCCTGGAGATTGCGCGCGCCCGTGGAGTCGGGATCGTTCGGGTTGTCCGGGAAGACGTCGAACAGGTAGCGGCCCACCAGTTCCTCGCGCGGACGCCCGGTCCCGTGGACGTACGCCTCGTTGACGTCCGCGAACACCAGCTCGGGGGTCAGCAGCGCCACCATGCCGGGCAGGGCGCGGTAGACCGCCGCGTAATCGATCGACGTCTCCGCCATGGCCACCGCCTCATCACCGGAATCGCGTCGGTTTCCCACCATACGGGTGCATTGACCGGGTTGTTCGCCTCTTGCGCGGGAGGGGGAGGTACCGGAACGTCACTCGACCGACGGGTCCAGTGACTGCTCGGCCCAGATGATCTTCCCCTCGGCGACGAAACGGGTGCCCCACCGCTGGGCGAGCTGGGAGACCAGCAGCAACCCGCGTCCGCCCTCGTCCGTCGCACGGGGGTGCCGCACATGAGGCGTCGTCGCGCCGCCGTCGAACACCTCGCACACCAGCGAGCGCTCGTGGATCAGCCGGAGCCGGACGGGACCGGCGGCGTGGCGGAGGGCGTTGGTGACGAGTTCGCTGACGACCAGCTCGGTGGTGAAGGCCAGCTCGTCCAGCCCCCACCGGGCCAGCTGCCGGGTGGCGGACCTGCGGGCCTCGGCCACGACGGCCGGATCCGCCGGCAGGGCCCAGACCGCGACCCGTCCGGGGGCGAGGCGTTTGGTACGGGCCATCAGCAGGGCCACGTCGTCGTACGGACGGGCCGGCACCAGTGCGTCCATCACGGCACGGCAGCTCGGCTCGAGCGAGTCCGCGGCCCTCTCCAGCGCCCGCCGCAGCCGGTCCCGGTCCGTGTCGACGGGGCCGGGCCCCCCGCGGCCCAGCAGGCCGTCGGTGTGCAGGGCGAGCGTGCTGCCCTCGGCCAGGGACAGCTCCACCGACTCGAACGGCGAGCCGCCCACGCCGAGCGCCGGGCCCTGCGGAAGCTCCACGAAGGTGACCGTGCCGTCGGGCGCCACCACGGCGGGCGCGGGATGGCCGGCGGCGGACATCGTGCACCGGCCGTCCACCGGGTCGTAGATCACGTACAGACAGCCGGCCCCCACGGCCTGGCCCTCCGAGCTCCCGGCCTCCGCCTCGTCGTCCCCGTCCCGCGCCGGTCGGCCGACCAGATCGTCGAGGTGGGCGAGCACCTCCTCGGGCGGCAGGTCCAGCGCGGCCAGGGTCCGCACCGCGGTCCGCAGCCGGCCCATGGCCGCCGCGGCGGCGATGCCGTGTCCGGGCACCTCGCCGACGACGAGGGCGACGCGGGCCCCGGACAGCCGGATGAGGTCGTACCAGTCGCCGCCCAGACCGGTCAGCTCGTCGGCCGGGCGGTAGCACGCGGACACCCCGACGGCGTCCTGCTCGGGCAGCCTGTGGGGGAGGAGACTGCGCTGCAGGACGAGCGTGGCGTCCCGCTCACGGGTGTAGCGCCGGGCGTTGTCCACGCAGACGGCGGCACGGGAGACGAGGTCCTCGGCCAGGTTCAGGTCGTCCGCGTCGAAGGGGTTCTCGCGGCGGCGCCGGAAGAACGTGGTGACGCCCAGGGTGACGCCCCGGGCGCGGATCGGCACGATCATCACGCTCTGCAGGCCCAGTTCCAGGAAGGTGGACTCGCGGCTGCCCGGCGCCCCCACGGCCCACTCCGTGGCGAGCGGATCGAGCTGCTCCTGACGCCAGGACCGGCCCGTGGTCAGACAGCGGACCGGTGGTGAACCGGCCAGGTAGGCCACCGCCTCGCCGGCCTTCACGACCGTCCGCGGCAGGTCCTCGTACAGCGACCGGTGGCCCGCGCGGCACAGCGGCACCCGGTCGGTCTCCGCAAGTGGTCCGGACGGCAGCTCGGCGCCCCGCAGCACGGTCTCCAGCAGGTCGACGGTGACGAACTCCGCGAGCCCCGGCACGGCGACGTCGGCCAGTTCCTGCGCGGTGCTCATGATGTCCAGGGTGCGGCCGATGTGCTCACCGGCCCGGTCGAGCAGGGCGAGACGCTGCCGGGCGCGATGCCACCCGGTGACGTCCACGACGGTGTAGTACACGCCCATCGGGCGGCCCTGCTCGTCGTCGAGCCGGGTGAACGACAGCATGTGCGCGGTGTCGCGCAGCGGTGCCGAGCGGACGCGGCCGACGTGCTCGTAGCCGACCACGCGTTCGCCGGTCTCCAGCACGTGTCGCATCTGCGCCTCGACGGCCTCGGCGTCCATACCCGGCTGGACGTCCGCGAACCGCAGCCCCAGGCGCCGTTCGGCCGGACCGCCGCCGAACTGTTCCAGCGCGGCGTTGGACCACACGAAGCGCAGATCCGTGTCCACGATCGCGATGCCGATCGACGATCCGGCGACCATCTGCTCCAGCACCGCGCGGCTCATGTCCCAGCCGGGGGAGCCGGCCAGCTCCGACAGCAGCACCAGCAGCGGCGAACGGCCCCGCGGCTCCACGGTCGGGGTGATCCGGACCATGACCGCGACCGGCCGCCCGTCCCGGTGCAGGGCCGTCATCAGCCCCGCCCAGCCGCCGTCCCCCCGGCACCGCTCGACCAGGTCCGGCACCCGCTCGGCGTCCTTCGGGGTCAGCAGCTCGGCGAGCTTCCTGCCCACCGTCTCGGACGCGGAATGCCCCAGCAGCCGCTCGGCCTGGCCGGTCCAGCCCGTCACCATGCCCTGCGGATCGAGCAACAGGGGGGCGGCGTCGGCCACGTCGAACCCCTGCCGGGCAACGTCCTGCTCCTTGTGTCCGCCCACGGCCGACCTCTCTGTCGCTGAGAGTGGTCTACCACCTCATGTCTCAATCTTCACCCTTGACGGGGGAGGAGGCTTCCCGGATGGCGGTGCGCGGTGGGCCGGGCGTCGGGGCCTCCGGTGACGGGCGGCGTCCCCGCCGGTCCCGGTGCCGGGACCGGCGGCCTTCCGGCGGCGGCGCGGCGCGTCCCTGTGCCGGTGTGCCGGACGGACCGGGACCACCCCTGCCGGAGCCGCGTCGCCACGACGCTCCGCCGGGCCCGGGAGGTCCCTCACGGCGCGGTGGTGCCCGTCGGGCCGGCGAATCCGGTGCGGCGCGGGGTCGGCCCGACCCGGTGGGGCGCGGCGGACCCGCGGACCGCCGCGCCGGATCCACCGCCGGTTCAGTCCCGCCGGCCCAGGACCTTCTCCAGGGTTCCCAGAGCCCCCCGGAGCTCGTCCGCCGTGATCGTCAGCGGCGGGGCCAGGCGGATGGTGGAGCCGTGGGTGTCCTTGACGAGGACGCCCTCGCGCATGAGGCGTTCGCTCACCTCGCGGCCCGTGCCGAGGGCCGGGTCGACGT
>NZ_JAPSKQ010000052.1:0-31944 GCF_031181555.1 Streptomyces sp. | reverse complement strand
TCGTCCGCCGTGATCGTCAGCGGCGGGGCCAGGCGGATGGTGGAGCCGTGGGTGTCCTTGACGAGGACGCCCTCGCGCATGAGGCGTTCGCTCACCTCGCGGCCCGTGCCGAGGGCCGGGTCGACGTCGACGCCCGCCCACAGCCCACGGGAGCGGAAGCCGATGACGCCCTTGCCGACCAGTGCCGCCAGGCCCTCGTGCAGGACCACCCCCAGGTCCGCCGCCCGGCGCTGGAACTCACCCGTCTCCAGCAGCTCCACCACGGCCGTACCGACCGCCGCGGCCAGCGGATTGCCGCCGAAGGTCGACCCGTGCTCCCCGGGGTGGAGCACCTGGAGCACCTCGCGCCGGGCGACCACCGCCGACACCGGGACGATGCCGCCGCCCAGCGCCTTGCCGAGCAGGACCACGTCCGGGAGGACCGACTCGTGCTCCACGGCGAGCGTGCGGCCCGTGCGGCCCAGCCCCGACTGGATCTCGTCCGCGATGAACAGGCATCCCTTGCGGCGCGTCAGCTCCCGCACGCCCGCCAGATAGCCGTCGTCCGGGACGACGACGCCCGCCTCGCCCTGGATCGGCTCGATCAGCACCGCGGCCGTCGTCTCGTCGACCGCCGCCTCCAGCGCCGCGAGGTCGTTGTAGGGAACGACCCGGAAGCCCGGGGTGAAGGGGCCGAAACCGGCGCGCGCCACCTCGTCCGTCGAGAAGCTCACGATCGTCGTCGTACGGCCGTGGAAGTTGTCCGCCGCCACCACGATCGTCGCCCGGTCGGCCGGGACGCCCTTCACGTCGTAGGCCCACTTGCGGGCCACCTTGATCCCGCTCTCCACCGCCTCCGCGCCGGTGTTCATGGGCAGCACCATGTCGAGGCCGGTCAGCGCGGCCAGCCGCTCGGCGAACTCGGCGAGCCGGTCGTTGTGGAACGCGCGCGAGGTCAGCGTGAGCCGGTCCAGCTGGCGGTGCGCGGCCTCGATCAGCGCGGGATGGCGGTGGCCGAAGTTGAGCGCCGAGTAGCCGGCCAGCATGTCGAGGTACCGCCGGCCCTCCACGTCCTCCACCCACACGCCCTCCGCGCGGGCGACGACCACGGGCAGCGGATGGTAGTTGTGCGCGAGGACCGGCTCCTCCGCGCCGATCAGCTCGGCGGACGAACGCGTGACGACGGGCGAGGTCATGAGCGGATCTCCTGAGTGCAGCACTTGATGCCGCCGCCTGCCTTGTGGAACTCGGACAGGTCGACGGGGACGGGAACGTAGCCGCGGTCGGCGAGCTGAGCGGCGAGGGCCGCAGCCCCCGGCGAGATGAACACGTGGCGCCCGTCGGAGACGGAGTTCAGGCCGAACGCCATCGCGTCCTCGCGGGTCGCGATCACCGCGTCCGGATACAGCCGGGCGAGCACCTCGCGGCTCCCCGGCGAGAACGCCTCCGGGTAGTACGCGACGTTCTCCTCGTCCAGCACGAACAGCGCCGTGTCCAGGTGGTAGAAGTACGGGTCCACCAGCGTCAGGCCGATCACCGGCACCCCGAAGAACTCCTGCACCTCGCGGTGCGCCTCACGGGTGGTGCGGAACCCGGTGCCGGCGAGGATCCAGCGCCCGGCGGGCACCAGGTCGCCCTCGCCCTCGCAGACCGACTCGGGGTGGTGGACCTCGTACCCCCCGGCCTTGAACCAGGCCTCGTACGCCACGGTCTCCGGACGCCGCTCGGGCGCCAGGAACAGGGAGCCGAAGACGCGGCCCTCGACGACGACCGCCGCGTTCGCGGCGAACACCATGTCGGGCAGTCCGGGCTCCGGCTTCACGGTCTCCACGGTATGCCCGTGGTCACGGTAGGTGTCGACCAGCGTCCGCCACTGCCGCTGGGCGAGAAGGACGTCGACGGGTCGGTCGGGGTGCATCCAGGGGTTGATCGCGTACCGCACGGCGAAGTGTCTGGGTTCGCAGACGAGATAACGCCGCCGGCGCGCCACACGGGAATCGGGCACAGAGGGGTTCCTCCGCTTCCACGCGGTGCCGACAGGGGGTGCCTCCACGGTAGGAACCGAGCGGGACGGGCGACAAGGAACAAGAGCTGCGTGTTCGCGCAGGAACACTGCGCGTTCCCGCCGCTCAACGCACGTCTGCTGCGCCTTCCGGGGCAGGCTGGCTGACCCCCGCCTCAGGACTGTCCGGGAGCAGGTGGGACAGCACCATCACGCTGATCGTCTTGCGGATGAACGGCTCCTGGCGGATGCGCTCCAGCACCTCCTCGAAGTGCTCCACGTCCCGCGCCCGCACATGCAGCAGCGCGTCCGCGCCACCGGTCACCGTCATCGCCGCGGCGATCTCCGGATGGTTGCGCACCACCTCCGCCAGCCGCCGGGGCGGCGCCGCGCCCTCGCAGTACACCTCGACGTACGCCTCCGTGCGCCAGCCCAGCGCCGACGGCCGCACGGTCGCCGTGAACCCGGTGATCACCCCTGTCTCGCGCAGCCGGTCCACCCGGCGCTTGACCGCCGTCGACGACAGCCCGACGGCCGCGCCGATCTCGGCGAAGGACGTCCTGGCGTTCGCCATCAGCGCGGTGACGATCTTCCGGTCGAGCTCGTCGAACGGTGCGGGCCTGCTGGTCATGCGGGAACTGTATCCAGCGGCGACCGGTCGTCGTCCGCGGCGGCGGACAGGTCACCGAAACCGGGGGTGACGGCCGCGCCCGGCACATGTCCAGACGCGGAAATGCCCCCTACACTCCAGCTTCATGCTGCGTGCCCTCGCCGTCGACGACGAACGTCCCTCACTGGAGGAACTGCTCTACCTGCTGAACGCGGACCCCCGCATCGGCAGCGCCGAGGGCGCCGGCGACGCGACCGAGGCGCTGCGCCGCATCAACCGGGCCCTGGAGTCGGGACCCGACGGCCCCGACGCCATCGACGTCGTCTTCCTCGACATCCAGATGCCCGGCCTCGACGGCCTCGACCTCGCCCGGCTGCTCACCGGGTTCGCCCGGCCGCCGCTCATCGTGTTCGTCACCGCCCACGAGGACTTCGCCGTCCAGGCCTTCGACCTCAAGGCCGCCGACTACGTGCTCAAACCGGTCCGCAGGGAACGGCTGGCCGAGGCGGTACGCCGCGTCGTCGAGCTGCGCGCCGCCGACCGGCGCGGCACCACCCCGCGCATCCCCGTGCACGAACCCGACCCCGACCACATACCCGTGGAGCTCGGCGGCGTGACCCGCTTCGTCCCCGTCGACGACATCACCCACGTCGAGGCCCAGGGCGACTACGCCCGCCTGCACACCGACAAGGGCAGCCACCTCGTCCGCATCCCGCTGTCCACCCTGGAGGAGCGCTGGCGCTCCCGCGGTTTCGTCCGCATCCACCGCCGCCACCTGGTCGCGCTGCGCCACATCGGCGAGCTCCGGCTCGGCGCGGGCACCGTGAGCGTCCTGATCGGCGCCGAGGAACTCCAGGTCAGCCGGCGGCACGCCCGTGAACTGCGGGACCTGCTGATGCGCCGGACCACGAGCTAGGGGAGCACGCATGCCCCAGGATCCGACCGAACGCCGCGTCGTCGTCACCGGCCCGCCCCGCCGCGCCCGGCGCGCCTTCGGCTACTACCGTCCGCGCACCGAGATCGACGAGCAGACCACCCTCGGCCACACCTACGTCCGCTCCCTGATGCGCATCCAGCTGCGCGCCGGCCTCACCGTGTTCGCCGTCCTCGCCCTGCTCATCGGCCCGCTGCCGCTGGTCTTCGCCGTCGCCCCGGACGCCCGCCGCCTGGAGTGGGCGGTCCTCGGCTTCGGGCTGTACCCCCCGCTGGTCCTGCTCGCCCGCTGGTACGTGCGCCGCGCCGAACGCAACGAACGCGACTTCGTGCGGCTCGTCGAGGACCGCTGAGACGACGGGACCGTCCGCGCCGTGAACTCCAGCTACGCCGTCCCCGCCGTCGCGCTCGTCGTCCTGGCGACCGTCCTCGTGGGCGCCTTCGGCCTGCGCATCTCCCGCACCACCTCCGACTTCTACGTCGCCTCCCGCACCGTCGGCCCCCGTCTCAACGCGGCCGCCATCAGCGGCGAGTACCTCTCCGCCGCCTCCTTCCTGGGCATCGCGGGACTCGTGCTCGTACAGGGCCCGGACATGCTCTGGTACCCGGTCGGCTACACCGCCGGCTATCTGGTCCTGCTGCTGTTCGTCGCCGCCCCGCTGCGCCGCTCCGGCGCGTACACCCTGCCCGACTTCGCCGAGGCGCGGCTCGCCTCGCAGACGGTGCGGCGGCTCGCGGGCGCCTTCGTCGTCGGTGTCGGCTGGCTGTACCTGCTGCCCCAGCTCCAGGGCGCCGGACTCACCCTGACCGCCGTCCTCACCGGTGTGCCCGACTGGCTCGGCGGGGTGATCGTCGCCGTCGTGGTGACCGTGATCGTCGCCGCGGGCGGCATGCGCAGCATCACCTTCGTGCAGGCCTTCCAGTACTGGCTGAAACTCACCGCGCTGCTCGTCCCCGCCCTCTTCCTGGTCCTCGCCTGGCAGCGCGACGGAGCGCCCAGCCACGCCTTCGACGAACCGGCCGCCTTCCGCGAGCAGCGCGTGGTCCGCGTCGAGGACGGCCTCGACCTCAGACTGGAGAAGCCGCTCACCGTGACCGTGGACGGCACCGTCGACGGCCGCGCACACCACGGCACCGAACTCCGGCTGCCCGCCGGCACCCACCACATCGACGGCGGCACACGCCTGACGTTCGCCGAGGGCGCCGAGGTCCCCGCCGCCGGGCGCGGCGCCGACGACGCCCTGTCGCCCTCCCGGGCCGAGTCCCGCGAGGAACGCCCGCTGTACGCCACGTACGGGCTGATCCTCGCCACCTTCTTCGGCACCATGGGCCTGCCGCACGTCGTGGTGCGCTTCTACACCAGCCCGCACGGCGTCGCCGCCCGCCGCACCACCGTCGCGGTCCTCGGCCTGATCGGCGCCTTCTACCTCCTGCCCCCGGTCTACGGCGCACTGGGCCGCCTGTACGCGCCCGAACTCACGCTCACCGGGAACGCCGACGCCGCCGTGCTCCTGCTGCCCGACCGGATGATCGGGGGAGCGGGCGGCGACCTGCTCGGCGCGCTGGTCGCCGGGGGCGCCTTCGCCGCGTTCCTGTCCACGGCGTCCGGGCTGACCATGGCCGTGGCCGGCGTGCTCACCCAGGACGTCCTCCCCTCGCGCGGCGTACGGCACTTCCGGCTCGGCACGGTGCTCGCCATGGCCGTCCCGCTCGCGGCGAGCCTCCTGGTCGGCGGCCTGCCGGTGGCCGACGCCGTCGGACTCGCCTTCGCCGTGTCGGCCTCGTCCTTCTGCCCGCTCCTCGTCCTCGGCATCTGGTGGCGCCGGCTCACCCCGCCCGGCGCCGCCGCCGGGATGCTGGTGGGCGGCGGGTCCGCCTTCCTCGCCGTCGCCGCGACCATGACCGGCTACCCGGGCGAGGGCCCCTGGCACGCCCTGCTCGCCTGGCCGGCGCTGTGGTCGGTGCCGCTGGGCTTCCTCACCATGGTCCTGGTGTCCCTGGCCACCCCCGGCCGGGTACCGCCCGGCACGGCAGGCGTGCTGGCCCGGTTCCATCTGCCGGAGGAACTCCGCACGGAGGTGTCCGCATGAGCGGTTTCCTCGCCGGGCTGCTGGTCGCCGTACTGCCCCTGCTGGCGGCCGGTTTCTGGCTGGGCCGGCGCACCGCCCGGCCCGCCAGCCTCGCCGGACTCGGCACCCCCGTCGAGCACGCGACCTTCGAGACCCTGCACACCGCCTCCCTGGCCACACCCCCGCTCCGGGCCGGCCTGACGGAGGAGACCGCCCGCAAGTCCGCCCGCAAGCTGCGCTCCCTGCTGGGCACGGACGCCCTGTGCCTCACCGACCGCGACCGGGTCCTCGTCTGGGACGGCGTGGGGGCGCACCACCGCGCCGAGATCATGGAGCGCCTCGCCGGTCCCCTCGACACCGGCCGCGGCGAGGCCTTCCCGCTCACCTGCGACACCCCGGACTGCACGGTGCGCTGGGCCGTCGTGGCCCCGCTCACCGTCGACGACCGGGTGCACGGCGCGCTCGTCGCCTGTGCGCCCCGCGAGTCCGCGGTCCTGGTCCGGGCCGCCGGGGAGGTCGCCCGCTGGGTCTCCGTCCAGCTCGAACTGGCCGACCTCGACCAGTCCCGCACCCGCCTCATCGAGGCCGAGATCCGCGCCCTGCGCGCGCAGATCTCCCCGCACTTCATCTTCAACTCGCTCGCCGTGATCGCCTCGTTCGTGCGCACCGATCCCGAACGGGCCCGCGAGCTGCTGCTGGAGTTCGCCGACTTCACCCGCTACTCGTTCCGCCGGCACGGCGACTTCACCACCCTCGCCGACGAGCTCCACGCCATCGACCACTACCTGGCGCTGGTCCGGGCACGCTTCGGCGACCGGCTCTCCGTCACCCTGCAGATCGCCCCCGAGGTGCTGCCGGTCGCCCTGCCCTTCCTCTGTCTCCAGCCGCTCGTGGAGAACGCCGTCAAGCACGGTCTGGAGGGCAAGTCCGACCAGTGCCACATCCAGATCACCGCGCAGGACGCGGGGGCCGAGGCCCTGGTCGTCATCGAGGACGACGGCGCCGGAATGGACCCCGGCCTGCTGCGCCGCATCCTCGCCCGCGAGGTGAGCCCCACGGGCGGCATCGGACTGTCCAACGTCGACGACCGGCTCCGCCAGGTCTACGGCGACGACTACGGTCTCGTCATCGAGACCGCCGTGGGCGCGGGCATGAAGATCACCGTCCGGCTGCCGAAGTACCAGCCGGGCGTGCACTCGGCGGGCCGGCTCACCCCGAAGTGAGGCCGGCCGCCGCGGACGGTCCTCAGGTGCTGCGCGTGGCGACCATGCCGAGAGTGATCAGGCCCAGGACGACCCAGCCGAACCACAGCCAGCCGTTGCCGCCGAGCGCCACCGTGTAGGCCGTCACGGCGACGAGTCCGCCGACGGTGAGCACTCCCATGGTCTTCGTCGAACTGGAACCGTTCGTGGAACCGGGCATCGCAACACCCTCCTCATTCGGTTCCCTCCATGGTGCCCCCGTTCCGCCTCTTTACGGTGCGCACGGCCACACGAGCGCCGGATTTCCAGGATCCCCCGCCGGTCCAGGGCCCACCGCCCAGGGCCCGCACCGGGCCGAGCCCGCCGGCGAGGACGGGCGCGCAGCGCGTGCGGGCGGGGGCGCCGCCGGGTGCCGGTGGCGGGACCGCGTGTCACCCCTCCGGCGGCGGGCCGGGGCCTCCCGGGGCGAGGGTGATCCGAGGCCCGTCTGCGTCCGCGCGTACGCCTCCCACTGGGGTGCGACGATGCGTGCCGGTTCCGCCTGCACCGTCCGTGCCGTCGTCCGCCGCTCCGGGTCCTTCGCGAGCGGCCCCCGCGGCACCGGCTCCAGCGCGCCCGCCCGCACGGGTGGGCGCGGTTCCCCAGGGCCACCGCGGTGATCGACGCCGGCAGGGGGCCCGCGCCCGTTCCCGGGACGCGGGCCGCCCCACCGCGGCCTCGGTCGTCATCCCGCCCTTTTCCGTTTCCGTCCTCGAACATGACGGAAACGCCGCTCCCGTCCCCCCGGAGGCATCACGCCACTGAAGGAAACCGCCCGTCCAAGGGGTCCGGAAGAGCGGTGGATTCAGTTTCCGCGTGCGTGCAGTGAGGCCAGATAGGCGTTGTACGCTTCGAGTTCCTTGTCCCCGTCGCGGTCGGCGGCGCGGTCCTTGCGCTTGGCCTGCCGCTGGTCCGAGGCGTACCACTGGAACAGCAGCGCGATCAGCACCAGGACGGACGGGACCTCGCTGAACGCCCAGGCGATGCCGCCGGCCGCGTTCTGGTCGGACAGCGCGTCGATCCCGAGCGAGGCGGGCGGGTTCTCGAAGGTCGTGACCATCGGGGCGGACGCCATCATCAGCGCGATGCCGAAGAAGGCGTGGAACGGCATGCCCGCGAACAGCTCCAGCATCCGCATGAGGTGTCCCGGCCGGTGCGGGCCCGGGTCCACGCCCATGATCGGCCAGAAGAAGACCAGGCCGACGGCGAGGAAGTGCACCATCATCGCGATGTGCCCGACCTGCGAACCCATCAGGAAGTCGAACAGCGGGGTGAAGTACAGCGCGTACAGGCTCGCGATGAACATCGGGATGGTGAACACCGGGTGGGTGATGATCCGCATGTAGCGGCTGTGCAGCAGCATCAGCAGCAGCTCGCGCGGCCCCTTGCGGCCCCGCCCGGCCGTCGGCAGCGCGCGCAGCGCCAGGGTGATCGGGGCACCGAGCAGGATCAGGATCGGCGACACCATGCTGATCACCATGTGCTGCACCATGTGCACGCTGAACATGACCATGCCGTAGTCGTTCAGCCTGGTGCACATCACCAGCCCGATGCTGAGCACACCGGCGGCGAACGCCACCGTCCGTCCCACCGGCCACTTGTCCCCGCGCCGGGTGAGGCGCATCACGCCCCAGCCGTACAGGGCCAGCCCGAGCAGGCAGGTGATGAGGAAGAACGGGTCCGCCGACCAGGCGAGCCCTCGCCCCAGCGTGAACGGCGGCAGATCCATGGTCATGCCGTGCCCGCTGTGATCCATCCGCCGGCTCCTGTTTCGTGGGGGTTGTGCGCTGTCTGTCCGCACCAGAGTAGAACCGCCCCCGGCCGCGACTGCGGCCGGGGGCGGGCTCCGCTCACCCAGGTGTCACAGGACACACTCCGCCTCGGCGTAGCGCCGCTCGGGCACGGTCTTCAGCGTCTCGACGGCCTCGGCCAGCGACACCATGACGATGTCGGTCCCGCGCAGCGCGGTCATCTTCCCGAACTCGCCGCGGTGCACGGCCTCCACCGCGTGCCAGCCGAACCGCGTGGCCAGCACCCTGTCGTACGCCGTCGGCGTGCCGCCGCGCTGGACGTGTCCGAGGATGACCGGACGGGCCTCCTTGCCGAGCCGCGCCTCCAGCTCGAGGGAGAGCTGCCGCGCGATCCCGGCGAACCGCTCGTGGCCGTAGACGTCCTTGCCGCCCTCGTCGAAGTCCATCGTCCCGGGCTTCGGCTTGGCGCCCTCGGCGGCCACCACGATCGCGAACCGCTTGCCGGCCGAGAACCGCTCACCGACCCTCGCGGTCAGCTCGTCGATGTCGAAGGGCCGTTCGGGCACGACGACGGCGTGCGCGCCGGCCGCCATGCCGGAGTGCAGCGCGATCCAGCCGGTGTGACGGCCCATGACCTCCACGATCAGCACGCGCTGGTGGGACTCGGCGGTGGTCTTCAGCCGGTCCAGGGCCTCGGTCGCCACACCGACGGCCGTGTCGAAGCCGAAGGTGACGTCCGTGGCGGCGATGTCGTTGTCGATGGTCTTGGGCACACCGACTATCGGCAGACCGTTGTCCGACAGCAGCCGGGCCGCCTTCAGCGTGCCCTCACCGCCGATCGGGATGATCGCGTCGAGCCCGAGTTCCCGCACGTGACCCTTGGCCCGCTCCACACCGTCCCGCAGATGTTCGGGGCGGACCCGGGAGGAGCCGAGGATGGTGCCGCCGCGGGCGAGGATGCCGCTCACCGCGTCGAGGTCGAGCTTGAGGTAGTCGCACTCCAACAGGCCCTTCCACCCGTCCCGGAAGCCGATGACCTCGTCGCCGTGGTCGACGACGGCGCGGTGCACGACGGACCGGATGACGGCGTTCAGGCCGGGGCAGTCGCCGCCGGACGTGAGGACACCAATGCGCATAGCCCGAAACAACCTTCTCGATGTGGGCCGGGACCGGACCGCGCTGTCCGGCTCGATCCCCGCCACCCTAGCGGCATCGAGGGGCGGGGCCGCACCTCGCGTCCGCCTGCTGGACGACCCCGCTCACCTGTGCGGAGCAGCCGTCAGACGGGCCGGCCGCGCCCGCCCGACGACCGGGTGTCCGCGGGTCCGGGCGCGCCTCAGGCGGGCTGCTGCGCCGCCGCGATGCGCTCGCTGCGCAGCGCCTCGTACCAGCGGTCGTCGGTCGGCGGCAGCGCGTTGACGTCGAGCGCCAGCTTCAGCAGCAGGTCCGCGATCTGCGGGTTGCGGGCGAGCACGGGGCCGTGCATGTACGTGCCGAAGACGGTGTCGTTGAACGCGCCCTCCGTGCCGTCCCCGGTGCCGTTGCCGTTGCCGAAGCGCACCTGGGCGAACGGGCGGGCCGTGGGGCCCAGGTGGGTGACGCCCTGGTGGTTCTCGAACCCGGTCAGCGGGGGCAGTCCCAGCTGCGGGTTGATGTCCGCCAGCACGTCGCCCACGCACCGGGCGCCCTCACCGCGTACCGAGACGACGTCGAGCAGGCCGAGGCCCGGCTCGCGCTGGCCGAGGTCGTTGATGAACTCGTGGCCGAGGATCTGGTAGCCGGCGCACACCGAGAACACGATCGCGCCGTTCTCCACCGCCCGGTACAGACCGCCGTCCCGGCGCAGCCGCTCGGCGGCCAGCCGCTGCGGCCGGTCCTCGCCGCCGCCGATCAGGTAGATGTCGCCGGAGGTCGGGATCGGCTGGTCGCTGCGCACGTCGAGCCGGGCCACGTCCAGGCCGCGCTGCCGCGCCCGGCGCTCCACGACGAGCACGTTGCCCTGGTCGCCGTAGGTGCTGAGCAGGTCGGGGTAGATCCAGACGACCCGCAGGCTGTTGTCACTCATGAAGTCACTGTCCTTGTGAGTACGTCGTTGCGTCAGTTGCCGACACGGCGGCGCAGGTCCTGGAACGCGGTGTAGTTGGCGATGACCTCGATCCGGCCGGGCGGGCACAGCTGTACCGCCTGATCGAGGTCCTCGCAGACCTGGAACTGCTGGTCGGCGACCTCCAGGCGCACCGCGAGGTCCAGCTTCCGGTCACCGATGACGCAGATCGGGTGGCCGGTCAGCCGCGTGTAGTCGACGTCCCACAGCCAGGAGGTGTCGGTGCCGTCGGCGGAGCGCGCGTTCACCGACAGGATCACCGGGGTCGGCGGCGGGTCGATCAGCGAGAACGTCTCCAGCCAGCCCGCGGGGTTCTTGGCGAGCAGCAGCCGCAGGTCACGCCCCTGGAACTGCACGATGTCGTAGCGGCCCGCCACGGCCTGCACCTGGTACATCCGCTCCAGGGCGACCTGCGGCGGCACCCCGAAGACGGCGGCGACGGCGGCGGAGCTGGCGGCGTTGGCCTTGTTGGCGCGGCCCGGCAGCTGCAGGTGGATCGGCCAGGCGGAGCCGTGCGGGTCGAGGACGTGGTCGCCGGAGAGCGCCCAGCTGGGGGTCGGCCGGCGGAAGCCGCACTCGCCGCAGAACCAGTCGTCGCCCGGGCGCTGCATCACACCGCCGCAGGACGGGCAGGACCAGGCGTCGTCCTTCCACATCTGCCCGGCGGCGACCCAGATCACGTTGGGGGAGGAGGACGCGGCCCACACCACCAGCGGGTCGTCGGCGTTGGCGACGATGACGGCCTTGGAGCCGGCCAGGCCCTCGCGCCAGTTCTCCGCGAGCATGCGGGTCTCGGCGGCGCGGTCGAGCTGGTCGCGGGAGAGGTTCAGCAGGGCGATGCACTTCGGGTCGGTGTCCCGGGCGACGCCGGCGAGGTACTTCTCGTCGACCTCGATGACGCCGAACTTCGCGTCCGAGCCGCCGGCGAGCGCCGAGGTGATGCCGGCCGGCATGTTGGCGCCGAGCGCGTTGGAGACGACCGGTCCCGCGGCCCGCAGCGCCTCGGCGATGAGCCGGGTGGTGGTGGTCTTGCCGTTGGTCGCCGAGACCAGGACGCAGTCCAGGTTCTGCGCGAGCCGGGCGAGGAGATCGGGGTCGAGCTTGAGCGCCACCCGGCCGCCGATCACCGAACCGCTGCCGCGCCCTGCGGCGCGGGATGCCGCTGCGACCGCCTTGCCCGCGGTCACGGCCAGCTTGGCCCGCGGCGTGAGCGGGTCCGAGTTGCCTGCCATCAGTTCTCGATCCTCCTTGCGTACGCGCCGCGCCTGTGCCTGACGGCCACGTGGTGTGAACGTCAGCCTATCGAGATCCGTTCGCACTCCAGAACCGCGGCACCCTCGTGAGACGGGCGTTGCTGGGAGGACCGTACTCTGGCCGCCATGCGACACGGCTCCATCCCCGGCGTCCACGGACGTGTGCGGCCCCTCACCCTGCTCGGCGACCCGGTGCTGCACGCACCCTGCCGGGAGGTCACCGACTTCGGCCCGGAACTGGCCCGCCTGGTGGAGGACCTGTTCGCGACGATGTACGCGGCCCAGGGGGTGGGCCTGGCCGCCAACCAGGTCGGCGAGCCGCTGCGGGTGTTCGTGTACGACTGCCCGGACGACGAGGACGTCCGTCACCTCGGCCATGTGGTGAACCCAAGGCTGGTCGGGACGGACGGCGTGGTGGTGCGCGGTCCCGAGGGCTGTCTGTCCCTGCCGGGGCTGGAGGCCGGGACGGAGCGTCACGACCACGCGGTCGTCGAGGGCTTCACGGTGACCGGTGAACCGGTCACCGTCCACGGCACGGGGTTCTTCGCCCGGTGCCTGCAGCACGAGTGCGACCACTTGGCGGGTCGCCTCTACGCCGACCGGCTGACGGGGTGGCGGCACCGCAGGCTCATGCGCCAGGTGAAGCGGGCCCCCTGGAGCCGGGAGGACTGAGGGGGAGGGGACGGAGGGGGGAGTCAGAACCCCGGGCCGCCCACCTTGTCGCCCGCCGCGGCCAGCCGCCCCCACAGCAGGTCGGCCAGGCTGCGCACCAAGTCGGCGCGGGAACAGGGACGTTCACCGAGCCACCAGTCACCGGCCGCGTGCATCATGCCGACGATGCCGTGCCCCCACACCCGGGCCAGCTGCTGGCTGCCCGGTCCGAGGTCCAGCCGCTCCTCGATGACCTGCGCCAGCTCCTCGCCCATCCGCCGCAGCAGCGGCGCCGAGTGCTTGCCGACGTCGAAGCCCTGGTCGCTCTGCGATCCCTCCGCCGGGTGCATCAGGAACCGGTACACCTGAGGACGTGCCTCGATCGCCGAGAGGTAGGTGTCCAGGGTCGCCTCGACCCGCTCGCGCCGCTCGGCCGGGGCGTCCAGCGCGGCCCGCAGCGAATCCAGCAACGCGTCGGTGTGCCGCTTGGCCAGGGCGGCGTAGAGTCCCCCCTTGTCGCCGAAGTGCCGGTAGAGGATCGGTTTGGTGATGCCGGCCTCGGCGGCGATCGCGTTCATCGAGGCCTGCGGGCCGTCGCGCAGCACCACTCGGTCGGCGGCCTCCAGGAGCTCGCGCCGGCGTCGGTCGGCGGACCGCTGCTGATCGGTCCGCTGTGTGGCGTCCATGAATCTCCCCACCCGTGCTGTTTCGGTGACGCCTGCGCAAACTAACACTGACGGCGCCGCGGACACCGAACGGGATGCCGACCGGCCTCGGGGAGTTGACTTTTCCTACCCGTGGGTAACAGACTCGTGTTACCGCAAGTAACACGCACGTGCGCGTGCAGCGCCCGCTGGAGGGGACATGGCCGAGTTCACCATGGAGCTCAACGACGAACAGAAGGAGGTCCGGGACTGGCTGCACGGCTTCGCCGCCGATGTGATCCGCCCCGCGGCCGCCGAATGGGACGAGCGTGAGGAGACTCCCTGGCCGGTCATCCAGGAGGCGGCCAAGGTCGGCATCTACTCCCTGGACTTCTACGCCCAGCAGTACTTCGACGCAAGCGGTCTCGGCATCCCCATGGTGATGGAGGAGCTGTTCTGGGGCGACGCGGGCATCGCCCTGTCGATCGTCGGCACCGGCCTCGCCGCCGTGGGCGTCCTCGCCAACGGCACCGACGAGCAGATCGGCACCTGGATCCCGCAGATGTACGGCGACGCGAACGACGTCAAGGTCGCCGCGTTCTGCTCCTCCGAGCCCGACGCCGGCTCCGACGTGGCCTCCATGCGCACCCGCGCGGTGTACGACGAGGCCAAGGACGAGTGGGTGATCAACGGCACCAAGACCTGGGCGACCAACGGCGGCATCGCCAACGTCCACGTCGTCGTCGCCGTCGTCGACCCCGAGCTGGGCTCCAAGGGCCACGCGTCCTTCATCATCCCGCCGAACACGCCCGGTCTGTCGCAGGGCCAGAAGTTCAAGAAGCACGGCATCCGCGCCTCGCACACCGCCGAGGTCGTCCTGGACGACGTGCGCGTCCCCGGCTCCTGCCTGCTCGGCGGCAAGGAGAAGCTGGACGAGCGGCTCGCCCGCGCCCGCGAGAAGGCGAAGAAGGGCGGCGAGCGGGTGAAGAACGCCGCGATGGCCACCTTCGAGGCGTCCCGCCCGGCGGTCGGTGCCATGGCGGTCGGCACCGCCCGCGCGGCGTACGAGGTCGCCCTGGAGTACGCCCAGACGCGCGAGCAGTTCGGCCGCCCGATCATCGACAACCAGGGCGTCGCCTTCCAGCTCGCCGACATGCGCACCCAGATCGACGCCGCCCGCCTCCTGGTGTGGCGCGCCTCCTGGATGGCGGTCAACGGCAAGCCCTTCACGGCCGCCGAGGGCTCGATGTCCAAGCTGTTCGCCAGCGAGACCGCCAAGAAGGTCACCGCCCAGGCGATCCAGATCCTGGGCGGCAACGGCTACACCCGCGAGTACCCGGTGGAGCGGATGCACCGCGACGCCGCGATCTACACCATCTTCGAGGGCACGAGCGAGATCCAGCGCCTGGTGATCGCCCGCACCCTGTCGGGCATGCCCATCCGCTGAGGCGGCCACGGGAACGACCCGGCGGTGCGGGCGGCACCGCCGGGTTACCCGCGCCCCGCCGCGGGGGAACGTTCGTGTGTGACCGACACGACGGAGGACGCGATGACACGCACGGCCCGGGACCTGCTGGAGACGACCACCCGCGATCTGGCCCCGGACCCGCGCTCCAACCCCCTCGTGCCGCTGATCGCCCGCGGCGAGGCGGACCGGGACGCCCTGGCCGCGCTCGCCCTGGAACAACGCCAGGTGATCCCCGCGGACCGCCGCGCGTTCCTGCACCTGGCGGACAGGTCCGCGGCCGAGCCGCAGTGCGCCGCGTTCTTCACCGCTCTCGCGGAGGGCGAGGCACTCGCCGAGGGGCACCTGGAACCGTTCGCGGCCGCCTGCGGCGCGGACGCGGCCCGCGCGGACGCGTACGACCCCCTGCCGGGCTGTCAGGCCTATCCCGCCTACGTCGCCTGGCTGGCCCTCAACGCCGCACCGGCCGACGCCGTCCTCGCCGTGACCGCCAACTTCTCGGCCTGGGGCGGCTACTGCGCCACGATCGCGAAGGCCCTGCGCACCCACTACGGCTTCACCGACGAGGCATGCGCCTTCTTCGACTTCTTCGCCGAACCGGCCCCGGACCTGGACCGGACGGCCACGGCGGCGGTCCAGGCGGCCCTGGACGCGGGCAGCCTGGACGAGAGCCGCGCACGCCGCTACGGCCGCCTGCTGCAGAGCTACGAGGCGATGTTCTGGGCGACGCTCGCACAGCCGGCCTGACCACCCCTACGGCGCGCCGCCACTGCTGTGCGCGATGCACGCCACATCGATCCGGTCGGCCAGCTTCGCCAGCTCGATGGTGAGCGCGGCCACCGTGTCCTCGTCGAGTCCGTCCTCCCCGGCCTCCACGAGATGCAGCCACCGTCCGCCCACCGTGCGGAGCAATTTGCTCACGTCGGCCGCGGCCACCTGCAAGGTACCGCGGTCGTCGACGATCAGAGGCAGAGTCACTTCGCGGTTCACAGTCGGGATCGTAACCGCGGAAGCATCACGCACCCTGCCAAACCGTGGTGATGTTGCAGAACTCGCGGATTCCGTGCCCGGACAGCTCACGCCCGTACCCGGACCGCTTGACCCCGCCGAACGGGAACGCCGGATGGGACGCCGTCATGCCGTTCACGTACACGCTGCCCGCCTCCAGGTCCCGGACGAACCGGTCGACCTCGGCCTCGTCACGCGTCCAGACGTTGGAACTCAGGCCGAAGAGCGAGTCGTTGGCGATCAGTACGGCCTCGTCCAGGTCGGCCGCCCGGTACAGCGTGGCGACCGGACCGAAGGCCTCCTCCCGGTGGATGCGCATCTGCCGGGTGATCCCGGCGAGCACGGTCGGAGGGTAGAACCACCCGGGCCCGTCGGGACGCTCGCCGCCGCACAGCACGGTGGCGCCCGCGCGTACGGCGTCGTCGACCAGTTCCTCCAGGTCGGTACGGCCCCGTTCGCTGGAGAGCGGGCCGATGTCCGTCTCCTCGTCCATCGGGTCGCCGACCTTCAGGGCCTTCATGCCCGCGGTGAAGCGCTCGGCGAAGGCGTCGTAGACGTCCGTGTGCACGATGAACCGCTTGGCGGCGATGCAGGACTGCCCGGTGTTCTGGGTCCGCGCGGTCACGGCGACCTCGGCGGCCCGGTCCAGGTCGGCGGACGGCATGACCACGAACGGGTCGCTGCCGCCCAGCTCCAGCACCGTCTTCTTGATCATCTCCCCGGCGGTCGAGGCGACCGCGCGTCCCGCGGGCTCGCTGCCGGTGAGGGTGGCCGCCTTCACCCGCTCGTCCCGCAGGATGTCGTCGACCGCGGCGGAACCGATGAGCAGGGTCTGGAAGCAGCCCTCGGCGAAGCCCGCCCGGTGGAACAGGTCCTCCAGGTACAGGGCGGTCTCCGGCACGTTCGAGGCGTGCTTGAGCAGGCCCACGTTGCCCGCCATCAGCGCGGGCGCCGCGAACCGGACCACCTGCCACAGCGGGAAGTTCCACGGCATCACGGCGAGCACCGGGCCGAGCGGCCGGTAGCGCACCACGACCCGGGAGGCGCCGGAGTCCTTCACGTCGGAGGCGTCGGGTTCCTCGTCGGCCAGGAGCTCCGCCGCGTGATCGGCGTACCAGTGCATCGCCTTGGCGCACTTGGCGGCCTCCGCGCGGGCCTGCCTGACCGGCTTGCCCATCTCCGTGGTGATCACCCGGGCGATGGTGTCCTGGTCCTCCTGGAGGAGGTCCGCGGCCCGGTGCAGCAGACGGGCGCGCTCGTCGAAGGCCGTCGTCCGGTAGGTGCGGAACGTGGCCTCCGCGAGCCGGAGCCGGCGCTCGATCTCGTCCTCGCCCATGGCCTCGTACGTCTTGACCGTCTCGCCGTTCGCCGGATTCACCGTTGCGATGGGCATCGCTGACCTCCCTGGGGGCGGGCTGTGCCTTCGACCTTCCCGCGCGGCGGTGGGCGGCGCAACGCGGGAGGGCTCCTCAGGACGAGTGCTCCGCCAAGCGGTCGAGAAACGCCGCCTGCGCGGTGACGATCACCTCCCGGGCCCGGTCCAGGGCGAACCACTCCACCCGGTCGAGCTCCGGGAACTCCCGGATCCGCCCCGACCTCGGCGGCCACTCCATCGCGAACGTACCGGGGACGACCGTCGCCGGGTCCAGGTCGGCCTCGACCGCCCAGACCGTGACGATCTTGCCGCCCGACTGCCGGACCTCCCCGAGCGGGACCGCCTCCCCGTCCGGCGGCGGCAGCCCCAGCTCCTCCCGGAACTCCCGGCGCGCCGCCTCCCGGGCCGGTTCGGCGGGGTCGTACTCGCCCTTGGGAACGGTCCACGCCCCGGTGTCCCGCCGCGCGAAGAACGGGCCGCCCATGTGACCGAGCAGCACCTCGAGACCCTGATCGGTGTGCCGGAACAGCAGCAGGCCGGCGCTGCGGGCGCCCTTCACGGCCGTGCCTTCGGATGCGCGGCGAGCAGCGCCTCGACCGTGTCGGCCTCCTCGGGGCGCTTGTCCTCGCGGTAGCGGACCACGCGGGCGAAGCGGAGGGTGACGCCGGCCGGGTAACGGGGGGAGCGCTGGAGGCCGTCGTAGGCGACCTCCACGACGAGCTCGGGACGTACGGTGACGACGTACCCGCTGTCGTCGACGGCCAGCTCCCGCAGCCGCTCGGTCTGCCAGGCCAGCATCGCGTCGGTCATGCCCTTGAACGTCTTGCCGAGCATGGCGAAACCGCCGTCGGCGGTGCGGGCGCCCAGGTGCAGGTTGGACAGCTTCCCGGCGCGCCGGCCGTGCCCCCACTCGGCGGCCAGCACCACCAGGTCGAGCGTGTGCACGGGCTTGACCTTCAGCCACGCCGCGCCACGCCGGCCCGCGCTGTAGGGGGCGTCGAGTCCCTTGACCACGACTCCCTCGTGGCCGCGCTCCAGGGTCTCGGCGAGGAACTCCTCCGCGGCGCTCGTGTCCCGCGGCCCGGACACCACCGTGCGCCGCACCCGCAGGGGCTCCGGGACGAGCCGGGCCAGCTCCGCGTGCCGCTCGGCGAACGGCAGGTCCAGCAGGTCGCGGCCGTCGACGGACAGCGCGTCGAAGAAGACGGGGGAGACGGGGACCTCGCGGGCGGCCGTCGCCACGTCCACCCGGGAGCCGACCCGCCCGGCGGTCTCCTGGAACGAGCGGGGGCGCCCGTCGGCGTCGAAGGAGATGACCTCCCCGTCGAGAATGAAGCGCTCACCCCGCAGCTCCCGCGCCGCCGCGGTCACTTCCGGCAGCCGGTCGGTGATGTCGTCGAGGGTCCGGGTGTGCACGCGGACGGTGTCGCCGTCACGGTGGACCTGGACCCGGATGCCGTCCAGCTTCTCCTCGACCGCGCAGGCGCCGAGCTTTTCGAGCGCCTCGGCGACCGAGGAGGCGCTGTGCGCCAGCATCGGCAGCACCGGACGGCCGACGGTGAGACGGAACCGCTCCAGCGCGGCGGGACCGTCCGCCAGCAGCGCCCCGGCCACCGTCTGCAGGGAGCCCGCGAGCATCACCGCGCGCCGTACGTCCGCCGAGGGCGCTCCCGTCGCCCGGGCCAGCCCCTCCACCGCGACCGCGTCCAGGGCGCCCTGCCGGACCTCTCCGGTGAGCAGCCCGAGCAGGAACCGCTGTTCGTCCTCGGTGGCCGCGCCCAGCAACTCCCCGACCAGCCGGGCCCGCTCGGCCTGCGATCCGGGGCCGGACACCTCGCTCAGCCGGCTGAGCAGGGCGTCGACCTCGTGGACGGTCAGGGCCGGCTCGGCGGCGGGGGCGACCGGGCGGCTCAGCACCTTCCAGCCGACGCCGAGCCGTCCCTGCGGCAGCCGTCCCGCCAGATACGGGATGACGATCGGCACGTCGTCCGCCCCGGCGTCCCGGAACAGCTCGGCGAGCAGAGCGATCTTCCGGGACCGCGCCGAGGCGGCGGCGACCTCCTGGGACACACGGGCCAGCCGGGACAGCAGCATGGGGCCATGGTGCTACGGAGCCGTGCGCTCCACACCCCGGTCGCCGGGAGCCGCCCGGTCCCGGCCACCGGGGGTCACCCGGTCACCGCCGCGTCCAGGTCGGTCATGAGCAGGTCCCCGACGATCGCGGCCGCCGCGCGGTAGCCGCCGCTCGCCGCGTGGACGACCTGTTCGGCGAAGCCGATCGCGTTGCCCGCCGCCCAGACGCCGGGCACCGTGGTCAGGCCCGTGGCGTCGACGACCGGGTACGTGCCGAACGGGGTCTCGTTCATCTCGGCGCCCAGCCGCTCCAGCAGGCTCGTCTGCGGCACGGGGCGCGGCCCGACGTAGAGCACGGAACGGGCGTGCGTGGAGCCGTCGGCGAGGCGGACCCCGGTGAGCCGGTCGTCCTCGACCAGCACCTCCGCGACCTCACCGGGCACCACGTCGACCCCGGCGGCGGCCAGCCGCCGCAGGTCCTGGTCGGACAGTTCCTCCTCGGCGACCGTGTGCAGGAAGAAGGTGACGTCCTTGGACCACTGGGACACCATCAGCGCCTGGTGCACGCTCATCGCGCTGGACGCGAGAACGCCGAAGGGCTCGTCGCGCACCTCCCAGCCGTGGCAGAACGGGCAGTGCAGCACGTCCCGCCCGAACCGCTCGGCGACCCCGGGCACCGCGGGCAGCTCGTCCTTCAGCCCGGTGGCGACGACCAGCCTGCGGGCCCGCACGACCCGCCCTCCGTCGAGTACGACGGTGAAGTCCTCGTCCCGGGTCACGTCCGTCACCCGGTCACGGACGAGCTCGACGCCGTAGCGCGCGATCTCCTCCCGCCCGGCCGCCAGGAAATCGGCCGGTGACATCCCGTCCCGGGACAGATAGCCCTGCATGTGGGACGAGGGCGCGTTGCGCGGCTCGCCCGCGTCGACGACCAGCGTGCGCCGCCGGGCCCGCCCGAGCACCAGCGCGGCGGACAGCCCGGCGGCGCCGCCCCCGACGACCACCACGTCATGGGTCTCGTTGCCGTACCCGACGGTCTTCCCGGTCCGCCCGGCATTCCCGTTCATCTCGGTCATGGTGACCACCTCCACGCCGACGGTCCCCCGAGAGCTGCCGTATTGACAAACATCTTTGCCGATCCTGCAATAAGCGCATGACTACGGACGACGTTCTCGCGGATGTGGGCCCCCGGCTGCGGCGGATCAGGAAGGAGCGGGAGGTGACCCTCGCCGCGCTGTCCGAGGCGACCGGCATCTCCGTCAGCACCCTCTCGCGGCTGGAGTCCGGACTGCGCAGACCCAGCCTGGAGCTGCTGCTGCCGATCGCGCAGGCCCACCAGGTGCCGCTGGACGAACTGGTCGGCGCGCCGCCCGTCGGCGACCCGCGCGTCCGCTCCGAGCCGATCCGGCGCCACGGCCGCACCCACTGGCCGCTCACCCGGCAGCCCGGCGGACTCCAGGCCTACAAGGTGCTCGAACCGCAGCGGAAGCTCGAGCCGGAACCCCGTACCCACGAGGGCTACGAGTGGCTGTACGTGCTGTCCGGGAAGCTCCGGCTGGTGCTGGGCGAGCACGACGTGGTGCTGACGGCGGGGGAGGCCGCCGAGTTCGACACGCGTGTGCCGCACTGGTTCGGCTCGACGGGGGAGGGGCCCGCGGAGTTCCTCAGCCTGTTCGGACCGCAGGGCGAGCGGATGCACGTACGGGCGCGGCCCAGGCGGGCGTGACGGACCGGACTGTTCCCTCTCGGCAAGCGACCGCTTAGTATGCGGTGGACCCGGTCAGGCGAACACGACGTTCCAAGCCCCGTGGAGGCTCCGCATGCAGGCATGGCAAGTGCACGAGATCGGCGAGCCGGGTGAGGTGATGCGCCTCACGGAGGTGGCGCGGCCGACGCCGGGCGACGGCCAGGTCCTGCTGAGGGTGCGCGCCGCCAACATCAACTTCCCCGACGCGCTGATGTGCCGGGGGCAGTACCAGGTCAGGCCGCCGCTGCCGTTCACACCGGGTGTGGAGATCTGCGGCGAGACCGAGGACGGGCGCCGCGTGATCGCCAATCCCGCGCTGCCGCACGGCGGTTTCGCCGAGTACGCCGTCGCGGACGCCGCCGCACTGCTGCCCGCCCCGGACGCGCTGGACGACGCCGAGGCCGCCGCCCTGCACATCGGCTACCAGACCGGCTGGTTCGGCCTGCACCGCCGGGCCGGTCTCGAGGCCGGCGAGACCCTGCTCGTCCACGCTGCCGCGGGAGGGGTCGGCAGCGCGGCCGTACAGCTCGGCAAGGCGGCGGGCGCCACGGTCATCGGCGTCGTCGGCGGCGCCGAGAAGGCGGCCGTCGCCCGCGGGCTGGGCTGCGACGTGGTGATCGACCGGCGCGAGCAGGACGTCGTCGCCGCCGTCAAGGAGGCCACCGGCGGCCGGGGCGCCGACGTGGTCTACGACCCCGTCGGCGGCCAGGCCTACGCCCAGTCCGCCAAGGCGGTCGCCTTCGAGGGGCGGATCGTGGTCGTCGGCTTCGCCAGCGGCTCGATCCCCAGCCCGGCGCTGAACCACGCCCTGGTGAAGAACTACTCGATCCTCGGCCTGCACTGGGGCCTGTACAACACCAAGAACCCGAAGCTGGTCCGGCACTGCCACGAGCAGCTCACCGAGCTGGCCGCCCGGGGCGCGATCGCGCCGCTGGTGAGCGAGCGCGTGCCGCTCGCCGGCGCCGCGACCGCCGTGCAGCGGGTCGCCGACGGTGTCACCACCGGACGCGTCGCCGTGCTGCCCGCACTTCAGAACGGAGCCGCCGCATGACCGACGCCGCCGAACTGCGCCGCCGCGCGCAGGAGTTGCTGGCCGCGCATCCGCCCGCCGAGACCGAGCGCCTGGACTTCCTGCGCGCCCGCTTCGACGCCGGACTCGCCTGGGTGCACTTCCCCGAGGGGCTCGGCGGGCTCGGCGTCCCGCGCTCCCTCCAGGTCGTCGTGGACGCGGAACTGGAGGCCGCGGGAGCCCCCGACAACGACCCGCGGCGCATCGGCATCGGCCTGGGCATGGCCGCGCCGACGATCCTGCAGTACGGCACGGAGGAGCAGAAGCGGCGCTTCCTGAAGCCGCTGTGGACCGGCGAGGAGGTCTGGTGCCAGCTGTTCAGCGAGCCGGGCGCCGGATCCGACCTGGCCGCGCTCGGCACGCGCGCCGTGCGCGAGGGCGAGGACTGGGTGGTCAACGGGCAGAAGGTGTGGACCTCCAGCGCCCACCTCGCCCGCTGGGCCATCCTCATCGCCCGCACCGACCCGGACGTCCCCAAGCACCGGGGCATCACCTACTTCCTGTGCGACATGACCGACCCCGGCGTCGAGGTGCGGCCGCTGCGCCAGATCACCGGCGAGGCCGAGTTCAACGAGGTCTTCCTCACCGACGTCCGCATCCCCGACTCCCGCCGCCTCGGCGAGGTCGGTGACGGCTGGCGGGTCGCGCAGACCACGCTGAACAACGAACGCGTCGCCATCGGCGGCATGCGGCTGCCCCGCGAGGGCGGCATGATCGGCCCGGTCGCGAAGACCTGGCGCGAACGCCCCGCGCTGCGCACCCACGACCTGCACCAGCGGCTGCTGAAGCTGTGGGTCGAGGCCGAGGTCGCCCGCCTCACCGGCGAACGCCTGCGCCAGCAGCTCGTCGCCGGCCAGCCCGGCCCCGAGGGCGCCGGCATGAAGCTCGCCTTCGCCCGCCTCAACCAGGAGATCAGCGGACTGGAGGTGGAACTCCGCGGCGAGGAGGGCCTGCTGTACGACGACTGGACCATGCGCCGCCCGGAGCTGGTCGACTTCACCGGCCGCGACGCCGGCTACCGCTACCTCCGCTCCAAGGGCAACAGCATCGAGGGCGGGACCAGTGAGGTCCTGCTGAACATCGTCGCCGAGCGCGTCCTGGGCCTGCCGGCCGAGCCGCGCACCGACAAGGACGTCGCGTGGAAGGACCTCTCCCGATGAGCACACAGCCCGACCTGCTGTACTCGGAAGAGGAAGAGGCGCTGCGCGCCGCCGTCCGGGACCTGCTCACCGACCACTGCGACGTGGCGGGAGTGATCGCCCGCGTCGAGTCGGCCTCCCCGCACGACCCGTCCCTGTGGAAGGCGCTCGCCGACGGCATGGGCCTCGCCGGCCTGCTGGTCCCGGAGGACCGGGGCGGCCAGGGCGCCACCCCTCGCGAAGCCGCCGTCGTCCTGGAGGAGTTGGGGCGCGCCGTCGCGCCCGTGCCGTATCTGACCAGCGCGGTCGTGGCCACCGAGGCCCTGCTCGCCTGTGAGGACGGCGACGAGCTGCTCGCCGGGCTGGCGTCCGGGCGCAGGACCGGCGCCCTCGCCGTCGGGCTGCACACCGCCCCCGGCGCCGCCTTCACCACCGTACGGCTGCAGAGCGGTGCGCTGCACGGACGGCTGACCGGCATCGCGGACGCCGCGGTCGCCGACGTGCTGCTCGTGCCGGCGGACGACGGCGGGCTGTACGCGGTGGAGGCCGACGCGGTCACCCTCACCCCGCAGACGTCCCTGGACCTCACCAGGCCGGTCGCCGAGGTCACCCTCGACGGTGCCCGGGGACACCGGCTGGGCGACGCCGAACCCGCCGTACGCCGCGCCCTGCGGGCCGGGGCCGGACTGCTCGCCTCGGAACAACTCGGGGTCGCCGACTGGGCGTTGACGGAGACCGTCCGCTACCTGAAGGACCGCAAGCAGTTCAACCGCCCCGTCGGCGGGTTCCAGGCGCTCAAGCACCGGCTGGCCCAGCTGTGGCTGGAGGTCGTCCACCTCCGCGCCGCCGCCCGGGGCGCCGCCGACGCCCTCGCGACCGGCGAGGACGCCGACGTGGCGGTCGCCGTCGCCCAGGCCTACGCGGCCCCCGTCGCGGTCCGGGCCGCCGAGGAGGCACTGCAACTGCACGGCGGCATCGGCATGACCTGGGAGCACCCGGTGCACCTCTACCTGAAGCGCGCCAAGGCCGACTCGATCGCCTACGGCACGGCGGGTGCCCACCGGGAGGCGCTGGCCGGGCTGGTGGACCTCCGGGCACCCTGACGGCACCCGGCCGAACGACCGGAGAAGCCCGCCCCCCAAGGGGCGGGCTTCTTCCGTGCCGTACCTGCGCCGGTGAAGTGAACGCAGGCGGTCGGATCGGCCAACTCCCCTCACAGCTCTGCTCTTTGAGCACATCGGGACCTCATACTCACTGACGTCCTGTACGGCATCAAAGGGAGGCAGAGCATGGCCCTCACCACCCGTCGCAGAGCCCTCACCACCCTCGGCGCCGCCCTCGCCGGCTCCGTCGCCCTGCCCGCCACCCAGGCGCTGGCCCGCGAACACGAGCACCGCCCGCGCCCGCTGTGGCGCGCCCACGCCCACAACGACTACGAGCACCCGCGCCCCCTCCTCGACGCCCTCGACCACCGCTTCGGCAGCGTCGAGGCGGACATCTTCCTGGTCGGCGACCAACTCCTCGTCGCCCACGACCCCGAGGACCTCGACCCGTCCCGCACCCTGGAGTCCCTCTACCTCGACCCGCTCGCCGCCCGCGTCCGCGCCAACCGCGGCTCCGTGTACCGGGGGCACCGGGGGTCGCTCCAGCTCCTCGTCGACATCAAGACCGAGGGCTCGTCCACCTACCTCGAACTCGACCGCCGTCTGCGCCGCTACCGGCACCTGTTCACCACCTTCGCGCACGGCCGTGTCCTGCCCGGCCCCGTCACCGCCGTCGTCTCCGGCAACCGCGCGG
Organism: Streptomyces sp.; assembly: GCF_031181555.1. Classification (GTDB taxonomy): domain Bacteria; phylum Actinomycetota; class Actinomycetes; order Streptomycetales; family Streptomycetaceae; genus Streptomyces; species Streptomyces fimbriatus. The sequence goes on along the minus strand of NZ_JAPSKQ010000052.1, from coordinate 7,034 downwards.
CCCGCGTGCCCATGGAGGCCCAGCGGGTGCGCCGCGCCTTCTACGACGGCCGGCTCGCCGACCTCGGCGGTCCGGCGCGGTCCTCCTTCATCCCGCTGATCAGCGACAACTGGACGCTCCACTTCACCTGGCGGGGCGTCGGCACGTTCCCCGACGCCGAGCGCCGGAAGCTGCGGGACATCGTGAGCACCGCCCACGCCCGTGGCCAGAAGGTGCGGTTCTGGGCCACCCCGGACCTGCCGGGGCCCGCACGGGACGCGCTGTGGGGCGAGCTGGTCGCCGCGGACGTCGACTTCCTCAACACCGACGACCTCGCGGGGCTGGAATCCTTCCTCGACGCCTACCGGCGGGCGTGACACCACACGTTCGGAGGACAGGTCAGCAGCCCGGACGAACCCTCCGCTACGCCACACTTGCGGCCGAACGCCGCGAAGCGGACGTGGCGGAGGAGGTTGACGATGGCCGTTTCCATCTCTGTGGTGCTGCTGCTCTCGGTCCTGGCGGTGATCTTCCTGCGCAACGGCGGTCTGAAGATCTCCCATGCCCTGGTCTGTCTGCTGCTCGGCTTCTACCTGGCCAGCACCAGCATCGCCCCCACCATCCACAGCGGCCTCACGGCGACCGCGGACATCGTCGGCAGTCTGCGGCCGTGAAGCCGTGAGGCCGACGGGACCGTGAGGCCGGCGGGACGGTCCCGGGGACCGGTCCCTGCGGGCCGGTCTCAGGAGTCCGAGTAGATGCCGATGCCGTTCGGCACGGGCCGTTCGGCGCCGGCGGCGGGGTGATTGCGTACGGAGACCCCCGCCGCGCCGGGTGCGCGGGCGACCAGGGTCGACGAGCCGCCGCCGTCCAGGCTGAAGGCGTCGGCGGAACCCAGCCGGCGCATGGTGTCGGCCACTTCGGCGATCGTCAGCCCGGTGCGGTACTCGGGGGAGCCGTCGAGCGCGAGCAGCAGCAGGCGCCGTCCGCCGTCGGCGGTGCCCACGGCGGTGCGCACCGCCGAGGCGGTGTCGTCCAGGCCGGGCAGCGGCCGTCCACCGGTCAGCACCGGGTAGCCGCCGAGGGCCAGCCGGTACGGAATCCGGCTCGCGGCGGCCACCAGCCGGTACCGGACGCGTACCGGCTCGCCGACGTCGAACTTCCGCAACTGCCGGGCGCCTTCCTCCCGGCCCACCAGCACCGTGCTGCCCGGTGCGATCGGCCCGCTGCCGGGCGTGCCGGCCGTCGACACCACCCGGCCTCCGCGCACGGTCACCTCGTGGGTCTCCGCACTGCACGGGGCGGCCCGTTCGGTGTCCGTGCCGCAGGTGGCGCGCACGCGCGACACGCTCCCCCACTCCTCGGTGAACGCGCCGATCGAGTCCACCGGCAGCGCGTACTGGTTGAGCCCGCCGAGCGGCAGCCGGGCCTCCCGGGTGCGGACCGAGCCGTCGAGGGCCAGCCGGTCCAGGCGGGCCCGCCGGTCGGCGCCCACGCCGAACACGTCCTCGGTGGTCGTGCCGGGCGGCAGTGCGGGACCGAACCGCTGGCCGGTGGGCACCGCCGCCTTCAGCGCCCGGCCGTCCCCGATCGCCGGGCCCACGCTCGCCCCGGTCGCCGCCACACCCGGGTGCTGCGTCTCGGTGATGTTGAAGAAGTCACCGTTGACCCCCGCGACGGCACCCCGCGCGTCGGCCATCAGGGAGACGGGGGCACGCGCGGCCACGGCGCCCGGGTGCAGCAGACCGACCCGTACGCGCGGGTCGCGCAGATCGACGGTCAGCACGTGGGCGTGCGCCGTTCCGTGGGACGCCGGGATGTCGAACTCCTCGTAGGTGACGCCGGGCGCGAGGCCGACGGCTCCCCGCGCGGCGCCGGCCGGTGCCGCCCCCGCCAGGACGGCACCGGCCAGCACACCGAACGCCGTGAGTGCCCTCAGTACCGGTCTTCCCGCTGCGAACCGCTTGCGGCGACGCGTCACAGTCCCCCCTGAAGTCTCGTCAACTGTCCCAGGAAACAGGGGCAGTGGACCAGACGGCCGCGTCGTCCGAGGGATCGGGACACCGACGCCGAGGGAAACGGGTGGGAAAAGGCACCCTCTTGGGGGCGGATTCCACGGGCCGGGCGGGTGGCTCAGCGGTCGGTCACCGCGTCGCGCGGCAGCACGGCGACCCGGTGGAAGTTGCACCCGGCCGACGCCGGCCCGGCGGACCGGGGCCGGGCCTGGTGGGCCTTGAGGGCGACACTCACCAGGCTCAGCAGCAGATCGACGTCCGTGGCGCAGTCCAGGTGCACCGTCACCCAGCAGGAGCCCGGGACCAGCTGTATCGCGCTCGACCCGCCCAGGTCGTAGTGGAAGCGCTGGATGGCGCGGTCAGTGAGGTGGAGGTCCACGTCCCGGGCGGAGTGGAAGTGGACGATCTCGTCACGGGAGGTGCGGAGTGCCTGCCCCGTACCGCAACTCGCCGGACAGGCCGTGAGGTCGGGCCATGTCCCCAGTCGCTCCATGGCTCGCTGCGCCGGTGTCATGCCCTCATCGTCGCCTGCTCACCGTGCGGAAACCAGGAGTTGAGCGATTCGTAATCGAGAGGTGAGGTGCCGAAGCCGTCCCCTGCGATCGCGCCGTGGCAGCCGACGGCCTCATGACCTGGCACGACGCCCTTGTCCTCGTGTGCGACAAGGACGGATCGGAGTCGCTCGAGGAGAGGCCCGGGCGGGGCCGGCGGTGCGGTCGTCCTGCCCCTGCTCCCTGTTGTCCGTGGGGTGACGGGCCGTCTCAGGTCCGTTCGGCGACGGCCGCCGGGTCGTCCAGGACCCCCCGCACCACCGAGTGCGCCGCGCCCAGCAGCGGTCCTTCGGGACCCAGCGCGGACACGGAGACGGGGCAGGCCGGTCCCGCCGTGCGGCGGGCCAGCTCGGACCGCAGCGACGGCAGCAGCCAGGGGGCGAGCCCGGACAGCGCGCCGCCCAGCACGACGCTCTCGGGGTCCAGCAGATTGACCGCCCCGGTCAGGGCGATGCCGAGCGCCGTTCCCGCGTCGTGCAGGGCGCGCCGTACGGCCGCGTCGCCCTGCTCGGCACGGCCCGCGAGCACTCCGACGCGGTCCTCGCCCGGCTCCAGGCCGGCCGCGCGCAGCACCGCCTCCTCGCCGGCGTACTGCTCCAGGCAGCCGCGTCCGCCGCACGCGCACGCCGGTCCCTCGGGCTGCACCGGCACATGGCCCAACTCGCCCGCGAAGCCGCGGTTTCCGCGCAGCAGCCGCCCGTCCACGACCACCGCGGCACCGATGCCGATCTCGGCCGACACATGGAGGAAGTCCCGCGGGGTCCCCTCACCGAGCCAGAGTTCGGCGAGGGCGCCGAAATTGGCCTCGTTGGCCACGGTGAGCGGGAACCGGGCCGGCAGCAGTCCGCCGAGGTCCGTGTCCTGCCAGCCGAGGTTCGGGGCGCGTACGACGGTCCGGGCGTCGCGCGCCACCAGACCCGGTACGGCCACGGCGAGCCCCGCCGGCCGCAGGCCCTCGCCCTCGGCCTCGGTGACGACCCGGTGTATCAGCTCGGTGAGGTCCCCGATCACCGGCTCGGGGGAGCGGTTCCGGTTCGCCACGTGCCGCACCGCCCGTGAGCGGACCCGTCCGCGCAGGTCGACCGCGCAGACCGCGAGATGGTCGACGCCGACCTCGGCGCCGATCCCCGCCGGGCCGTGGCCGCTGACGGCGAGCGCCGAGCCGGGACGGCCCACGCGTCCGGGCCGCTCGGGGCCCAGTTCCTCCAGCAGCCCCGAGCGGATGAGCTCGTCGACCAGGGTGGACACCGCCGCGCGGGTCAGCCCGATGCGTGAGGCGACGGCGGCCCGGGACAGCGGTCCCTCGGCGCTGACGGTGTGCAGCACCCGCGAGAGGTTGCGGCGGCGCATGCCCTGCTGGGTGTCGGGCAGTGCGCGCCCCGGACCGGCCGGGCGGGCCTCGTGCAGCGGTGCGCTCATTCCTCCGTCAGTCCTCGGTCTCTCCGTCGTCGTCCCCTGCCGCCGGTCGGTGCCTTCGGGGCGGTGTCCGCGGTCCGTGCCGTCACTCGGTGTCCGGGGTGCGCTCCAGCAGCGGAGCCGCGTCGGAGAGTACCCCGGCGATCCTGGCCAGCGTCTCCTCGTCCCGCTCCACCGCCTCCAGCACCGGGCCCGCCGCCGTGTCCCACCGCCGGGCGACCGCGGCCGGGTCCTCCCCGGTGAGCAGCCCGGCCGCCTGCGCCGCCGCACCGAGCGCGACGAGTTCCCTGGCCTCGGGCACCTGCACGGGCCGCCCCGACAGCCGCCGTACGGTCTGCTGCCAGGCCGTTCCCCGCGCACCGCCGCCGATCAGGAGCAGGGGTGCCGACGGATCGGTGTCCTCGTCGTCTTCGCCGAGCACGAGATCCAGCGCGCCGAGCAGGGAGTGCACGGCGCCGTCATAGGCGGCCTGGAGCAACTGGCCGCCGGTCGTGTCGTGGCGCAGTCCGTGCAGCAGACCGGAGGAGCGGGGGAGGTTCGGGGTGCGCTCGCCGTCCAGGAAGGGCAGAAGCGTGACGCCGGGACCGGGCTCGACGGCCTCGCGGTCCAGGCCCAGCAGGCTCGCCACCCGGTCCACCGCGAGCGTGCAGTTGAGCGTGCAGGCCAGCGGCAGCCAGTCGCCGCGCGCGTCGGCGAAGCCCGCCACGGTGCCGCTCGGGTCCGCCGGCCTGTGCCGCGACACGGCGTACACGGTGCCCGAGGTGCCGAGGCTCATCACCGGTGTGCCGGGGCGCACCCCGAGACCCAGCGCGGCCGCGGCGTTGTCTCCGGTGCCGCACGCCACCAGGGTGCCCTTGGAGAACGGCAGGTCGTGGCTGTCGCGCACGGTCCCGGCCACCTCGCCGGGGCGCACGACGCGGGGCAGCAGCGCCGGGTCGAGGCCCACGTGCGCGAGGATCTCCTCGTCGTAGGCCTCGGTCCCGGAGGCCCACCAGCCGGTGCCGGAGGCGTCGCCGCGGTCGGTCGTGCCCTCGCCGGTGAGCCGCTCGGTGAGGTAGTCGTGGGGGAGCCGGACGGCCTTGGTGGCGCGGACCGCCTCCGGCTCGTGCTCCGCCAGCCAGGCCCACTTCGTGACCGTGAAGGAGGCGGCGGGGACGCTTCCGGTGCGCTCGGCCCAGAACTTCGCGCCGCCCAGTTCCTCGATCAGCCGGCGGCCCTGCGGCGCGGACCGCACGTCGTTCCACAGCAGCGCCGGGCGCACCGGCTCGCCCTGCGCGTCCAGGGTGACCAGACCGTGCTGCTGTCCGCCGATCGACACGGCGGCGGCCTCGTGCGCCGGCTCGCCGCACTGGCGCAGCGCTTCGCACAGGGCGTCCCACCACTGGCGCGGATCACTCTCCCGGCCCGCCCCGGAGGTCACCGTGTGCGGGGCCTGACCGCTCGCGACGACCCGGCCGGTGGCCACGTCGACGACCAGCGCCTTGGTGGACTGGGTGGATGTGTCCACGCCGACGACGAGCGGACCCTCGGCTGCTGGCATCGGTCTCTCCCTCTTCCGCGACTCAGCGGGCTGTGTCTCTTCCCTGAACTGCTCCCGCATACTAATTTGTAAACCGCCATGACGAAATAGTCTCAGCGAGCAAGGAGCCGCGGCATGAGCTACCAGCCCACCCCCGAGGACAGGTTCACCTTCGGACTGTGGACCGTCGGCTGGCAGGGACGGGACCCCTTCGGCGACGCCACGCGGCGTGCCCTCGACCCGGTCGAGTCGGTGCGGCGCCTGGCCGAGCTGGGCGCCTACGGCGTCACCTTCCACGACGACGACCTCATCCCCTTCGGCTCGAGCGACAGCGAGCGGGAGGAACACATCAAGCGGTTCCGGCAGGCGCTGGACTCCACCGGCATGAAGGTGCCGATGGCGACGACCAACCTGTTCACCCACCCGGTGTTCAAGGACGGCGCGTTCACCGCCAACGACCGCGACGTGCGCCGCTACGCGCTGCGCAAGACCATCCGCAACATCGACCTCGCGGTCGAGCTCGGTGCCGAGGTCTACGTGGCCTGGGGCGGCCGGGAGGGCGCCGAGTCCGGCGCCGCCAAGGACGTGCGGGACGCCCTGGAGCGGATGAAGGAGGCCTTCGACCTGCTCGGCGAGTACGTCACCGCCCAGGGCTACGACATCCGCTTCGCCATCGAGCCCAAGCCGAACGAGCCGCGCGGCGACATCCTGCTGCCCACCGTCGGACACGCCCTGGCCTTCATCGAGCGCCTGGAGCGGCCCGAGCTGTACGGCGTCAACCCGGAGGTCGGCCACGAGCAGATGGCCGGGCTGAACTTCCCGCACGGCATCGCCCAGGCGCTGTGGGCGGGCAAGCTGTTCCACATCGACCTCAACGGCCAGTCCGGCATCAAGTACGACCAGGACCTCCGCTTCGGCGCGGGCGACCTGCGGTCCGCGTTCTGGCTCGTGGACCTGCTGGAGTCGGCCGGGTACAGCGGCCCGAAGCACTTCGACTTCAAGCCGCCGCGGACCGAGGACCTCGACGGTGTGTGGGCCTCCGCGGCCGGCTGCATGCGCAACTACCTGATCCTCAAGGAGCGCGCGGCCGCCTTCCGCGCCGACCCGGAGGTGCAGGAGGCGCTGCGCGCGGCCCGGCTGGACCAGCTGGCCCAGCCCACGGCGGCCGACGGCCTCCAGGCACTGCTCGACGACCGGTCCGCGTTCGAGGACTTCGACGTCGACGCCGCCGCCGCGCGGGGCATGGCCTTCGAGCGCCTCGACCAGCTGGCGATGGACCACCTGCTGGGGGCCCGGGGCTGAACCTCGGACGCGCGGGGCGCGGTCGCACCGGCTGTTCCGCCGGACGACCGCGCCCCGCGCGCCGTGATGCTTCCCGCGGTGGCGTGCCGTGCGCAGCGGTGCCGCCGGATGGCTGCGTGCCCTGTGCCGCGGCGGTTTCCGCGGTGGCGTGTCACGCGCTGCGGTGCTTCCCGCGGCGGGTCTCCCGCCCGCGCCCGCCCGGCGCTCGGTGCGCGTGCCGGCGTTGCGCGCGGCGGGCTCTTTGCGCGGAGT
>NZ_JAPSKQ010000051.1:21777-36720 GCF_031181555.1 Streptomyces sp. | reverse complement strand
GAGGGACTGGCAAGGCTCCGCGCAGTTACGGAACGCCATCTTCCGCATTTTGTGGGAGCGCGCCCACACACGGCAGCGGGGGCCGGCGGTTCGCAACCGCCGGCCCTCGCACGCCCGAGGGCGTGGTGTCGTCCGCTCCGGCCCGCCTACAGCACCGGCAGGTTCTTCCGCAGCTCGAACGCGGTGACCTCGGAGCGGTACTCCTCCCACTCCTGGCGCTTGTTGCGCAGGAAGTGGTGCGGCCAAGACCGCGCCTCCTCAGAATGACGTCACTGCGGCTCTGGCCGCTAACCACGCGGTCGTCGTTGGTGGTTGTCGGTCACCATGGGCCACCTTCCGACGGCCCAGAGACGGCCCGGTACCCGTTCGTCTTAGCTACGGCTAGGCACTCAGCGGTCTTCCCCCGCTGACACCTCCTAGCTCCTTCTCCCCACGGTTCCCCACTCCGAACGGCTACCGCTCAGAGCAAGCATCACCGCTGTCGGCCGCACCGGATTACGCAAACGAGCAGACGAAGCAAGATGACTTCGATACAGTTGCCGTTATGACGCACCCTCAGGGAGAACCCTTCAAAAGCCCCGATCGCCTGCTCTTCACCTTGGCAGAAGTAGCTACTTTACGGTCCCTGGAGTTGGCTGGAAGTCGACTCAAGGCGCGCGAGAACCGCTCACCCAGAGGGCGACTTACACATATCCCTAAGTGGGATACTCATATTGAGATTCGCGCGACTAGCGGGGAGCTCGAAAAACTACTCAAGGGCGCTTGGGATATTCCAGCAAAGGCTGGTTGCCCGGCCGACCTGCTGAACGTTCTCGATTCCCACTGTCGTCAAATCCTAGTTGAGGGAACGGCGTATAGCAGAGAGGCGTTGCGAGGCGAGCTCAAAGTGCACGGGTTCCTTTCCTGAGGATCGCAAGACCTCGCTCAGCAAGGACTTGAATGTCGAACACCTCGCAGTTGCCTCCAGAGGAAGAGTACGTGCGCGTCTGTCTTTCCAGGACGCTAGGCGTGCCGATAGAAGCGCACGATGACCAGTCGCGATCAAGCATGTATGACCTCAAAATTCTGTATGCGGATAGGCCGACGGCTCCGGTTGAAGTCACCTCGGACGTGGATGGCCAGACTATCTCGACACTGAACTCCCTCGCAAAAAACTACAATAACGGACTCTGGGAAGCTCCGTCACTCGAACGCCTGTGGCTTGTGCAGGTCAGTAGGAATTCGCGACTCAGGTACCTGTGGCACCACTTGGAGGCCAATCTGGGAGCACTGGAAAAAGCAGGCATTTACGTTTTCGAGTCCGATACCTGGATGCATGATTGCCATGGCGAGAATGTAAGTTTAGCCGCCCAAAAGCTCGGCAAATTGGGTGTTGAGAGCGCACACTCTCGTCCCGCTGTCGATGGTGCGCCGAAGATTTCACTCACCTGGATTCAGCATTGGGGCCCTTGGGATGGATCTGGAGAAGATATCACGAGATGGGCCAACGAATTTCTATCTTCTCCACGCTGTGAGGACAACATCAAAAAGCTGGCTACCCCCGGCGCGGCCGAAGCTCATTTGGCGGTATTCGCGCATATGAGTGCGGTGCCGTGGAGCGTCTGGCGAGGGCTTCTAGACTCCAGCGTCGTTCCGCTTACTCGTCCCACCTTGCCTACACCCATAACGAATATCTGGATTTTCCCCGCCCCTTGGGGATCTCCGTGGGGAGAAAGCGCCCTTGCCTTCGACTCATCTAAGGGTTGGCACCGCTTCGAGACGAGTGAGTAAGCCGCGTAAACGCCCAGTTACGGCTGAGCCCTAGGTGCCCTCGCGGCAGCTTCGCAATGACCAGGTAAGAGACCCGGACAGTGAACCCCTTCCAACCTGACGGGTGGTTGAGCTGCGGGCCCCGGCGGCGGACATGAAGAAAGCTCCTGGTAGACGGGTTCACGACCAAGATCACCGCATCCGCCAGGAGCTCGTGTGCTTGTCTACCCGTCTGCCATCGATCTGTCCACCCGTACCCTGCGTCGTCTCTCCGGTCTGCTGGCAGGTCACCGACGCCGGATCGGTTCTCGTTGGCGCCGCCTGAGCTGCGGCCGACAGGCTCTGCTCGTACTCGCCCACCTACGCTGCGGCGACACCTACAACCGCCTCGCCGCCGGCTTCCAGGTCGGGATCGCGACGGTCTACCGCTACATACGCGAGGCCGTCGGCCTCCTGGCCACCCTTGCCCCGACACTGGAGCAGGCCATGCACACCATCCGCAGGAAGGCGTACGTGATCCTCGACGGCACACTTCTGCCGATCGACCGTGTTGCGGCCGACCGCCCGTACTACTCGGGAAAGAAGAAGCATCACGGGGTGAACGTGCAGGTCCTCGCCGACCCGGCCGGACGACTGCTCTGGGTCTCGGACGCCCTGCCCGGCGCCGTCCACGATCTGACCGCGGCCCGCACCCACGGCATCCCCGCCGCCCTCGCCGCCGACGGCATCAAGTGCTGGGCGGACAAGGCATACCAGGGCGCCGGACCCGCCGTCCGCGTCCCGATCCGGGGCAAGCACCTGCGCGGCTGGCGCCGCCGCCACAACCGCGATCACGCAAAGATCCGAAGCCTCGGCGAACGCGCCATCGTCACTCTCGAACTCACCAGCTGATCAAGATGGAGAGGGCTCAGTGTGCGGAAGAGTTCGGCGCCGATAACGAGCGCGGGACGGTGGTCGAAGCGACACCGATCCCATTTGTGCCCGCGTCGTGTCCAGCTACTTGCGAGCCGGGCGCGGGCTGGATTCGGCCGAGCTCGCGGCTCAACCCGGACTCCCCTCCGGCGTGCTCAGCTGTGCTCAGCGAGGAGCAGTACCGCCCGGGGACTCTGCGCCCAGGAGCGTGAGCAGCCCGGGAAATCTCTTGTCGATGTCCGCGCGTCGTAGTCGGATGCCCTTGCGGTTGCCGTAGTCGATCTCGTCGATGAGACCTGCCTCGCGCAGGACTCGGAAGTGGTGGGTCTGGGTCTGCTTCGAGATCGGAAGATCGAACGAGTTGCAGCCCCGCTCGCTGTCGCTGCGGTCGGCGGCCAACTCCGTCATCACCGAACGACGGTGCTCGTCGGCGAGGGCGCGAAACACCGTCCCCAGATCGAGCGCATCGGCCTCCGGGCCGACCAGGTTCTTCCCGGCCACGCGGCACCTCCTTCAGGTACGACTTGAATCGTACCTGAAGAATGTGCTCCACTGAGGTACGAAATTTTTCGTACCTTGGTTCCGGTTGCGCTGCCCGTCCCGCCGCGCTCTGAGAGCCGGCCCCGGCACTCGCCGGGGAGCTGGTCATCCTCGACACTCCGAGAGGTCATCGTCATGAAGAAGCCCGAGGTGCTGATAGTCGGTGCCGGAATCGCAGGGCCCGCGCTCGCATATTGGCTCTCCCGGAACGGCTACCGGCCAACGGTCGTCGAACATGCCCGGCAGCTGCGCTCCGGTGGCAGCGCGGTCGTCGTGAAGGGGCCCGCGATCCCGGTCGCCGACCGCATGGGCATCCTCCCGCAGCTGCGCGGGCTCGCCACCCGCAATCGGTCACTGACCCTGCTCGACCCCGGCGGCAGGCGAATCCTGCAGCTCCCGCTCACCTCGGACAAGGCGCCGACGGTCGAGGTGACCCGAGCCGACCTGTCCGAGGTGCTCCACCGGTCGGCGCAGACCGAGGCCGAGTTCTTGTTCGACGACACGGTCACCGCTCTCGACCAGGACGAAGGCGGGGTGGACGTCACCTTCCGTAGGTCCGCGCCACGGCGCTTCGACCTGGTAGTCGGTGCCGACGGGATGCACTCCACCGTACGGCGCCTGGTATTCGGACCCGAGCGGCAGTTCGCGAGCGACCTGGGCCTGTACGGCGCGACCGTGCCACTGGAACCCGACGCCGTCGAGGACCCGAGTGAGATGACGATGCTGACCGTGCCGAACCGGATGCTGGTCGTCCACCCCTCGCGGACCACCCCGCTCGCGATCTTCACCTTCCGGACCGCACAGCCAGCGCCCCACGACCGCAAGAACATCGCCCTTCACAAGCAGACCGTGGCCGACGCCTACGCCGGCGTGGGGTGGCGGGCACCGGAACTCGTGGCGGCCTTCCTCGACCACCCGGCCCCGTTCTTCGACCCCCTGACCACCCTCCGGATGCCCTCGTGGTCCCGCGGACGGGTCGTCCTGCTCGGGGACGCGGCGGCGGCGACAGCCCTGCTGGGTGACGGGTCCAGCATGGCGATGGCGGGCGCGTACGCCCTCGCGGAAGAGCTCGCCGCCCATCCCGGTGATCACGCCCGCGCCTTCGCCGTCTACGAGTCGCGGCTCCGCCGTGAGGTGGGTCCGCGGCAGCGACGTGTCGGTCTGCTCTCCAGGCTCATGGTGCCCCGCACCCGGCCGGGCCTCGCAGTGCGCAATACGGTGGGCCGCGCGGTCGGCCGCACGCACCGGAGCGCCACTCGCGAAGCCGCGAACCGGTAGACCGAGCCCGCACCGACCGCTCACCGGCCGGTGCGCAGCTCCCCTGTAGCTCCCAACCGGGTCGGCGCCGCCATGCGAGCAAGCCATGGCCGCCCTGAAGGGCTGGCGCCCCCGGCGGAAACTCCGCTGTAGCACCAACCGAGTCACCGCCATCGTGAAGACGATCCCCGCCCTTCGTCACGCCTCAACCTGAGGTTGGAAAAGGCTCACTGAGTCACTACCTCGGACACAACGATCCGGGGTTCACACTCCGGGTCTATACGCACCTCATGCCGAGCAGCGACGCACGGGCCCGGAAGGCGGTGGACGGCCTGTACGAGGGCGCCGATCCGGCGCCGGACGGCCCAGAGACGGCCCAGGGGCAGTGAGCCACGATGGGGCCGACGGTTCGCGACCGTCGGCCCCATCCGTCGAATCGGGGGGAAACATGCCCTGACCTGCGCTTAGAGGACCGGCAAGTTCTTCCGCAGCTCGAACGCGGTGACCTCCGAGCGGTACTCCTCCCACTCCTGGCGCTTGTTGCGCAGGAAGAAGTCGAAGACGTGCTCGCCCAGGGTCTCGGCGACCAGGTCGCTGCGCTCCATCAGGGTCAGGGACTCGCCCAGGTTCTGGGGCAGGGGCTCGATGCCCAGGGCGCGGCGCTCGGCGTCGGAGAGGGCCCAGACGTCGTCCTCGGCGCCCGGCGGGAGTTCGTAGCCCTCCTCGATGCCCTTGAGGCCGGCGGCCAGCAGGACGGCGTAGGCGAGGTACGGGTTGGCGCCGGAGTCGAGGGAGCGGACCTCCACCCGGGCCGAGCCGGTCTTGCCGGGCTTGTACATCGGGACGCGGACCAGGGCCGAGCGGTTGTTGTGGCCCCAGCAGATGTAGGAGGGGGCCTCGCCGCCCGCGCCGGCCGTGCGTTCCGTGCCGCCCCAGATGCGCTTGTAGGAGTTGACCCACTGGTTGGTGACCGCGGAGATCTCCGCCGCGTGCCGCAGCAGGCCCGCGATGAAGGAGCGGCCGACCTTGGAGAGCTGGTACTCGGCGCCGGACTCGTAGAAGGCGTTCCTGTCGCCTTCGAACAGCGACAGGTGCGTGTGCATGCCGGAGCCCGGGTGCTCGGAGAACGGCTTCGGCATGAACGTCGCCTGTACGCCCTGCTCCAGCGCCACCTGCTTCATCACCAGGCGGAAGGTCATGATGTTGTCGGCCGTGGAGAGCGCGTCGGCGTAGCGGAGGTCGATCTCCTGCTGGCCGGGCGCGCCCTCGTGGTGGGAGAACTCCACCGAGATGCCCATCGACTCCAGCATGGTGATCGCCTGGCGGCGGAAGTCCATGCCCACGTTCTGCGGGGTGTGGTCGAAGTAGCCGGAGTTGTCCGCGGGGGTCGGGCGGGTGCCGTCGACCGGCTTGTCCTTCAGCAGGAAGAACTCGATCTCCGGGTGGGTGTAGAAGGTGAAGCCCAGGTCGGAGGTGCGGGCCAGCGCGCGCTTGAGGACGTAGCGCGGGTCGGCGAAGGACGGGGAGCCGTCCGGCATGAGGATGTCGCAGAACATGCGGGCCGTGCCGGGGGCCTCCGCCCGCCAGGGCAGGATCTGGAAGGTCGACGGGTCCGGCTTGGCGATCATGTCGGACTCGTACACCCGGGCGAAGCCCTCGATGGCGGAGCCGTCGAAGCCGATGCCCTCGTCGAACGCCTGCTCCAGCTCGGCCGGGGCGACGGCCACGGACTTCAGGAAGCCCAGCACGTCGGTGAACCACAGGCGCACGAACCGGATGTCGCGCTCCTCCAACGTCCGGAGCACGAACTCCTGCTGCTTGTCCATCTTCCGCTTCCCATCCTTGCCGGTCAGGCCGCCTGTTCCTCCCGGGCCCCGGGAGACGGTCGGGCACTCGGGCATCCCACCACACCAGCGTTTCATACGCGTTGCCGGCCTTGATCGGCCGACCGGCCGCGGCCTGAACGCCTCGCACACGGCAGGTGCACCGCCCTGCCGCCCATCTTGCCCGTTCGGACCGGTATCCGTAACGCCCGGCCCCCCGCCCCGGGCGGGCGGGCCGGGAGCGGCGGGCCGTGGCGGGCCTGCGCTGGCGGACCCGGGGGACACCGAGCAGGAGCGGGCCCGTCGGGTGGGAGCCGCCGGCCACGGCGAGGCGCACGAGGACCCGCAGGGCCAGGCCGGTGGAGCGCAGCAGCCGCGTACGCGGGCAGCGCAGGTAAACCGGTGTCCGGGCCCCACCTCATCCGGTCGGACGGCGAGGAGCGGGAGCCGGTCCGCATCCGGCCGATCTCGTCGACCCCTACGACTCACTCCACTTCCCCCATTACGATCAGCTCACCCGTTCGTCCCATCCCCCCGAAGGACACTCCCATGGGCTCCGCCAAGAAGAGCAGCGCGGCACGCACGGCGCGCATAGAGGAGATGCGGCGCGCAGAGCAGGCCCGCGATCGCCGCAACCGGATCCTCGTCATCGCCGCCAGCGTGGTGGTCGTCGCCGGACTCGTCGCCGGCGGCGTGGTCCTGGTCCAGTCGCAGTCGGACGACGGCGACAGCGCGGCGGGCGACGCGAAGACCGCCGGCCGCTTCGTCACCGGCGAGGACGGCGTGAAGAAGTGGGAGGGCACGCTGGGCCGCAACCACGTCACCAAGTCGGTGAAGTACCCGGTCGCGCCCCCGGTCGGCGGTGACCACAACCCGGCCTGGATGAACTGCAACGGGGACGTCTACACCGACGAGATCAACAACACCAACGCCGTCCACTCGCTGGAGCACGGCGCGGTGTGGGTGACGTACAACGACCGGGCCGACAAGGCGGACGTCGACGCGCTCGCGGCGAAGGTGAAGAAGACGCCGTACACCCTGATGAGCCCGGTCGACGGCCAGAAGGACCCGATCATGCTCACGGCCTGGGGTCACCAGCGCGCGGTGACCGGGGCGGACGACCCCGCCGTCGACGCGTTCCTCGAGAAGTTCGTCCAGGGCGAGCAGACGCCCGAGCCGGGCGCCGCCTGCACCAACGGGCTGAGCGGGTGAGGCAGGCCGGACTGATCGCGGGGGCCGCGGCGGTCGCGCTCGTCGCGGCCGGTGCGATCAGCTACGCGGTCGCCGGGGACGAGGGGACGGACCGGACTCCTTCCGCCGGCTCCGCGGACGCCGGGTTCGCCCGGGACATGGCCGTGCACCACCAGCAGGCCGTCGAGATGTCGTACATCGTGCGGGACCGGACGGACGACGAGGAGGTCCGGCGGCTCGCCTACGACATCGCCCAGACGCAGGCCAACCAGCGGGGCATGATGCTGGGCTGGCTCGACCTGTGGGAACTGCCGAAGGTGTCCGCCGATCCGCCGATGACGTGGATGGGCATGGGGGACACGGCCTCCGGCAAGGACGGGGCGCTGATGCCGGGGATGGCGACCAACGCCGAGATGAAGCGGCTGGAGACCCTGAGCGGGAAGCAGGCGGAGGTCTTCTACCTCCAGCTCATGACGGACCACCACAAGGGTGGGGTCCACATGGCGCAGGGGTGTGTCCGCGCGTGCGAGGTCCGGGTGGAGAAGCGGCTCGCCCGGGGCATGGTGGAGGCGCAGCAGTCGGAGATCGAGCTGATGGCGGGGATGCTGAGGGAGCGGGGGGCGGCGCCCCGTTCCTAGGCCCTGTCCCGTCCTCGGCGGCCTCGTCGCCGGAGCGGCCGTCCCGGCCGCCGGCGGGGTTCCCCCACATCGTGTCGCTCTGACGATTACGGTGACTACACTGGGCCCGTGCCTCAACTACGCCTCGCCCTGAATCAGATCGACTCACGCGTCGGTGACCTCGCCGGCAACGCCGAAACGATCGTCCGCTGGACCCGGCACTCCGCCGAGCAGGGAGCCCACCTGGTGGCGTTCCCGGAGATGGCGCTGACCGGGTATCCCGTCGAGGACCTCGCCCTCAGGTCGTCCTTCGTGGAGGCCTCCCGCGCGGCCCTGCGCTCGCTCGCCTCGCGGCTCGCCGAGGAGGGCTTCGGGGAGCTCCCGGTGATCGTCGGCTACCTCGACCGCAGCGCGGCCGCCCAGCCGAAGTACGGACAGCCGGCGGGAGCGCCGCAGAACGCCGGCGCCGTGCTGTACGGCGGTGAGGTGGCGCTGAGCTTCGCCAAGCACCACCTGCCGAACTACGGCGTCTTCGACGAGTTCCGGTACTTCGTGCCGGGCGACACCATGCCGGTGGTGCGGGTGCACGGGGTCGATGTCGCCCTCGCCATCTGCGAGGACCTGTGGCAGGACGGGGGGCGGGTGCCCGCGGCCCGGTCCGCCGGGGCCGGGCTGCTCCTCTCGATCAACGCCTCGCCGTACGAGCGCGACAAGGACGACACCCGGCTGGAGCTCGTGCGCAAGCGGGCGCAGGAGGCCGGGTGCACGACCGCCTACCTCGCGATGATGGGCGGGCAGGACGATCTCGTCTTCGACGGGGACTCGATCGTCGTCGACCGCGACGGTGAGGTCGTGACGCGTGCGCCGCAGTTCGCCGAGGGCTGCTTCGTGGTCGACCTCGACCTGCCCGCCGCCGCCGACGACGCGCCGACGGGAATCGTGGACGACGGCCTGCGGATCGACCGGGTCGTGCTGTCCGGGACGCCGCTGCCCGCGTACGAGCCGAAGCTGAGCGGCGGGTACGCAAAGCGGCTCGACGACGACGAGGAGGTGTACTCCGCGCTGGTCGTCGGGCTGCGCGCGTACGTCGCGAAGAACGGCTTCGAGTCCGTGCTGATCGGGCTGTCCGGGGGGATCGACTCGGCGCTGGTGGCCTCGATCGCGTGCGACGCGCTGGGGGCGGAGAACGTGTACGGCGTGTCGATGCCGTCGAAGTACTCGTCCGAGCACTCGAAGGGCGACGCGGCGGAGCTGGCGCGGCGGACGGGGCTGAACTACCGGACGGTGCCCATCGAGCCGATGTTCGACGCGTACATGGGGGCGCTGGGGCTGACCGGGCTCGCGGAGGAGAACCTGCAGTCCCGGCTGCGGGGGACGCTGCTGATGGCGATCTCCAACCAGGAGGGGCACATCGTGCTGGCGCCGGGGAACAAGTCGGAGCTGGCCGTGGGGTACTCGACGCTGTACGGGGACTCCGTGGGGGCGTACGGGCCCATCAAGGACGTGTACAAGACGTCGGTGTTCCGGCTCGCGCGGTGGCGGAACCGGGCGGCGGTGGAGCGGGGGCAGACGCCGCCGATCCCGGAGAACTCGATCAGCAAGCCGCCGAGCGCGGAGCTGCGGCCGGGGCAGGTCGACACGGATTCGCTGCCGGACTATCCGGTGCTGGACGCGATCCTGGAGCTGTACGTGGACCGGGACCGGGGGGCGGACGAGATCGTCGCGGCCGGGTTCGACCGGGAGCTCGTGACGAGGACGCTGCGGATGGTGGACCGGGCGGAGTACAAGCGGCGGCAGTACCCGCCGGGGACGAAGATCTCGCCGAAGGGGTTCGGGAAGGACCGGCGGCTGCCGATCACCAACGGGTGGCGGGAACAGGCGCCCCTGGTGGACTGAGCGGGTGCCCGCGGCGCCCGTGCGGGTGCGGGTACGCGCACAGCGCTCGTGCCGGTGGGCGGGGGCGGGGAACGGCACGGCGGGCGCCCGCCGTCCCGTTCCCCGCCCGCCGTGCGCGACTGCGGCGTCAGTCGTCCGGGGTGACCCTCACCCGGGCCGCGATGGGGAGGTGGTCGCTGGCCGTCGCCGGGAGGGTCCATGAGCTCTCCGGCTCGGCGCCCTTGACCATGATCTGGTCGATCCGCGCCATCGGGAACGAGGCCGGCCAGCTGAAGCCGAAGCCGCTGCCCACGGCGCCCTGCGTGGAGCGCATCTGGGAGGTGACGGCGTTCAGGGCGCGGTCGTTCATCGTGCCGTTCAGGTCGCCGAGCAGGACGATGTTCTTCAGGGGTTCCTCGGCGATGGCCTCGCCCAGGGCGTTCGCGCTCTTGTCGCGCTGGCGGGCCGTGAAGCCGGCCTCCAGCTTCACCCGGACCGAGGGGAGGTGGGCGACGTAGACCGCGACCTGCCCGGCGGGGGCCGTCACCGTGGCGCGCATCGCGCGCTTCCAGCCGAGGCGGATGTCGACGGCCTCCACGTCGCTCAGCGGGTACTTGCTCCACAGGCCGACCGTGCCGACCACCGCGTGGTACTTGTACGTCGGCGCCAGCGCCTTCTCGTAGGTGGGGACCTCCGAGGCCTTCAGTTCCTCCAGGGCCAGGACGTCCGCGCCCGAGGCGGCCACGTCGCGGGCGGTCCCGGAGGGGTCCGGGTTCTGGGCGTTGACGTTGTGCGTGGCCACCGTGAGGTCGCCGCCGGCGGCGGTCTTGTCGGTGAGCAGTCCGCCGAAGAGGTTCAGCCAGACCGTCGCGGGCAGGACCGTCGCGATCAGCGCCGTCGCCGACCTGCGGAGCAGGGCCAGCAGGAGGAGGAGCGGGACGAACAGGCCCAGCCAGGGCAGGAACGTCTCGACCAGGCTGCCCAGGTTGCCCACCCGGTTCGGGATGTGGGCGTGGGCCAGCATGACCAGGGACACCAGGGCCGCGCACGCGGCCAGGACCAGGCCCCGGCGCCAGATGCGGCGGTCGCCGCGCCAGCCTCTGGTCAGGCGGTCGAACAGGCGCTGAAGCCGGGTTGTCCGGCGCTCGGGCCCCGAGCCGCCGGTGTCCGTCTCCGTCATGTACGCCTGCTGCGCCATACCGTCGCCTCACAACCTGCCGTGCACACCGTCTCCCCGTGTCCGTACGACCCTAGGGGATGATCGGTTCCTTTCCTGCCGTCCGTCGACGGCCGTACGGGGGCGAGGACGTGCGGGGCCGCCCGAGGAGTTCCGGGCGGGGGCACGGAAAGCGCCCTCTGTGACGAAACGCGCACATCGGGGTGGCCGCCGGCTTCCGTCTCCTACGGCCTCGGGCCGAGGGGGCGCAGGCCCTGGAGCAGGACGTCGACGACCCGTTCGGCGAGGTCGTCCGGCAGGTCGGCGTCGGGGCGCAGGACGGTGCGGACGAGGAGGGGGCCGACGACGATGTCGTTGAGCAGCTCCATGTCGACGTCGGCGCGCAGTTCGCCGTTGTCCCGGCCCCGGCGCAGTATCTCCAGGCCGAGTGTGCGGCGCGGCAGGACGACGGTGTCGTGGTAGGCGGCCCAGAGCTTCGGGCTGCTCCTCATCTGGGCGCGCACGTGGTGCAGGATGGCCGACGTCCTGTCGGCCAGGCCGCGCCGGCGCAGGGATTCCAGGAGGACGACGAGGTCGTCGCGCAGGGAGGTGCCGGGGAGTTCGGGGTCCGGGGGTTCGGCGGCGCGCACGACGTCGACGAAGAGTTCCTCCTTGCCGCTCCAGCGGCGGTAGACGGTGGCCTTGCCGACGCCGGCGGTGCGGGCGATGCGCTCGATGGAGAGCTCCGCGAGGGGCACGCCGTCCTCCAGGAGCTTCATCACGCCCTCGATGACGGCGCGTTCGACGGCCTCGCTGCGGGGGCGGCCCCGTGCGGGACCGTCCTGCCGGGAGCCGGTGCCGGCCGGACTCACGTCGCTGCCTCCTTGTCGTGGACCGGGGTGGTTCTCCCCGGCGCCCGGCGGGAACGGCCCACCGGGCAGGGGTCACCGCTCCGCCGCCGGCGCCAACTCCTGGTTCCGGTCCCCTCCTTCGGACGCCGGGGTGCGGCCGGGCAGGAACAGGGCGGTGACGATCGCACCGGCCACGGCGACGCCCGCTCCCCACAGGGCCGTGACGTGCATGGCGTGCAGGAACGCGTCGCCCGCCTCGCCGACCAGTGCTTCACCGCGCGCGCCCAGCCGGTCCGCCGCCGCCAGGGTGGCCTCGATGGACTCGCCGGCGGCGTGGCGCGCGCCGGGCGGCAGCAGGCCGAGCTCGTCCTCGATGTCGGTGCGGTAGGCCGCGGACAGCACCGAGCCGAGGACGGCGATGCCGAGGGCGCCGCCGACCTGGCGGAAGGTGTTGCTGAGCGCGGAGGCCGAACCGGCCTTCTCGCGGGGCAGGGCCTGCATGATGACGACGCTGACCGGTGTCATGACGTGCGCCATGCCGGTGCCCATCAGGAAGAAGACGACCTCGAGGAACCAGATCGGCGTGTCCGCGTCCAGCAGGGCGAACGCGGCCAGCGTCGCCGCCAGCATCACCAGGCCGCCGGTGGTGGTGGCCCGGTGGCCGAAGCGGTCCACCAGCAGCCGGGCCCGCGGCGCGAAGATCATCTGCGTGGCGGCCAGCGGCAGCAGCAGCAGACCGGTGTCCAGCGGCGAGTAACCGCGCACGCTCTGGATGTAGAAGACGGCGAAGAACGTCACGCCCATCAGCGCGAAGAAGACCAGCGCGACCGCGGCGATCGCGGCGGAGAAGACCTTGCTCCTGAAGTACGTGACGTCGATGGACGGGTGGTCGCTGCGCTTCTCGACCACCACGAAGACGGCGAGTACGGCGAGACCGGCGCCGACGGTCGACAGCACCGTGGCGTCGGTGAAGTCGGCGAGCCGGCCGCCCTTGATGATGCCGTAGACCAGCAGGACCAGGCCGGTCACGGACAGGACGACGCCGAGGGGGTCGATCCGGCCGGGCTTCGGGTCGCGCGAGTCGGGCACCAGCCAGAGCATCAGGGCGACGGCGAACAGCACGATGGGCACGTTGACGAGGAAGACCGAGCCCCACCAGAAGTGGTCCAGCAGGACGCCGCCGGTGATCGGGCCGATGGCGATGGCGAGCCCCACGCCGCCGGTCCAGATGCCGATGGCCTTCGGCTGCTCGTCGCGTTCGAAGACGTTCATCAGGACGGCCAGGGTGGCCGGCATGACGAACGCGGCGCCCAGCCCCATCACCGCGCGGAAACCGATCAGTTCGGCCGGGGAGCCGGAGAACGCGGCGAGTGCCGAGCCGATGCCGAACACGGCGAGACCGCCGATCAGCACCTTCTTGCGGCCGAGCCGGTCGCCCAGCAGTCCCGCGGTGAACAGCAGGCCCGCGAAGACGAGCGTGTAGGAGTTGATCGCCCATTCCAGCTCGCTCTGCGTGGCGCCCAGACCGGTGGGGGCGGGGGTGGAGATCGTCTTGATGGCGACGTTCAGGATCGAGTTGTCCAGGACGACGATCAGCAGGCTCAGCATCAGGACGCCGAGGATCACCCAGCGGCGCCGGTGCACGGCTTCCGGAACTCGGCGGGCGGGGGCGGCAGGAGTGGTCATGCGGCCCAGCCTAGTGATTTTCGATACGAAACCGTCTCGTATCGGTACCTTTTTCTCGTACCGGCACTCTTCTCCCGTATCGGTACTCCTTCGCCGAGATCCTGCCCGTGCGCCGCGACCGTTCCGGCCGCGTTCGGGGAGGGGCGGCGGTGGCCGGCCCACGGGCGGTGTGCGGGGAGGAACTCACACGGGGGTCCTCTGGCCGTGGGCCGGGCCGAGGTGCCACCATGGACGTGGTCCGGGGACGCCGTCAGGGCGCCTCGAGATGACGTGTTAGGAGCCGTTGCCATGACGCAGCTTTCGGCTGCCCAGACTGCGAAGTCGTCCTCCCCCGACGGCAGCAAGGCGCTTTACGGGGGCAAGGGCACGCGCCGCATCACCGTCCGCGACATCGCCGCCGCCAAGGAGCGCGGCGAGAAGTGGCCCATGCTCACCGCCTACGACGCGATGACCGCGTCCGTCTTCGACGAGGCCGGCATCCCGGTGATGCTCGTCGGCGACTCGGCGGGCAACTGTCACCTCGGGTACGACACCACCGTGCCCGTCACCCTCGACGAGATGACCATGCTGTCCGCCGCGGTGGTGCGCGGCACCAGCCGCGCCCTGATCGTGGGCGACCTGCCGTTCGGCTCGTACCAGGAGGGCCCGGTGCAGGCGCTGCGCTCGGCGACCCGGCTGGTGAAGGAGGCCGGGGTCGGCGCCGTCAAGCTGGAGGGCGGCGAGCGCTCGCACCGGCAGATCGAGCTGCTGGTGGAGTCCGGCATCCCGGTGATGGCGCACATCGGGCTGACCCCGCAGTCCGTGAACGCCATGGGCTACCGCGTGCAGGGCCGCGGCGAGGAGGCCGCCCAGCAGCTGCTGCGGGACGCCAAGGCCGTCCAGGACGCGGGCGCCTTCGCGGTGGTCCTGGAGCTGGTGCCGGCCGAGCTGGCCGCCGAGGTGACCCGGACGCTGCACATCCCGACGGTCGGCATCGGCGCGGGACCTCAGACGGACGCGCAGGTGCTGGTGTGGACCGACATGCTGGGGCTGACCGGCGGCCGGGTGCCGAAGTTCGTGAAGCAGTACGCGAACCTGCGTGAGGTCATGAGCGGCGCGGCGAAGGCCTTCGCCGAGGACGTCGTCGGCGGAACGTTCCCGCAGGAGGAGCACTCCGTCCACTGAGCCATCGCGGTACGACAGCCGGCCCCGCCGATCCTCCCCCGTCGGCGGGGCCGGCCGTCTTGCGCGCCCGGCACCGTGTCCCCTGAGGGTCCCCG
Source organism: Streptomyces sp. (assembly GCF_031181555.1). GTDB lineage: Bacteria > Actinomycetota > Actinomycetes > Streptomycetales > Streptomycetaceae > Streptomyces > Streptomyces fimbriatus. The sequence continues at coordinate 21,804 of NZ_JAPSKQ010000051.1, read as the reverse complement.
GTGGCCCCCAGAGGTTCCCTGGAGGCC
>NZ_JAPSKQ010000051.1:15390-21677 GCF_031181555.1 Streptomyces sp. | reverse complement strand
GGACGCGGTCGCCGCGGACGTCCGGGGTGTCCGGCCCGGCGATCTCCGGGTGCGGCGCGCACCCGTACGCAGCAGACTGTAATCGCCCCTTAACCCACGGTGGTGCGGCGGATCGGCGCACCCGGCACAAGGTCTTCCGGAGGTTGAACATGGCACAGACGGTGCGGCAAGTGATGACCGCTCCACCGGTCGAAGTCAGTCCCCAGGCCTCTGTCGTCGAGGTCGCCCGCCGTATGCGGGACGAGGACATCGGAGCGGTCGTGGTGGCGGAGGACGGCCGTCTGCGCGGGCTGGTGACCGACCGGGACCTGACCGTGCGGGTCCTGGCCGAGGGCGGTGACGTCACGGACAGGCGCGTGCAGGAAGCCTGCAGCGCGGAGGTGGTCACGGTCTCCCCCGACGACCCGGTCGACCGGGCCGTCGAGCTGATGCGCAGCAAGGCGGTCCGCCGTCTGCCGGTGGTCGACCGCGACCGCGTGGTCGGGATCGTCTCCCTCGGAGACCTCGCCGTCGAACGCGACCCCGACTCCGCGCTGGGCGACATCAGCCTGGCGGATCCCAACGCCTGACGCCTCCGCCACGCCGAAGGGCCCGAGGTTGCACCACGGATCACGGCCGGTTCCCCGACCGTGTCGCCCGGGGTGTGCCGGCCGGCGGACGGCCGCGGCCCTTCACCCGCCCACGAACCGGCAGCGCCCGAGGGGACACCGTGAACAACGATCACCGCAAGGACGCGTATCTGCGGCAGTCCGGTCGCAAGGAGGTCACCCCGCGGCAGCGGCGGCGGCTGAAGAAGAAGAAGGCCAAGCAGGACAAGTCCTGAGGACCCGCTCGCGCGGTGCCGCGCGGCCGGGCACGGGCGCTGTCGGTCAACGCTGAGCAGGGGCCCGTGCCCGTGCGGCCCGGCCGCCGGGCCGCCCCGGTTGTCGGCGGGCTGTCGGTGGTTTGTCGGTGGCGGCTGACAACGTCGGTGCCATGACGCGAACAGACAAGCAAACCGGCGGCACGGGCAGCGCCGTCACCGTGCGGGGGCTGGTCAAGCACTACGGCGAGACCAGGGCGCTGGACGGCGTCGACCTGGACGTGCGCGAGGGCACCGTGATGGGGGTGCTCGGGCCGAACGGGGCCGGCAAGACCACCCTCGTGCGGATCCTGTCCACCCTCCTCGCCCCGACCGCGGGACAGGCCACCGTCGCCGGGTACGACGTGGTCCGCCAGCCGCGTCAGCTGCGCCGGGTGATCGGGCTGACCGGGCAGTACGCCTCCGTGGACGAGAAGCTCTCCGGCTGGGAGAACCTGTACCTCATCGGCCGGCTGCTCGACCTGCCCCGCAAGCAGGCCCGGGCCCGCGCCGACGAGCTCCTCGAGCGCTTCTCGCTCACCGAGGCGGCCCGGCGCCCCGCGGCCACGTACTCCGGCGGTATGCGGCGCCGGCTCGACCTGGCCGCCTCGATGATCGGCCGGCCGGCCGTGCTGTACCTGGACGAGCCGACCACCGGACTGGACCCCCGGACCCGCAACGAGGTGTGGGACGAGGTCGAACGGCTGGTCGGGGACGGTGTCACCGTCCTGCTGACCACCCAGTACATGGAGGAGGCCGAGCAGCTCGCCTCCGAGCTGACCGTCGTGGACCGCGGCAAGGTCATCGCGAGCGGCGGCATCGAGGAACTGAAGGCCAAGGTGGGCGGCCGTACGCTGCGGATCCGCCCGGCCGACCCGAGCCGGCTGCGCCCGCTGGCCGGCGCCCTCGACGAGCTGGGCATCACCGGACCGGCCGGCGCCACCGTGGACGCCGGGCGGGAGGCCGTCCTCGTGCCGATCCTCAGCGACGAGCAGCTGACCGCCGTGGTCGGCGCGGTCACCGCGCGCGGAATCACCCTCAGCTCCCTCACCACCGAACTGCCCAGCCTGGACGAGGTGTTCCTGTCCCTCACCGGCCACCGCGCCAGTGCCCCGCAGGACACCGTGCCCGTCGACGCACGCGAGGAGGTCGCCGTATGAGCGCCACCACCCTGACCAGTGACCTCCGCACGGACGCGCGCATCCCGCTGCGCGGTCATCTGCGCCACACGGGCGCGCTGGTGCGCCGCAACCTGCTGTGGATCCGGCAGGACCCGGAGTCGATGTTCGACGCCGTGCTGTTCCCGATCGTCTTCACCCTGCTGTTCGTGTACGTCTTCGGCGGCTCGATCGGGCAGTCGCTGGGCGGCGGGCAGGAGGCGTACGTGCAGTACATCGTGCCCGGCCTGATGGCCATGATGGGCATGAACATGGCTCAGGGGGTGGGCACCGGCTTCAACCAGGACTTCAACACCGGGGTCATGGACCGCTTCCGGTCGCTGCCGATCGGCCGCGGCTCGGTGCTGTTCGCCAAGATCTCGGTCGAGATGGTGCGCATGCTGATCGCCACGGCGATCCTCATGGTCGTCGGCGTCCTCGTCGGCTTCGACATCACCGACTGGCCGGGGCTGTTCGCCGCCGTGGGGCTGTCCGCGGTGTTCGGTTCGGCCCTGATGTGGGTCTTCCTCACGCTGGGCGTGGTGATGAAGAACGCGCAGTCGGTGCAGGCCATGGGCTTCCTGGTGCTGATGCCGCTGCAGTTCGGCTCGTCGATCTTCGCGCCGCCCCAGTCGATGCCCGGCTGGCTGGAGGGCTTCACCGAGTACAACCCGCTGTCCTCGCTGGCGGACGCGGCCCGCGGGCTGATGGTGGGCGGCCCGGTCGCGCAGGACCTGTGGATGACGCTGGCCTGGTCGGTGGGGATCACGGCGGTGATGGCACCGATCGCGATCCACAAGTTCCGCACGAAGACCTGACCTCCCCGGCGAACGCGGAAGCCCGCCGGCGGGGGCGGCTCACCGGGTCCGCACGACCGACGCGGGCCGCATGCCCCGCCCTGGTCCGCACGACCGGCAGGGGTGCGCATGCCCCGCCCGGGCGGCACGTGGCCCGTCCGGGTGTGTCAGAGCAGGGTGGTGGCCTTCTCCAGGGAGAGGGCCGTGCCCTCCGTGTACGCGGACTCGTATGCCGCGTCGCCGAGCGCCGCCCGGGTCCGCTGCTCGGCGCGTTCGCGCACCTCGCGCTCCGTGTGCGCGAGGACGTGCCCGGGCGGCAGCCCGGTGTCGGCGGCGCCGAGGCAGCGGGCCGCGTCACGGGCGCGGTGTCCGCCGTCGAGTCCGGCGAGGGCGGCCGCGCCCATGGTGAGGTACGCCGAGCGCATGTGGGGCGCGAAGGCCACGGACAGCGGGTCACCGGCCCGCTCGATCGCCTCACGGATGATGACCAGCGCCTGCTCGTCGTGGCCGTCGGCCACCTCCAGCCAGCCCTCGGCTCCGAGGATGAACGCGTCGAAGACGACGTAGTGCGCGATGCGGAACTCCTCGCGCAGTGCCCGCAGTTGCTCCCGGGCCTCGGTGGTCCGCCCGGTCGTGCCGAGCCAGCCGGCCAGGAAGAGCCGGGCGGCGGGCACGGCCTCGCTGTGACCGCGGCGCGTGTGGTCGATGACGTCGCGCAGCAGCCGCTCGCCGCGCTCGGCGTCCCCCGCCTCCAGCAGCACGCTGCCCAGGCGGGCGGAGAGCACGGCGATCTGGGCGCGGGCGCCGAGGCGTTCGGCGTGTTCGATCGCGGCCTCGTAGTCGGCGGCGGCCGCCGCGTACTCACCGCCGCGTTCGCGGGCCTCGCCGCGCGCGGAGAGGGCCTCGGCGGTGCCCCAGGCGTCGCCGAGGCGCCGGTAGATCTCCAGGGACTCGTCGGCGTCCCGCCGCGCGTCACCGGCCCAGTCACCGCGGTTCGCGAACAGGTTGGCGCGCATCTGGAGGTTGGAGGCCAGCTCCCACTCGAATCCGGGGGTGTCCCGGCAGGTGCGGACGGCTCCGTCGACGACGGTGCGCAGCTTGTCCATGTCGCCGGTCAGCATCACGGCGAACGACCAGAGCATGCCGGGCGAGCGGCAGGTCTGCGGCAGGCCGGGCTCGTAGGTCGCGGCGATGATGCGCAGCTTGTGCTGCGCCTGCGGGGTATGCCAGTCGTCCAGCTCGGTGTCCATGCAGGCCAGATGGGCCAGATGCACACCGCGCCGGGCCTCGGCGAGGAGTTCCCCGGTCATCGGGGGCGGGGTGTCGGTGCAGCGCTGCCAGAGCGGGGCGGCACGCCGGACCGGTTCGGCGAACGGGTCGGGGCCGAGGGCCATGACCTCGCGGCACCAGTTGCGGGCCTCGATCCGCAGATCGCGCATCTGCCAGTAGCAGGCCAGTGACAGCGTGAGGCACAGCGCCTCCTGCTCGTCGCGCAGGGCCAGGGCGTGGCGCAGGGCCGTGCGCAGGTTCTCGTACTCCCGCTCCAGACGTTCGATGGCGGCGAGTTGGTCCGGGCCGCGCAGCAACGGGTCGGTGGTGCGGGCGAGTTCGCGGTAGTACGTCAGGTGCGCCCGCTCCGCCTCGGCGCGCCGCCCCGCCTCGTCGAGCCGCTCGCCCGCGTACTCGGCGACGGTCTCCAGGAGCCGGTAGCGCATCCCGCCGTCACCCGAAGGGGCGGCCACCACGAGGGACTTGTCGACGAGGGAGCCGAGCGCCTCGAGTGCGACCGGTCCGCACACGGCCTCGGCGGCGGCGAGGTCGCAGCCGCCCGAGAAGACCGACAGCCGGCCCAGTACGTCGCGTTCGTCCGCGTCGAGCAGGTCCCAGGACCAGTCGACGACGGCCCGCAGGGTCTGCTGGCGGGGCCGGACGGTGCGGCTGCCGGAGGTGAGCAGCCGGAAGCGGTCGTCGAGCCGGTCGGCGATCTGGCGCGGGGTGAGCATCCGCAGCCGGGCGGCGGCGAGTTCGATGGCGAGCGGCAGTCCGTCGAGGCGGCGGCAGATCTCGGCGCAGGCCGCCGCGGTTTCCTCGTCGGCGTCGACACGGAAGCCGGGGCGGGCGGCGGCGCCGCGGTCGGCGAGCAGCCGCAGCGCGACCGGCTCGGGCAGCGGCTCCACCGGGCGCAGCAACTCCCCCGGTACGCCGAGGGGTTCGCGGCTGGTGGCGAGCACGGTCAGGTGGGGGCAGCGCTGGAGCAGCGCCTCGGCGAGCCGGGCGGCGGCGTCGACGACGTGCTCGCAGTTGTCCAGGATCAGCAGCATGCGGCGGCGGCCGCAGTGCTCGGCGAGCCGGTCCACGGGGTCGTCGTGCCGGTCGGCGACGGCCCGTATGCCCTCGGCGCCGGCCCCGTACAGGACGGTCTCACGGGCGCCGACGGCGGTGAGGACGGCCTCGGGGACGGCGTCGGGGTCGTCGACCGGGGCGAGTTCCGCCAGCCAGACGCCGTCCGGGGTGGCCTGCCGGACGGTCTCGGCGGCCTCCTGCGACAGCCGGGTCTTCCCGGCCCCGCCCGGTCCGAGCAGGGTGACCAGCCGGGCGGCGGCCAGGTCCCGGCGGATGGTCTCGATGTCGGCCTCCCGGCCGACGAAGGACGTCAGCCGGGCCCGCAGGTTGCCGGGCCGCGGGGTCCGTGGCGGCTCCGCGGCGGGGGCGGCCGTGTCGCTCAGCAACTCGGCGTGCAGCGCGCGGAGTTCACCGCCGGGGTCGGCACCGAGGCGGTCCGCGAGCAGACGTCGTACGTCCTCGTAGGCGGCCAGCGCCTCGGCGGTGCGGCCGGTGTCGCGCAGGGCGCGCAGCCGCAGGGCCTGGAGCGGCTCGTCGAGGGGGTGGCCGTCGCACAGGGCGGTCAGCTCGGGCAGGGACTGCTCGGCCTGTCCGAGGGCGAGTGCGGCGGTGTGGCGGGCGCGCAGCGCGTCCAGGCGCCGGGCCCCGGCGCGGGCCGCCTCGGCGGTCCGGTCGGGGAGGTCGGCGAGGACGGGCTCGCGCCACAGGGCGAGGGCGTCGTCCAGCAGGGCGCCCGCCTTGGCGGGGTCCCCGTCGGCCAGGGCGCGCAGACCCTCGCCGGACAGCCGCTCGAAGCGGTGCAGGTCGATGTCGTCGGGCGAGGCGGTGAGCCGGTAGCCGCCGTCGGCGGAGGCCACGGCGTCCGTGCCGAGCACCCGGCGCAGCCGCCCGACCAGGGCTTGCAGCGCCCCCGTGGCGTCGGCCGGCGGATCACCGTTCCAGACCTCGTCGACCAGCAGGCGCGCGGGCACGGCGCGGCCGGCCCGCAGGGCGAGCACGGTCAGCAGCGCGCGCAGCCGCGCCCCGCCGACGGGGACGGCGCTGCCGTCGGGGCGGAGTGCCTGCGTGGTGCCGAGGATGCGGTAGCGCACGGGGTCCATTGTCTCCGGTGGTCCGATGCCGGTCACAGGCCGGGGCGGGGTGCCGACC